>MNEG01000074.1:0-8267 GCA_001917585.1 Candidatus Rokubacteria bacterium 13_1_40CM_68_15
CGGGCACACATCGTAACCCGGCTACGATTCGCTCGGTCGACGCGCGGCCCACGGACGGAGCACCTCGAACGTGGCCGCGGCACGAAGCACGAGCGTGTCTTCCCCTCGGCGGCCGACGATCTGCAGCCCGACGGGAAGGCCGCTTGCCGTGAAGCCCGCCGGAACAGAGACGGCCGGCTGGCCGCTGTAGTTGAACGGGTAGCAGAGCGTCCAGCCAAGGTGGGTGACCTCGCGGCCGGCCACCTCGCGAGGGCCCACGACACCGAGCGGGAAGGCCGGCAGGCAGACGGTTGGGGTGAGCAGCAGGTCGTAATGCTCGAAGAACCGCCGCAAGGTGTCCACCAGCGTCTGGCGGGCGGCCACCGCGTGGAGATACTCGACCACGGTCAGCCCGGCCGACGCTTCGGCGTACGTCACCAGCGCAGGGTCCATCTGCGCCTTCTGTTCCGGCGGGCGGGCGGCGTGGGCGCCGGCCTGAGCGCCGCCGTAGAGCGTGCGCAGAATCGAGCTCGGATCGCCCAGCTCTGGGCTCGCCTCTTCCACCTTCAGGCCGATGTCCGCGAAGGCGCGCGCCGCGGCCTCGCACATCGCGCGCGTCTCGGGTTCGATCCGAGCGAAGCCGAGGTTCCCTGACCAGGCGATCCGAATGGGCCGGCGATCGTCCCCGCGAATGAGCGGCTCGTCGCAGGCCGTCAGATAATCCACGCCGTCGTCGGGCAGCGCGAGCGGGTCACGGGGATCGTAGCGGGCGATCACGTTCATCATCAGCGCCACGTCACGCACGGTGCGGGCGAGCGGACAGACATGGGCGACCAGCTCGTTGCCCCCGGCGGCCGGGTACATCGGCACGCGTCCGAACGTCGGCTTCAGACCGACGAGCCCGCAGAAGCTGGCCGGGATGCGGATCGACCCGGCTCCATCAGAGCCGAGGGCCAGCGGCCCGAGCCCGGCCGCCACCGCGGCCGCGCCGCCGCCGGTCGATCCACCGGGTGTGCGGCTCAGATCCCAGGGATTGCGGGACTCGCCGAACAGCGGGTTGTCGGTGGATCCGCGCCAGGCGAACTCCGGCAGGTTGGTCCGCCCGACGAAGATCGCGCCGGCCGCGCGCAGGCCCGCCACGCTGGGCGTGTCCTCGGTCGGAACGAAGTGCGCGAGCAGGCGCGAGCCGGAGGTCGTGCGGTCGCCGGCCGTCCAGAGATTATCTTTGATCGAGACGGGGACGCCGTGGAGCGGGCCAAGCGGCTCGCGCGCCATCACCGACTGCTCGGCCTGGCGGGCTTCCTTCAAGGCGCGCTCGGAGTGAACGAGCACATAGGCGCCCAGGCGCCCGTTCAGCCGCTCGATCCGCTCGAGGACGGCGCGCGTGATCTCGACGGGCGACAGCGCGCGACGCCGGATCAGCTCCGCCAGCTCGACGGCCGGGATGAAGCAGAGGTCACTGGCGGTCACGTCGCGGCTCCCTGTTGTGCTACTTTCGCGCTGCTACACCGTAGGCCTGCGCGCCGGCTGCTGCAAGGGGGAGGAAAAGAATGGCCTCGAGAATCGTGACCAAGGAGGAAATGCTCCAGCGGGTGGCGGTGTTCAAGCAGTTGACGCCGAGCTCTCGCCCTCTCGTGGATGCGGTCCTGCCGCAATTCAACCGTGAGATCTTCAACATCATCGGCGGCGGCGTCACCGAGGACGCTTCCATGAAAGTCCCGATCACCGCCGTCGACGGCTTTCACATGTCGATCATCAAGGCCGGCCCGAAGAAGGGCAGCGGGCTGCACAACCACACGACCGTCGAGGTCTTCATGCCGCTGACCGGAACGTG
This sequence comes from Candidatus Rokubacteria bacterium 13_1_40CM_68_15, assembly GCA_001917585.1. GTDB lineage: Bacteria > Methylomirabilota > Methylomirabilia > Rokubacteriales > CSP1-6 > 40CM-68-15. The sequence goes on from MNEG01000074.1 coordinate 1,814, forward strand.
GTCCGTGCAGTGGGGCGACGAGGGCGAGAACGAGCTCACGATCGGCCAGTGGGACGTGATCTCGATACCGACCGGCATCATGCGCGGCTTTCGCAACGACAGCGCCGAGGAGGCCTACCTGCTGGCGCTGGTCGGCGGCGATGATCCGGGCCGCGTCGCCTGGGCCAACAACGTCATGAACGCGGTGCGCGAGAAGGGGTTCGACCTCGACGACAAGGGCAAGATCGTCGAGGTCGCGCGATGACTCGACGGGTCGCGCTGGGGCTGGCCATTGTGGCGCTAGCCGTTGCCCCGGCCGCCGCCGCGCCGAGCGGGGAGGTCAAGATCGGCCTCGCCGCCGAGCCGAACACGTTCGACCCGCACCTGACGGTCGGGCGCAACTCGCAGATCTTCATCGTCAACGTCTACGATGGGCTCACCGCGCGCGACGCCCAGGGCAACCTGGTGCCGGCTCTCGCGGAGTCCTGGAAGCGGCTCACTCCGACGACCTGGCAGTTCGCGCTGCGCAAAGGGGTCAAGTTTCACAACGGCGACGACTTCAACGCGGAATCGGTCAAGTTCACGCTCGACCGCGCGACCAACCCCGAGACCAAGGCCACCATCAGCTCCGAGCTCGGCACCATCGCCAGCACCGAGATCGTGGACAGCTTCACGGTCAACGTGATCACCAGGACGCCCGACTTCCTGCTGCCGGTTCGCCTGGGCGAGCTGTTCGGCTTGATGCTCTCGCCGAAGCACACCAATGCCGTCGGCAAGGAAGCGATCGCCACCAGGCCGAACGGGACCGGCCCGTTCAAGCTCGTCACCTGGTCGAAGAACGACCAGATGGTGCTCGAGTCGAACGAGAGCTACTGGCGCGGCGCGCCGAAGGTGAAGAAGATCACCGTGCGGCCGATCCTCGAGGACGCCGCGCGGATCGCCGCGCTGCAGGCCGGCGAGGTGGATCTCATCACGCCCATCCCCTACGCCCGCATCGGGGAACTGAAGCGGAACGACAAGCTGGTGATCAAGACGATCGCCGCGCCGCGGGTCTTCCACGTCACGATCGACGTGCGCAAGCCGCCGTTCGACAACGTCAAGGTCCGCCAGGCGCTGAACTACGGGGTGGACGTCAACGCCATCGTGAAGTCCCTCTACTTCGGCTACGGCACCCGGCTGGCGACCGTGGTGGACAAGGGTGCGCTCGGGTACGACCCGAGCGTCCCGCCCTACCCGTTCGATCCGAACAAGGCCAAGGCGCTGCTGGCCGAGGCCGGCTTTCCGAACGGCTTCGAGACCGAGTTCGACAGCTTCACCGGCAGCATCGCCGACCACGCCAAGCCGGCGGAGGCGATCGTCGGTTACCTCCAGAAGGTCGGGGTGAAGGTCAAGCAGAATGTCTTCGAGTTCGCCGCTTTCGGTCCGCGGCGCGTGCAGAACCGGACCGCGCCGCTGTTCATCTACAGCATCGGCAACGCCTACCTCGAGCCCTCGTGGGTGATCCGCTGGCTGACTCAGGGCGGCCTCGGCATGCACTACAAGAACGCCAGGCTCGATGAGATGCTGACCCGGATCGAGGCGACCGACGACCGGATCAAGCGGGCGCAGCAGTACAGCGACGTCCAGAAGCTGATCAAGGACGAGGCGCCGTTCATCTTCCTGTTCCAGGCCGACGCGGTGTTCGGGATGAGCAACCGGATCGATTACACGCCGCGGCCGGACGAGACCCAGTGGCTCTATCCGCTGGCGCTCCGGGGGTGATTTGCGGGCCTACATCGCCGCGCGTCTGGCGACCGCGATCCTCGTCGTCCTCGGTGTGTCGGCTGTCTCGTTCTTCCTGACGTTCCTCACCGGAGATCCGGCCGAGATCATGCTGCCCCCGGGCGCGACGGCGGCACAGATCACGAAGTTCCGGGCCGAGTGGGGCTTCGATGACCCGCTGCCGGTTCAGTACTGGCGGTTCCTGCATCGCGCCGTTCAGGGAGATTTTGGAATCTCGCTGCGGCACGGCCAGTCGTCGCTGCCGCTGATCGCGGCACGCCTGCCCGCCACGCTTCAGCTCACCGTGACCGCGATGCTGCTGGCCATCGCGCTGGCGGTGCCGCTCGGCGTGCTCGCGGCGACCCACCGTGGCGGCAAGATCGACCTGCTCGCGATGGGCGTCGCGCTGTTCGGCCAGTCGGTGCCGAACTTCTGGCTGGCGATCATGATGATCCTGCTGTTCGCCGTCTCGTGGGGCGTGCTGCCCACGTCCGGCCGCGGCGGATGGGCGCACGTGGTGATGCCGGCCACCGCCATCGCGATCAATCTCACTGCGCTGCTGACCCGCCTGGTGCGCACGGCGGTGATCGAAGTGCTCGCCGAGGACTATGTCCGCACCGCCCGCGGGAAGGGGCTGCGTGAGCTGTTCGTGCTGGGCCGCCACGCCGTGCCGAACGCCCTGATCCCGCTCGTCACGGTGATCGGGCTGCAGTTCGGCTACATCCTCGGCGGTGCGGTCGTGATCGAGACGATCTTCACCTGGCCCGGCGTCGGACTGTTCACGATCCAGGCGATCCTGAACCGCGACTACCCGGTCGTTCAGGCTTCCGTGTTCATCCTCGCGACCGCCGTGGTGCTGATCAATCTGGCCGTGGACCTGGTATACGTCTGGCTCGACCCGCGGATTCGCGTCGCATGACCGGGCGCGTCGAGCAATGGGGGAGCGCTTCGGTGTCGCGGACACTACCGTCGTTCGGACTGACGCGTCTCGCGCGTCTTGCGCGGCGGAGCGCGCTGGCCACTGTCGGAGGGGTGATCGTCGGACTGGTCATCGTGGCGGCGCTGGCGGCGCCCCTGCTCGCGACGACCGATCCGATCGACCAGGATCTGACGGTCGTGTTGAAGCCACCGTTCTGGCTCGAGGACGGCTCGCTCCGGCACCCGCTCGGCACCGACCACCTCGGGCGGGACGTCTACTCACGCCTCATCTACGGCGCCCGCATCTCGCTGACGATCAGCGCGCTCGCCGCGCTGATCGGTGCCGCGGTCGGTGTGGCAGCCGGCCTGGTCGCGGGCTACCTCGGCGGGCGGATGGACGCCGTCATCATGCGCATCGTGGACCTGAACCTGGCGTTCCCGCTGATTCTGCTGTCGCTGGCGGTCGTGGCGCTCCTCGGCGCCAACTTGCGCAACCTCGTCATCGTGATGGCGATCACCACGTGGATGATCTACGCGCGGGTCGTGCGCGGGCTGAGCCTCGCGCTGCGCGAGCAGGAGTTCGTCCACGCGATCCGGGCGCTCGGCGCGCACGACGCCCGCATCATCGCCCGCCACGTCCTGCCCAACGTGTTCGCTCCGGTCGTGGTGATCTGGACGCTCGAGGTGGCGCGAGTCATCTTGATGGAGTCGGCGCTCTCGTTCCTCGGCCTCGGCGTGCCGCCGCCGACGCCGACCTGGGGCCGGATGCTGGCCGAGGGCCGCGACTACCTGACGGTGGCCGGCTGGATCTCGATCTTCCCCGGCATCGCGATCATGGTGACGGTGCTCGGAATCAACTTCCTCGGTGACGGCCTGCGCGATCTGCTCGACCCGCGCCTACGCGGGCAGATGTAGGCGGAGGGAACGCGAGCCTAGTCGACCGTTTTGAACATCCGCTCGTCGTAGAGCGCGCCCGACATCGGCCCGAGCTTGTCGCGGAACTGCCGTGTCGCGTCCGCCATCGAATGCGCCTCCACCGCCTTCGCGTCCCTCCAGACCTCGACGACGGTGAAATGATTGGGACGATTGGTCTGCTGCACGACCTCGAATCTCACGTTGCCGACGCCGGCGCGGCCGTCCTCTCCGAGCTGCTTCACGGCCGCCAGACCGTCCTCCTTGCGCGGCGGAATGACGTCGACGTGGGTCACGACGTACACGGCGTCACTGCCGACCGTGGCGTGAAGCGGGCCCACCGACACGCCGACGTGCACGCGCTCGTCGGTCGGGGCGTTGCGGATCGCCTGGATCCTCTCGCGTATCTGCCTCGTATTCGCTGAACTCCGGTGTGCCTCGAACGCCTTCTGGTCCTTCCAGACCTCCAGGATGACGAGCTGATGGCCCTGGCCGATGCGGCTCGCCACCTCGGTCCTGAGATTTCCGTCCTCTTTGCGGGTTGCTTCGCGGTAGCGCTTGAGCAGTGCGACGGCGTCGGCGCGAGTCGTCGGCATCACCTCGATGTAGGTCACGGAGTAGATGTTGCCCTCGATGGGCGGTTGGGCCGGCGCCTGGGCGGCGGCATCACCGATCCCGCCCGTCAGCGTCACGGCCAGACCGAGGAAGAACACGCGAAAGATCACATTCACCTCCGGGCGACGCGGGGCGACACTACTGCAGACACCGAGCGGCGTCAACGGCGCGTGGTGCCACATCGTGCCGTGGACACATGAGCGTCCCGCCGCTACACTTCCTCCACGACCGCCGCGTGCCACCGTGCAAGGAGGAGTCGAGATGAGCGCACCGAAACAGCTCTTCAGCGCCAACCTGGCCAAGGATGCGGTGTACAAGACCGGCCTGCGCAGCTTCATGGAGTACCGCGACCTCGGCATCGACAAGGCGACCCACGGGCAGTTCCGCGCCCACGTCGTCCGGATCAAGAAGGATGGACCGGGGGCGCACGACCTCCACACCACCGGGCTCCACAAGCACGAGTGCGACTTCCAGATGTTCTATGTGCTGAAAGGCTGGATGAAGTTCGTCTACGAGAACGAGGGCGAGCGCACGTTCCAGGCCGGCGACTGCGTGCTTCAACCGGCCGGCATCGTGCACAACGAGCTCGACTGCTCCGACGACGTCGAAATCTTAGAAATTTACTCGCCCGCCGTCCACGCGACGAGGAAGGTCGAGCAGATGCCGGAGGCCGCTGCCGCGACGCACTGAAATTTTGAAGCCGCGCGGGGCGGTGCAATAGTGGAAGGATCGCCTTCGACACGCCGCCCCGCGCCGTTCGCTCCACCTTCCGAAAGCCTCGTGGGCGCCCTGCCCCGCGCGGGGCCGTCTGGCCATTCGTCCGCTGGGCTCGCCGTGCTCTCGTCACGCTGCTGGCCGCGCCGCTGGCGCTCCGCATCATCGTGGCGGCCGTCCTGGTCGTGACGGCGTGGTCCGCCGTGAACTGGGCCTACCAGGTCATCCGCAAGCCGACCGAGCTGTTCTTTCCCGTCAGCGGGGCGCTCGCCAAGGCGCCGCGCGAGACGTGGCGCCAGTACGGACCGCTGTTCCGCGCGCACGCGACCAGCGTGATCACGCCCGAGCTGCTGGCCGCGCTGGCCCAGATCGAAGGCGCGGGCAATCCGGTGGCGCGGACGTACTGGCGGTGGCATCTCACCTGGAACCCGTTCAGGGTCTACGAGCCGGCGTCGAGCGCGGTCGGCATGTACCAGATCACCGACGCGACGTTTCGCGAGGCGAAGCGCTTCTGCATCCATGATCACGTGGTGGTCGAGGAGGGCGCCTGGTACGACCCGAGCTCATGCTGGTTCAACCGCCTCTACACGCGCGTCGTGCCGGGCCACGCGGTGGAGATGACCGCCGCGCTCCTCGACCGGAGCGTCGCCCAGACGATCGAGCGCCAGCGCGTCGGCACCGCCACGCTCGAGCAGAAGCAGGATCTGGCCGCGGTCATCCACTTGTGCGGCGCCGGACCCGGCGACGCCTACGCACGACGCGGCTTCCTGCTGAACCCCGGCCAGCACTGCGGCGACCACGACGTCGGTCGCTATCTCGCGGACGTCAACGCGCTGAAGCGACGGTTCATCCGGCTGGCGAGCGCTGGGTAATCGCCCCGGCGGGGCGCGGCGCCCGTAGGACCAAAGTCCAATGGGCGCCGCGCGGTTGGCCTCCTAGTATTGCGCGGACGCGATATTCCACCTGACCGGCGAGCGAGAGGGAGGACGTCCGTGAAGGCGACCACCCGACGGACTGTCATCACGCTGCTGTCCTGCGCAGCGATCCAACTCCTGCTGGCACTGGCCTGGCCCGAGCCGGCGCGCGCCCAGCAAACGTTCTCCATCGGCTTTCCGAAGAAGGCGGGCGAGCCGAACTCGTGCATGACCCAAGAGCAGGGCGGAAATGGCGGAACCTTTCTCCGATGCCGGATCGAGCTGCCTGCCGATGTCCCCTCGGACCTGTTCATCCGCGCCGTATTCTTCGAGTGCCGGCCCGGTAGCAGCCAGGCGTGCCTGAAGACGCAGCAGTGCCCGGGCAACGGCGCGATTTGCGACCGTCACGTGAACCCGGTCGTCCCGGTGGACTTCAACATATCGCAGCCGGGGGCGCGGGCGGTCGAGTGGTGGGGCTGGACCAGCGACACCGGGGACGCAACCCTGCACTTCGACGTCACGGTCGGCCCGTAACACCGCGAATTAATGACTTCTGCATAACTAATGTCCTATTATCTTCTGTGGGAGGTGCCCATGCGCCCACAGGGGAGCCCGGCCGAGCTCGAGCGGCGACGGTTACG
>MNEG01000074.1:8378-8905 GCA_001917585.1 Candidatus Rokubacteria bacterium 13_1_40CM_68_15
GGCTATCGCACGAGTCTGTGGACCTGCCGGCGGATCGTCGACCTCATCCGCCACTCCTTCAAGGTCGTCTACCACCCGGATCACGTCGGGCGGCTGCTGCGGGCGTGCGGCTTCAGTCCTCAGCGTCCCCAGCCGCGGGCCAAGGAGCGCGACGATCGTCGCGTGCGCGAGTGGATCCAGCGAGACTGGCCCCGGGTAAAAAAAACTCGCGCGCCGCGGCGCCCATCTGATCTGCCTCGATGAGACCGGCTTCCTGATGATGCCGGTGCTCCGGCGCACGTGGGCACCGTGCGGAGCCACGCCCACGCTGTCCGTACGCGCCCGCTCGCACGAAAAGGTGTCGGGGATTGGCGCGCTGGTCGTGTCGCCCCGCCGGCGCCAGCTCACCCTCGCCTTGGCGCTCTACCCACGCCTGAACATTCGGGGTCCGCAGGTGCTGCGGTTTCTCCGCCATCTCGCGCGCCACGTGCGCGGTCCCGTCGTTCTGGTCTGGGACCGCGGGCGGTCTCACAAGCACCGCCTGGTGA
>MNEG01000169.1 GCA_001917585.1 Candidatus Rokubacteria bacterium 13_1_40CM_68_15
CGTAGAGGGCGTTCACCAGCTTCTCGTTCTGGTTGAAGGCCTGGACGAGCTGGCGGTTGGCTTCCCGCAGCTTGTTCTCGAGCACCATGAATTCCTTCGGCGAGTCCTCGAGCTTCTTGCGCAGATGCACCGTCTCCGCTTCCAGGGACCGGACATACGCCTGAAGATCCTGCACCTGGATCTCGTACTCCGTGAGCCGGCGGCGGGTGCCGGAATCGGACATCGACGCGGGAAGGAACTTGGAGAACCCTTCGCGACTTGGGCTACCCTTTTTCTCGAACTCCTTCATAGCCCATCCCCTCTGTCCTGACTCCAGGTGAGCGGCTCGTGCATTTTGCGCTGGATTTCGCCGACTCTGCCCGAAGTATAGGCGGCTGTAAAAAAGAAAGTCAAGGTTCCGAGGCTCTTGCGCGCCTTTCGGGCCCGCGATTTTCCTCGCGTTTCATTCGCCGACGTCCTCCTGCGCCTCCTCGCTATCGTTCAGGGGAGCAAGTTCCATACCGAGCGCGCGCACGGAACCCTCCCGTCGAGCAAACGGTTGGCGTCTTCACCGGGTTCCTCGTATAAGAACGTATGCGTCTCGCACGTCTCGGGTTCGCCGTCATTCTCGGGGCGGCAGTCGTTGCCGGGTGGACGTCCGTTTCTTCTCCTCAATTTGGCTCAGGCAGGAAGGAAGTGCGCGTCGGGGCCGTCGGAATCCCTTCCACCCTCGACCCGGCGGCAGCCCTCGATGGAGCGGCAGCACTCATCGCACGACAGGTGTTCGACACACTGGTCTCGTGGAAGGAGGGGAGCACTGACATCGAGCCGGCGCTCGCCACACGATGGACGGTGTCGCGCGATGGCCTGACGTGGAGCTTCACGTTACGTGACAATGTGCGCTTTCATGACGGAACGGCACTTACTGCAGGAGAAGTTGCCGCGAGCTTTGATCACCACTTGAAAGACACGCAGCGAACGCCGGTTGTGTGGACCGCGCTCCTGCGTGGTGCGCCGGGAGTGGTGAAGGAAGTGCGCGCCGCCGACGCGCGCACGGTGCAATTCGTCCTCGTCCAGCCGTACGCCCCTCTGCTGACGGTGCTCGCTCACCCCGGCTTCGGCATCGCCCGACAAGTGGCCGCCGCCGACGGAAGTGTCAGGTTTATCGGCACTGGCCCTTACAGGTTGACCGACGCGTCAAGTGGACGGATGACGCTCGATACCGTCGCCGGGCACTGGGCTGGAGCACCCCGCGCGGAGCGGTTGATCTTCCTCGAGGTGGCGAACGACGACCACGCCGAAGCGGAGTTCGACGCTCGGGCGCTCGATCTGTGGTTTCCGTCGTGGGCACCACGCCGCAACGAAGGCGCCCTCTCCGTCCCTGGGCTCCAGGTTGGCTACCTCGCGTTTCAGACCGAAAAGGAGCCGTTTTCTCGTAAGAAAATCCGACAGGCGCTGGCGGCGGCCATCGATCCGGCTGCGGTCGGCGCGGCGCTCGGGCGCACGGCGGTCCCTCTCCAGTCGTTCCTGCCCGCCGGTACGTGGGCGCGGCGCGAGGGCTCTCCGATCCTCGGGGGCACGCGCCGCGCCGTGACGATGTTGCTGGCTGAAGGCGGTTGGCCCAAGGGCTACGCGCCGACGTTGCTGGCACCGAGCGAGTTGCCGGGTTTCGACGTCAGCGCCCTGGCCGAGGCGCTGAAGACGACGTTGCAGGCGGCCGATATCCCGGTGCGCGTGCGTCTCGAACCCGACGCGGCACTCAGGACCGCGCGTGGCTCCGGGGAGCACGACATCGCTCTCGCCGAGGCCAGCATCGCGGGCGGTGATCCGCATCTCTTCCTGTATCCACTGTCGACCAGCGAAGGCGCCAGCCGGGGACCACAGACGCTGAACTTCTCCTTCTATCGAAATCCCCGGCTCGACGACATGCTGATCCGAGCGAGCCAGATCGCCTTCCGGCCGGAGCGCGCACGCCTCTACCAGCGCGCCCAGGCCGTGCTGTCCGAAGAGCTCCCGTGGATTCCGCTCTACGTGCGCCTGGTGTGGGCGGTCGCGCGCCCGGAGGTCCGTGGACTGCGCCTGCACCCGACCGGCCTGCCGCGCCTCACCGCGGTCAGCCTCGAGCCATAGTCGCGCGCGCGGCCGACGTTTGCGCGGGGGCGCGCCGAGTGATAGAAGGAGGCGAGCCTCTCGATCGCTCCGATCGGGCTGCTCGCATTCCTCCGCCGATGCCGACGATCGCCGAGACCACCGTCGAGAAGATCGAAATGGTGTTCCCCGAACACGCGGGTGCCCCCGGTCAGATCCACGGGGGCCGCATGATGGAGTGGATCACCGAGGCCGGGACGATGGCGGCGGCGCGGGTGGCGCGCGGCCAGGTCGTGCTCGGCGCCATGGACGACATCGACTTCCTGCATCCCGTCAAGGTCGGCGAGATCGCCATCCTGCGCGCCCAGGTCGAATACATCGGGCGGAGCTCGCTGGAGGTCGGTGTGCGGGTCTGGGCCGAGAACGTCAGCACCGGCGCCCGTAGCGTCACCCTGAACTCTCACCTCGTATTCGTCAGCGTCGGCGACGACATTCGCCCACGGCCCGTGCGGGAGAGGATCGAGCCCCGAGGCGCCACCGAGCTGGCTCTCGTCGAGGCCGCTCGGCAACGTCGCGAGCAACGCCTCGCCCGGTGGACGAAACGCCGCGCCCAGTCACAGGATGCGGAGCCACGGACCACCTCGAACAGGCCACCCACGGCCCAAGGCGAGCTGGAAGCCCCCGATACGACATGGCGATTCGAGTCGGTCCGGCCGGTGCTGCCGGAGGACGCCCTGTTCGGGACGACGATGTTCGCAGGCAAGCTCCTCATGGCGCTCGACGAGGCAGGTGGCATCCTGTCGATGCGATACTGTCGGGGTCTGGTCATGACGGCTTGTCTCGATGCGATGGACTTCTACGCGCCGATCTCGACGCACGAGGTCGTCACGTTCAAGGCCGGATTGAACTACGTCGGGACGTCGTCCCTGGAGGTGGGCGTGAAGGTGCTGACGGAGAAGCCGTGGACGGGCGAGGTGCGCCACGCCTGCACGGCCTTTCTCACCTACGTGCACCTGGGGCCTGATCTCCGGCCGCGCCCGTGCCCCCCGTTCACGCCCGAGACTCCGGGCGAGAGGCGGCGCTGGGAAGCGGCCAGGGAGCGGAGGGAACTTCGGTTGGCGCGGGTCAAGCGCCTCAAGGCGGCTCTCGCCGGTGACAGTCCGGCGGAGAAAGGGTAGCGACGATGTCAGGGCATTCCCGGTGGTCGCAGATCAAGCGCAAGAAGGGCAAGGCCGACGTCCAGCGCGGGAAGCTGTTCTCGAAGATCCTGCGCGAGATCACGGTCGCGGCCAGAAATGGCGGCGGCGATCCCAAAGCCAACATGCGCCTCAAGGCGGCCATCGAGTCGGCCAAAGAGGCGAACATGCCGCAGGACAACATCAAGCGCGCCATCCAGAAGGGTACCGGCGAGCTCCCGGGAGAATCGTACGAGGAGATCACGTACGAGGGGTACGCGCCGGGCGGCGTCGCCGTGTTGATCCGGGTGCTCACCGACAATCGCAACCGGACGGCTCCCGAGGTCCGGCACACGTTCGAGAGGTTCGGTGGAAACATGGGGGCATCGGGTGCCGTCGCCTGGATGTTTGAGCGCAAGGGCGTGATCCGGGTGGACGCGACCAAGATCGCCGAGGACGACCTGCTCGCCAAGGCGCTCGACGCCGGGGCCACCGACATGACGCGCGAAGAAAAAGTTTTTGAGATCACCACCGGCCCTGGTGAAATGGACGCGGTCCGCGGGGCGCTTGAAGCAGCCCGGGTTCCGGTCGTGGAGGCCGAGGTGACGTTCGTCCCGCAGTCCACGGTGCGAGTGGAGGGCAAGGACGCTCCCCAGGTGCTGCGCCTCATCGAGGCGCTGGAGGAACTGGACGACGTCCAGGCGGTCTACGGGAACTACGACATCCCGGACGAGGTCATGGAGGCCATCACGGTCTGAGCGGCCGTCGGGCGGCCTGGCCGCCCGGGTCGTCGGCGTCGATCCTGGCCTCGTCGGCACCGGCTTTGCCGTCCTCGAATCGGGCCCCACCGGGATCGGCGTCCTCGACGCGGGCGTCATCGAGACGCGAGCCAGCATGCCCCTCTCCGAGCGCGTGCACGCGATCTATGACGGCGTGTGGGCGCTCTTCGACAAGCACGCTGCCGCCGCCGTCGTCGTGGAAGACCTCTACGCCTCCTACGCGTTTCCACGCACGGCGCTTCTCATGGCCCATGCCCGCGGCGTCATCTGTCTCGCTGCGCATCAGAAGGGCCTGACCGTCGTGACCCTGGCCCCGGCCGAGGTCAAGCGGGCGATCGCGGCTCACGGCGCGGCGTCGAAGGAGCAGATCCAGCACTCCATCCAGCGGCTGCTCTCCCTCGCCGAGCTGCCGAGGCCGTCCCACGTGGCCGACGCCCTCGCCCTGGCGTTCACCGGCCTCGGACGGCTGCACCTGCGGTGATGGCCCGGTGATCGCCTCGCTCAGCGGGCGTCTGCGGCGGCGACTGGACGACCGGATCGTCCTCGAGACGGCAGGCGTGGGCTACGAGGTCTTCCTTCCGCCGATCGTCATGCGGCAGATCGAGCACCTCGCGCCCGATGACGGCGAGAAGGCCAGCGAGCTGAGCCTGGTCACTCACTATCACGCCACCCGTGACCAGCCGCGCCCTGTGCTGATCGGCTTTACCAACGAGCTGGACAAGGAGTTCTTCGAGAAGCTGATCACGGTGAAGGACATGGGGCCGATGGTCGCGGCACGGGCACTGGCGGTGCCGGTGGCGGAAGTGGCGGCGGCGATTGCGCGGCAAGATGAGAAGTACCTCCGCTCCCTGCCTGGCATCGGGCCGCAGAAGGCCAAGAACATCGTCGCTCAGCTCCACGGCAAGGTGGCGAAGTTCGCGCTGCTGCAAGGAGAGGCCGCGCCGGCCCCGACGCCTGCGCCTGTCGGCGCGGAGGGCCAGGACGGTCTGCGGGAGCTGGTGTGGGAAGTGCTCGTCAAGCAGCTCGGCCATCGCCCGAGCGAGGCGTCGCAGCTCATCACCGACGCCCTCAAGCGCCGGCCAGGCGTCATGAGCGCCGAGGAGCTGTTCGACGAAATCTACCGGGGGGCGAAGAGCTCGTGAGCGCCGGCGCCGCCCCGCCGCCTCCCGACGACCAGACCGTCGGGCGAATCCTCAGTCGAGCCGCTGCGCCCGAGGAGGCCCAGTTCGAGCGCCAGCTCCGCCCGCAATCGTTCGCCGAGTACGTCGGCCAGGAGCAGGCGGTGGCGAGCCTGCGCGTGTCCGTGGAGGCCGCCCGGGGACGCCGGGAGTGCGTGGATCACGTCCTGCTCTACGGGCCGCCCGGCCTCGGCAAGACCACCCTCGCCGGCGTGATCGCCAACGAGATGGGCACGAATCTGGTGACCACGTCGGGTCCGGCCGTCGAGCGTGGCGGGGATCTGATGGGGATCTTGTCCAACCTCAATCAGCACGATGTCCTCTTCATCGACGAGATCCATCGTCTGCCGCGAGTGGTGGAGGAGCTGCTGTATCCGGCGATGGAGGACTTTTCGGTGAATTTCGTCATGGAGCGCGGCATGTATGCGCGCGCCATCAAGCATCGGCTCTCCCCGTTCACGCTGGTCGGCGCGACCACGCGGCCCGGGATGCTATCGGCGCCGTTGCGCGAGCGCTTCGGGATCTTTCACCATCTCGACTTCTATTCGGAGGCGGAGCTCTCGCGCATCGTGCTCCGCTCAGCCGAGATCCTCGGCGCGAAGATCGAGCCGGGCGGGGCGGGTGAGATCGCACGGCGCGCCCGCGGCACGCCGCGGATCGTGAATCGTCTGCTGCGCCGGGTGCGCGACTACGCCCAGGTGGCGGGCGACGGCGTCATCACGGCCGCCATCGCTCGGGACGCGCTCGACAAGGAGGGTGTCGACGGGCGGGGTCTCGACCGGCTCGACCGGCGGTTCCTGGGCGCCATCGTCGAGCACTACGGCGGAGGCCCCGTCGGCATCGAAGCCGTCGCGGCCACGATCAACGACGAGGCGGAGTCGCTCACGGAGCTGGTGGAGCCCTATCTCTTGAAGATCGGCTTCGTCGTGCGAACGCCGACGGGGCGACGGGTGACACGTGAGGCATACTTGCATCTGGAGAGGCAACCGCCCGCCACGCCAGGCGGGCAGGGCGGCCTCTTCGAGTGACACCATGTCGGATGTCGGCCGTGCCCTGGTCATCGTCGGGGCCGTCATTGCGGTGGTCGGCATCGTGCTGATGCTCGCGGGGCGGGTGCCCTGGATCGGGCGGCTGCCCGGCGACATCTATATCCGTCGTGGCAACTGGTCCTTCTACTTCCCACTGGCGACGTCACTCCTCCTGAGCGTGGTCCTCACGCTGATGTTCTGGTTGATCGGCCGCCGGTGAGGCTCCTCCTCGGGGCGTTGGCGCTGCTGGTCGCCTCACCAGCCGCCGCCGTCGCCTCGGGAATGATCCGCGTCGCTCTGGTGGAATCAGTGCGCGCGGCCGAGATCCGTGGCCTGGACATCGAAGTGACCCCGCTCGGCGTTGGCTGCCCGCGGTGCCCGGGCGCGTCCTGGCGAGCCGACGTCGTCCGCGCCGTAATCACGGGCACGGCCATCGAGATCGACGGTCGCGCGGCCGCCGGCTTCCGGCTCACTAGCGACCGCCCGTTGCGGCTCAATGGCCGCGAGTACGTGTCGGCATTGGAGATCGTCCGGAATGGCGGCGGCCTCGCCATCATCAACGAGTTGCCGATGGAGGAGTATTTGGCCGGCGTGCTCCGAGCAGAGACTGGTGAGCGCTGGCCGGCCGAAGCCCTGCGGGCCCAGGCCATCGTGGCCCGCACCTACGCGGCGTACCAACGCTCGATCGCCGCCGGCAAGCCCTACCAGATCGTAGCGTCCACCGCGCATCAGCTGTTCGCCGGGCGCGTGTCGCCGGCGTCGCCAGCGTGGAACGCCGTGCAGGACACCGCCGGCCAGGTTCTGCGCTGGGAAGGCGAGCTGTTCCCGGCCTTCTATCACAGCGAGAGCGGTGGCTACACCGAAGACCCGCGGACGGTCTTCGCGGCGCGCAACATCCCGGCGCTGAAGCCGGTCGTGTGCCCGTTCTCGACCGGCTCACCGCACTACTACTGGAGTCTCGACGTCCGGCTCGGTGAGCTGACGGAAATCTTGCGGAAGGGCGGCGTGGACGTCGGCCCCGTCGGCGCGATCGAGGTGACCGAGCGAACACCGTCATTGCGTGCGTCGGTCGTGACGGTGCGGGGAACGCGCGGCGCCGTCCGGGTGCGAGGCAACGAGCTGCGACGCATCGTCGGCTTCGAGACGTTGAAGAGCACGCTCTTCGCCGTCGCCGTCGACGGCGAGTCCGCGCACTTCGCCGGCCGCGGCTATGGCCATGGCGTCGGCCTCTGCCAGTGGGGCGCCAAGGGCATGGCCGAACAGGGCCACGCCGCGCGGCGAATCCTCGAGTTCTATTATCCCGGCGCGACGCTCGGCTTCCTCGACGGCAGGTAACCGCGCATTCCGATCACGTGGCAGGACTTCGAGAAAGTCGACCTTCGCGTCGGCGTCGTGACCGACGCCCGCGAATTCCCCGAAGCCCGCCGTCCTGCCTACCAGCTCTGGATCGACTTCGGCCCGCTCGGCGTCAAGCGCTCCAGCGCTCAGATCACTCGCTACTATCGTCCCGCCGAGCTCATCGGTCGCCTCGTGATCGCGGTCGTGAACTTTCCACCCAAGCAGATCGGTCCGTTCGTGTCCGAGGTCCTCGTCCTCGGTGCCTACGACGAGGCGGGTGAGGTGATCCTGCTCCATCCCGATCGCGCGGTCTCTCCGGGGGCGAAGATCGGCTGATCCGGCTTCACTGGCAACGGTCTTGCAGCCCGCCAACACAGAGCTTCCCCATGCGCAGACGGTCGATCTGGATCGCAAGCATCGTCGGGGCGCTGGTGGTGCTCGCCATCGTCGTCAGCTTTTTCATCGACGAGCCGTTGCGGCGACGGGTCGAGTACGAGATGAACCAGCGTCTGCACGGGTATTCCGTCCGCATCGGTGCGTTGAATTTTCATCCGCTCGGGTTCTCCATCGACTTCAAGAACATCGTCGTGACCCAGGACGCCTATCCAGATCCGCCAGTCGCGCGAGTGCCGCTGCTCCACGCGAGCGTGCAATGGCGGGAGCTCATCCGGGCGAAGCTCGTCGCCGATTTCCTTCTCAATCGGCCGGTGATTTACTTCGACCGCCGCCACGCGATCGCGGAGGTCAAGGAGGGGATCCCGCCCGACAAGCGCGGCTGGCAGGACGCGCTGCAGGCGATGTACCCGCTCAAGATCAACCTGTTCCGGATCCGCGACGCCGAAGTGACCTACGTGGACCAGCCGACCCAGCCGCCGCTGACCCTCAAGGAGCTCTACGTGCGCGCGGAGAACATCCGCAACATCCGCTCGAAGGATCGGGTGTATCCCTCACCGCTGAAGGTGAGCGCCGTCGTCTTCGATCGCGGCAAGCTGGTCCTGGACGGCAACGCCGATTTTCTGGCCGAGCCCCATCCGGCCTTCCTCGCCAAGGTCGCCCTGGACGACATCGCCCTCGACTACTTCAAACCGGTGCTCGCCAGCTTCAACGTCGCCATGCGCCACGGCATGCTCTCGGCCAGGGGTGACTTCGAGTACGGCCCCAAGATCAGCGCGGTGCACCTCGAGCACGTCGTGCTGCGCGGCGCCGATCTCGACTACGTCTCCACCAAGGAGACGAAAACGACGGAGAAGGCCCGGGTGAAGACCGTGGCCAAGGCCGCCGACGCCAGCGCCAACCGTCCCGACCTCGAGTACCGCATCGACCGCCTCGAGATCGCTGACGGAAAGTTCGGCTGGGTCAACGAAGGCGCGACGCCGGCGTACAAGGTGTTCATCACCAAGACGGATCTCGTGCTGGACAACCTCAGCAATCACTTCACGGCCGGCACGGCCAAGCTGAGGCTGACCGGCCGCTTCATGGACACCGGGGCCACCACGGTCACGGGAGCGTTCCGATCGGAGCTCAACGGCCCCGACTTCGATCTGAACGCCGAGATCGTCGACGCCGATCTTCGCGCGATGAACGACGTCCTACGTGCGCACGGGAAGTTCGACGTGGTGTCGGGTGTCTTCTCGTTGTACTCGGAGGTGCACGTCAAGGACCCGTGGATCCGGGGCTGGGTGAAGCCGCTGTTCCGCGACGTGCAGGTCTACGACAAGGACCAGGACCGGGACAAGCGCTTCATGCAAAAGGTCTACGAGCGCGCGGTCGGCGTCGCCGCCAAGGTCCTGAAGAACCGTCAACGCAGGGAAGTGGCAACGGTCGCCGACATCTCGGGTCCGCTCGACAACCCGAAGGCGAGCACGCTCCAGGTCATCGGCAGGCTGATCGAGAACGCGTTCTTCCGCGCGATTCTCCCGGGGTTCCAGCGCGACGTAGGCAAGAACCGCGCCTGACCCGCCCGTGTACACTGCGAGGTCGTGGACGTCCACGATTTCGATTACGAGCTGCCGCCTGAGGCGATCGCCCAGGCGCCGGCGATCGAGCGGGACGCTGCGCGCCTTCTCCTCATCGACCGCGGCCGCGGCGCGCTCGAAGACCACGTCTTTCGCGAGCTGCCCGATCTGCTCCGGCCCGGAGACTGTGTCGTCGTCAATGACTCCCGAGTGATTCCGGCCCGCGTCCTCGCGCTCGACGCCGGCCGGCGCCGCATCGAGCTCCTCTTCGTCGAGCCGCAGGCCGGTGGACGGTGGCGCGCGCTGGTGCGGCCGGGACGACGATGCCGCGCGGAGACGACGCTGGTCGTTCCGGGCCCGGTGGAGGCGCAGCTGCGCATCGTCGCGGTCGAGGCCGAGGGCCCGCGTATCGTCGAGCGCGTGGGCGGCACGATCGAGGATCTGCTGGCGCGCCACGGCATCCCGCCACTACCGCCGTACATCGCACGCCATGCCGAGCCCACGGCGGCCGATCGCGAGCGCTATCAAACGGTGTACGCCCAGCCCCCGGGCTCGGTGGCGGCGCCGACGGCGGGGCTTCACTTCACGCCGGCACTTCTCGATCGCATGCGCGCACGCGGCATCGAAGTCCACGCGCTGACGCTCCACGTTGGGCCGGCGACCTTTCGGCCCATCAAGACCCGGCACGTCGAGGATCACGTCCTGGCCGGCGAGCGCGTGATCATCCCCGCTGGCGTCGCCGACGCCGTCAACGCGGCGCGGGAGGAGGGCCGGCGTGTGGTGGCGGTGGGGACGACGACGACGCGTGCGCTGGAGTCCGCCGCCGAGACCAATGGGCAGATTCGAGTGCGGCACGGGACCGCGGACGCCTATATCACGCCGGGTTACCGGTTCCGCGCTGTCGACGCGCTCGTCACCAACTTCCACTTGCCGCGCTCGTCACTCCTGGTACTGGTGTGTGCCCTCGCCGGACGTGAGCTGATCTTCAAGGCCTATCAGCACGCGCTTCGCGCCGGCTATCGCTTCTATTCTTACGGCGACGCGACCCTCATCGTGTGAAATGACCTTCGACGTCGTAGCCACCGACGGTGGAGCGAGGCGCGGCCGGCTCACGACGGCGCATGGCGTCGTGGACACGCCGGCGTTCATGCCGGTGGGCACCCGCGGCACCGTGAAGGCCCTGGGACCCGACGACCTCACCGCGGCCGGCGCCCAGATCGTGCTGGCCAACACCTATCACCTTCTCCTGCGGCCCGGGCACGACCTGATCCGAGACCTGGGCGGCCTGCACCGCTTCATGGCGTGGGACGGCCCCATTCTCACGGACTCCGGCGGTTTTCAGGTGTTCAGCCTTTCGAAGATCAGAAAGATCAGCGAGGACGGCGTGGAGTTCCGGTCACCCGTCGACGGCTCCGCCCATGCGCTCACACCCGAGCGGTCCATCGAGATCCAGCACGCGCTCGGCGCCGACATCATCCATCCTCTCGACGAGTGCCTGGCGTATCCGGCCACCCGCGAGGCGACCGAGCGGTCGCTCGCGTTGACCCTCCGCTGGGCCAGACGCGCGCAGGTGGCCCACGCCGCGGTCGCCAGTGACGCAGCGCTCTTCGGGATCGTCCAGGGCGGCGCCTGGGACGACCTGCGCGAGCGCGCGGTCGCCGAGACGGTGGCGCTGGGCTTTGACGGCTACGCCATCGGCGGAATGGCCGTCGGCGAGCCGAAGCCCCTCATGTACGCCTTGACGGCGACTGTCGCCGCACGCCTGCCGGTGGCGCAGCCGCGCTATCTCATGGGCGTGGGCAAGCCCGAGGATCTGGTCGAGGCGGTCAGCCAGGGCGTGGATCTCTTCGATTGCGTGTTGCCCACGCGGAACGCCCGCAACGGCCAGTGCTTCACCGCCGATGGCCCTCTCGTGATCAAGCATGCGGAGTACGCCCGTGACGCCCGGCCGCTCCAGGAGGGGTGTGGCTGCTACGCGTGCCGGCGATTTTCTCGCGCGTATCTCCGCCACCTCTTCGTCACCGAGGAGTTGCTGGCGTTCCGGCTCCTCAGCCTGCACAACATTCACTTCTTCCTCGGGTTGATGGCCGACCTCAGGAGTGCGATCGCCGAAGGGCGTCTGGGGCCATTCAAGACTCGGTTTTTCGAGCGATATCCCGTACACCCCGTGGAGGGGAAAGCCGGCGACACCACGAGATTGCTGTCTCCGTAATGCGGGCATCTGCAGTGGTCATTTCGTGGCGTCTTGCTCGACCCGGACGATCGCGCGATGGACCAGACGCCGAACTTCGGGCACATCGAAGGGCTTCATCAGGAACGGCGCTCCGGTGGACTCGAGGAACTCTCGCTTGGCACGGTCGAGGACGTCACCGGTCAGAAAGATGATGCGGCGGCATAGTTCCGGGAATCGGCTCTTCAACTGTCGATAGAAGTCGGAGCCGTCGAGCACCGGCATCTTCGTGTCGCTGAGGATGAGGTCGTAATGCCGGTTGGCGAGCCGCGCCAGAGCCTCGGCGCCGTTCGACGCCATGTCGACCTGATGACCGGACTGCGTCAGGATCTCGGTGAGCATCTGGGCGATCTCGACCTCGTCGTCGACCACCAGAACCCGCTTGGCGCTCACCGGCGGCAGTGCGTCGACGGACTGCGCCGTGATGCCGACGACCTTCCGTTCGGGCAATGGCAGCTCGATCAGAAAGGTCGCGCCGCGGCCCTGCTCGCTCTGGATGTCGATCGTTCCCCCGTGGTCCTCGATGATTCCCCGACAGAGCGACAGTCCGAGCCCCGTCCCCTCGCCAACCGGCTTTGTCGTGAAGAAGGCCTCGAAGATCTTCTCCCGGAGCTCTTGGGGGATTCCGGGTCCCGTGTCGGTGACCGCGAGCTGGAGACGCTGGCGCGCTCGGTCCAGGCGCGTCGCCAGGCTGATACGCCGCGGCGCCTCCCTGCCTCGCATCGCGTGATGGGCATTGGCAATCAGATTGACGACGACCTGATGGAGTTGATGGCCGTCAGCCCACAATGTCGGCAGCCCATCGCTTAGATCGCACGTGACCTCGACATTGCAGGTGCGCAACTCGTAGGCGAGCATCTCGAGCGCTTCGTGCACGACCGTGTTGAGCTGCACATCCCGGCGCTCGGGCGGCTGCTGGCGGGCGAGGGCGAGGAAGTTTCGCACGATGCGGGCGCACCGATCGGCCGCCGCGCGGATCTTCTCGGCCCGTGCGGCCAGGGACTCGTCCTTCGCACCCTCGCGAAGCAGGTGAGCGTGGCCCGTGAGCACCGCGAGGGGGTTGTTGAGCTCATGGGCCACCCCCGCGAGCAACGAGCCCATCGTGGCCACCTTCTCGCTCTGCAGGAGGCGCTGGGTCCTCTCGGCAACGATCTGCTCCAGCGAGCGGTTCTGGCGGTCGAGCTCGAGGTAGAGAAACCGGGTGTCCAGGAGGTTCTTGATTCGGAGGAGCACCTCGACCCGGTCGAAGGGCTTGGTCAGGAAGTCCTTGGCGCCGGCGGCTAGTGCCCGCTGCTTGGCCTCCATCGTCACGTCGGCGGTCAGCACGAGGATCGGCACATACGCGCCCTCGGGAATCGACAGCTGGCCCATCACGGCGACGCCGTCGAGGTGCGGCATCATGAGGTCGAGCAGGATCAAGTCAGGTTGCAGCTCGTCATAGAGGGCGCGGACCTGCCGGGGATCCGTCGTCGTGACGAGGTTGTGGTAGCCCGTCTGTTTCAGCAGGCGCTCGAGGAGCCGGACGTTCGCGATTTCATCGTCGACGACCAGGATTCGGGCTTCGTTGAGGTCACCCACCGCTATGCCTCCACGTTGACCAGCGTGTCGTCCACGAGGGCCAACACCTGTCTGATGTCGAGCGGCTTGGTCAGGTATTCGCGAGCCCCCTGCTCCAGTAGCCGCTTGATCTGTCCCGGCGTGGCATCGGCGCTGAGGATCACGACGGGGATCCCCCTGGTGCGTGGATCGGCGGAGAGCCGGGCCAGGACATCGCTGCCGGGAAGATCGGGCAGATGAAGATCCAGAATGATCAGCTCCGGGCGATGGTCTCGGGCCAGCTCGAGCCCGCGCGTGCCCTGCATGGCGGACAGGAGCCTCACTCCGGGCCGCCACATCATGATCCGCTCCAGCAGGCGCACGTTGGAGAGGTTGTCCTCGATGTACAGCACTGTCCCGCGGATGCCCGCCAGTCCGGCGTCATGGGTGTCGACACTCTTCGTGCTGTCGACCGCTACGGGCGGAGACTCCGCGCGCTGCAGCTCCACCGTGAACGTGGTCCCGTGGCCGATCGTGCTCGTGGCCGAGAGCGTGCCGCCCATCGCCTCGACGAGGTGGTGGGAGAGCGCGAGCCCAAGCCCGGTGCCTTCAATCGTCGTCTGCTCGGCGCCGAGCCGGTCGAACGGCCTGAACAACCGCTCCATCATCTCGGGCGCGATGCCGCGACCCGTGTCGGCGACGGTGAGGCGAAGCCGAGCCGCCGGGCCGGTTTCGCACGCCACGCGAACGACCCCGCCTTCGCGGTTGTACTTGATGGCGTTCGAGAGGAGATTCAAGACGACTTGCTGAAGGCGTTGCCGGTCAGCCGTGACGTATCCATCATGCGCTGGCGTCTCGACGAGTGCGATTCTCTTGATTGACGCCTGCGGACGGACCATGTCGAGGGCGGCGCGGAGGACCTCGCTGACCAGCACCGGCTCGAGGGACATGGGCAGCTTCCCGGCCTCGATCCGTGCGATGTCGAGCACTTCGTTGATCAGGCCGAGCAAGTGGCGCCCGCCCTTGAGGATGTGATCCACGCTCTCGCGTTGCTCAGCGCTCTGGACCTCGAGCTCGAGCAACTGGGCGAAGCCGATGATGCCGTTCAACGGCGTGCGCAGCTCATGGCTCATGCGTGAGAGGAACTCGCTCTTCGCCCGGTTGGCGGTCGTGGCGGCCTCCTCGGCCTGTTGCACGCGCCGGCGCTCCTGGCGCTCGCGTTCGTGCACCTCGACGAGCCGGGCGTAGAGCATGCCGTTCTCGAGAAGCAGTACGAGCAGCACGAAGCTTGCGGCGAGCAGCCCATAGATCCGGCCGGCGTAGAAGCCGAGGTCGAAACGGCCACCGTTGAGGACCCCGGCCAGCGCGATATCGAACAGCCACGCGCACATCACGACCATGAGCCACAGGTCGAGCACGGAGTGCGGCCGTCGCTTCCAGAGCACGGCCAGGGCAAGGAGACTCAAGCCCCAGACGGCGGAGACGACGAAGATCATCGTCGGCGTGTAGCGATTGTTCAGGATGACCATGGGCAGAGCGCCCTGGCCCACCGTGGCGAGGAGCGTGAGCCCGCCCACGACGGCGAAAACGGTGGTCAAGCTCCGGAGGACGGCCCAGCGGGCAGGTCCTGGCGCCGGGCTCGTCTCACGGGCCTCGTCCTTGAGCAGGGCATACGTGATGACGACGATTGGAAAGCCGCCGTGCCAGAACATGTACAACCACGCCGTGGTCTGGGACCCGGCGCCGAGCAGGCCGGTCGGCGAAAAAAGGCCGGGGAAGCTGAGCGTGTGAAAGACCGTAATGCAGGCCGTGAACAGGTAGCCGCTGGCCAGCACCAGCAGCGCCCGGGCCGGCAAGATCCTGAACTGACCGAGCAAGAGGACCGCCGTGATCACGTCGTTGATCACGAGGGCCGACTGATAGATCGGGATGAAGGCCCACACCTGACCGAGCGGCATCTTCGCAAACGGTACCGCCGCGACAAAGAGCGAGACCGATACGAACACGACGGCTAACGCGAGCCGGCGGTCGTCGCGCTCAGCCGGCAGTGTCGACAGGAATACTCGGCGCTCGTCTGCTGACTCTGATTGCCGCGCGGGAGAACGCATCACGAAGCCGTGACGGAAAACACGGCTCGCACCGAGGCGAGCATCGTGGGAATACGCCGAAAACCGCGAACGGCCAATGTCATCCCGTGAGTTCCCTTCGCTGTGATGTTCGGGGTGTCGTGAGTGAGGCATCGCCCATGCCAAGCCCGATTGGCGGCGCTCAACGCTAGAAATGGGGGAGAAACAACTTTCCTACGACGGGCGGGGGCTCGGGAATGTCGTAAGGGCACAGACACTGCCGAAAGGCCCGAGACGATCCTCTGGCCATCAGAAGCGGAGCGCGACTCCCGCGTTGAGCCCCTGGGGCAAGAAGTCGGAGCCCTCGAAGGAGAGGCGGCCCAGAAGGACGGGCTCTGGGTGGAATTGATGCTGCGATCGATCTGGTTGCCCGAGCGCGCCGCGTTGTTGGTGTAGAGGAACGTGTAGCCGGGGGGAGACCGATCGGTAACGTCAGCGAGGATGTTTACATGTCGCTCGAGCCCCGTGCGGACCGCTGAACACCGTGTCGCACGCTTTCTAGCCGCATGCAGTGCGAACACCGCGGCCGCTCGTCGGTCCCGGGACGCCGGTTGCGCGCCCGGATCTTCTTGCCCTCCGGGCACTTGTTGTCGTCGTGATAGACATTGCGGTACTGAGGAATGGACGAGTGGAATGGGGGTACTTTGGACATCCTTCGTCACCTATCTTCTGCAGATCGACCCGATCCTCGAGCCACCTCTTCGCGAGGCAACGGGTGTGCCACTCCACGCCAGCAGAAAGATCACCGACTTCCGACTTCGGGCGAGGGCGACACCGACAGAAACTGTGCAGCGTGCACACGATCTGTCCGGCGATGCGATTCACGGCGCGTGCGCCTTCGGAAGTCAGAGCTGACCGCTACGTGAAATTACGTCCGCCGCAGCCACGTAAAATTACGGAACCCTCGGTTGCGCCGCCAGGCGGAGCCGGTCGAGCACGATGAGGCGCACTACAGGCGGGATCGCACCTCGATTCATCGCGACTGCGTGGAGAAAATTCGAGAAGCGCAAGCCCTCGAGCCGGCGCAGAACGCCCTCGGGCCGAGAGAGGTGGCCAGGTCGATCATCGGCCACATCACCGACGCCGGCTGGCGGCCGGGGACATCCAAGTCCTCGCTGATACAATCTTCTTCGCATGCTCGCTGGATATCCTGTACCATCCGCCGTTGTCTCCCTCGACTAAGAGTTTCGGACGGAGGCCTGATATTTCAGAATGAACGCTGCCCACGCTGCCGACCTTGCGTACGCCGCGTCGGCTCCCCCCGGCGCCGGTGGATCGAGCGCCTTGGTGACCCAGGTCCTGTTCTTCGCCGCGATCTTCGCGATCTTCTATTTCCTGCTCATCCGGCCTCAGCAGAAGCAGAAGCGTGACCGCGAGCAGATGCTGTCGGCGCTCAAGAAGGGCGACCGCATCGTGACCACCGGCGGGCTGCACGGGACGGTGACCGGGTTGAACGAGCACACCGTGACGGTGCGGGTCGCCGACCAGGTGAAGCTCGAGTTCGACCGGAGCGCGGTGGGGAGGATCATGGTGGAAAGCACGGCCGAGAAAGATGCCTAGACGGATCTGGGTCCGGATCGCGATCGTTTCCGTGGTCGTCCTCGGGTCGCTCTGGTACCTCTATCCGCCGAAGAAGGCGATCAATCTCGGCCTGGACCTTCAGGGAGGCATCCATCTGGTCCTCGGCGTCGAGACGGACAAGGCCGTCGCCAGCCAGACCGACCGGGCCGCCGAGGATCTGAAGGCGGCTCTCGAGCGCAAGGGCATCGGCGTCACCCGGATCGCCCGTGAGGGCAGCTCCACGATCACGGTCCAGCTCGCTTCCCCCCAGAACTGGAACGACGCGCTGACCGTGACCAACGAGCTGGGACGGTTCCAGCGCACCGACGAGAACCCGGCCGCCGGCAGCTTCAAGCTCGTGCTCACCGATGCCGAGATCAAGCGGCTGTCCGATCTCGCCGTGCGCCAGGGCGTCGAGACGATCCGGAATCGGGTGGACCAGTTCGGGGTGGCCGAGCCGACCATCACGCGTCAGGGCCAGGACCGCATCCTCATCCAGCTCCCCGGTGTGCAGGATCCCGAGCGGGCCAAGGCCCTCATCGGCAAGACGGCGCTCCTCGAGTTCAAGCTCCTCGATGAACGGACGTCCGTGGAGGACGCCCAGACCGGACGGCTGCCCGAGGGCTCGGAGCTGCTCTATCAGCGGCGGGTCGACAAGCAGACGAAGACCGAGCGCAAGGTTCCCTACGTCGTCCAGAAGCGCACGCTGCTGACGGGCGCCGAGCTCAACAGCGCCGAGGTGCAGGCCGACCCCAACTCGCCGGGGAACTGGCAGGTCGCCATCGAGTTCAACCCGGTGGGCACGCGGATCTTCGGCGAGATCACCGAGCAGAACGTCGGCAAGCATCTCGCCATCATCCTCGACGGCAACGTGTATTCGGCGCCGCGCATCAACGAGCGCATTCCCGGCGGCCGTGCCGTCATCACTGGCCAGTTCGCGATCGAGGAAGCGCGCGACCTCGCCATCGTGCTGCGCGCGGGCGCCCTGCCGGCCCCGGTCGTGGTCCTGGAGGAGCGCACGGTGGGCCCGTCGCTGGGCGCCGACTCGATCCGCCAGGGCCTCATCGCCATCACGGCCTCGGCCGCGGTCGTCTTCGTGTTCATGCTCTTCTACTACCGGCTGTCAGGGCTCATCGCCGACGTCGCGCTCGGCCTGAACCTCCTGATCCTCTTCGCGTGCATGGCGGCGTTCGGCGCCACGCTCACGCTGCCCGGCCTGGCCGGCATCGCGCTCACGGTAGGCATGGCCGTCGACACGAACATCCTCATCTTCGAACGCATCCGGGAGGAGCTCAAGCTGGGCAAGACGCCGCGCTCGGCCATCGAGGCAGGCTTCACGCGCGCGCTGCGCACGATCATCGACACGCACCTGACCGTCATGGTGACGGCCGCCATCCTCTACAATTTCGGCACCGGCTCGGTGAAGGGCTTCGCGGTCTCCCTGTTCGTGGGGCTGGCCGCCAGCCTCTTCACGGCATACTTCTTCACGCGCTTGTTGTTCGATCTCGTGTTCGTGCGCCGTCGGACGCTGCAGGCGATCAGCATATGATCGAGCTCTTTCCGAACCCGAACTACGACTTCATCGGCAAGCGGAAGTGGGCCTACATCGTCTCGATCGCCATCACGCTCATCGGTATGGCGTCGATCGTCGCCCACGGCGGGCTGCGTTACGACATCGACTTCACGGGCGGCACGCTGGCTCAGGTGCGCTTCGAGCGCGCGCCGTCAGTGGCGCAGATCCGGACGGCACTGGCCAAGGTGGGCCTGGGTGACGCGGTCATCCAGCGCTTCGGCGATCCCAACGAATATCTGATTCGCGTGGGCCTGACGTCGACCACTCCCGAAGAAGTCGGCCGGCGCCTGCAATCGGCGCTGGCGGCAGACCAGGGGCTCGGGAAGTTCGAGATCCGGCGCGTGGAATTCGTCGGCCCCCAGGTCGGTCGCGACCTGCAGCTGCAAGCGATCTATGCCGTTCTGGCCGGCCTCGTCGGCATCATGCTCTACATCGCGATGCGCTTCGACCTCAAGGGCGGTGTGGCGGCCGTGGTCGCGGTCTTTCACGACGTGCTCGTGTGCCTGGGCGCTCTTTCCATGACGAACCGTGAGTTCTCCTTGCCCGTGCTGGCTGCGCTCCTGACCATCATCGGATACTCGGTGAACGATACGATCGTCGCCTACGACCGCCTTCGGGAGAATCGCGGGAAGGTCGCGCTGCAGAAGGGCATGACCTTTGCCCAGCAGATGAACCTCGCCGTCAACCAGACTCTGTCCCGGACGATCCTGACAGCGCTGACCGTCTTCTTCTCCGCGGCCGTCCTGCTCTTCTTCGGGGGCAAAACGCTCGAGGACTTCGCCTTCGTGCTGTTCATCGGGGTCATCACGGGGACGTATTCGACCACGTACGTGGCGGCCGCCATCGTCGTGGACTGGACGCAGTACGTCGAGGGCCGGGTCCGCCGGGCAAAAAAAGCTGTAGCAAAAGCCTGATCGCCCCTGTAAAATCACGTGTTTAACCAGGGGTATCAAGGCCTTGACCGAGCTCCAGACACTGATCGAGGAGATTCCCAAGTATCAGCCAGGCGCTGATCTTGACGTCCTGACGCGCGCTTACCGCTTCTCGGAGGCGTCGCACCAGGGACAGCAACGCGCCTCCGGTGAGCCGTATCTGAGCCATCCCCTCGCGGTCGCACACCTCCTCGTCGACTTCAAGATGGACGTGACGACCGTCACCGCCGGCCTCCTCCACGACGTCCTCGAAGACACCGGCGCCACCAAGGACGAGCTGGAGCGCGAGTTCGGCCAGGAGATCGCCAACCTGGTGGACGGCGTCAGCAAGATCGGCAAGCTGGCCTTCTCCTCGCGCGAGGAGCGGCAGGCCGAGAACTTCCGCAAGATGCTGGTGGCGATGGCGCGCGACCTGCGCGTTCTCATGATCAAGCTCGCCGACCGGCTCCACAACATGCGGACACTGGATTACCTGCCGCCCGAGAAGGCCCGCAAGATCGGCCAGGAGACGCTCGACATCTACGCGCCGCTGGCCCACCGGCTCGGCATGGCCAAGGTCAAAGCCGAGCTGGAAGACCTCGCCCTGCGCACGCTCCATCCCGAGGCCTACGTGGACCTCCAGCGGCGTGTGGCCAAGCGGCGCCTCGAACGCGAGGCCGAGATCAATCAGGTCATCGCCATTCTCGAGCGCAAGCTGACCGAGGTCGGCATCGAGGCCCAGATCCGTGGTCGGCCCAAACACTTCTTCTCGATCTGGAAGAAGATGCATGACCAGGGCCGGGAGTTCGACGAGATCTACGACCTGACGGCCGTGCGCGTGATCACCAGCTCCGTGCGCGACTGCTACGGCACCCTCGGCATCATCCACTCGCTGTGGAAACCGGTCCCCGGTCGCTTCAAGGACTTCATCGCGATGCCGAAGGTCAACATGTACCAGTCACTCCACACGACGGTCATCGGCCCCAAGGGCGATCCGGTCGAGATCCAGATCCGCACCTGGGAGATGCACAAGATCGCCGAAGAGGGTATCGCGGCCCACTGGCTGTACAAGGAAAAGAAGGCAGGGAAGGACAAGCTCGACGAGTCGCTCGTCTGGCTGCGGCAGCTCATCGAGACGCAGCAGGACATGAAGGACCCGCGGGAATTCATGGATACCGTCCGGGTCGACCTCTTCCCCGACGAGGTCTACGTCTTCACGCCGAAGGGCGACGTCAAGGCGCTGCCGGAGAGCGCCACGCCCATCGACTTCGCTTTCGCGGTCCACACCAAGGTCGGCGAACACTGCGTGGGCGCCAAGGTCAACGGCAAGCTCGTGCCGCTGCGTACGAGGCTGCGCCAGGGCGACATCGTCGAGATCGTGACGTCGCCCAACGCCCATCCCACCCGCGACTGGCTGCAGATCGTCAAGTCGACGCGGGCCCGGTCGAAGATCAATCAGTGGCTGAAGGTCGAGGAGCGCGCCCGATCCATCGAGCTGGGGCGGGAGCTCTTCGAGCGCGAGGCCAAGAAGTACCGCCTCAACGCCAACGCGATCCTGGGCGGCGACGACGCGCGCAAGGTGGCCGCCGAGCTGGGCTTCCCCGGGGTCGACGATCTGCTGGCCGCGATCGGCTACGGCAAGAGCTCCGTGCACCAGATCCTCAACAAGCTCGCGCCGACCGCCATCCTCGAACCGCCCGAGAAGGCGCGGACTGCCACCAGCAAAGCCAAGGCCGAACAGGGTGTCCGCATCCGCGGCGTGGACGATCTGCTGGTTCGCTTCGCCAAGTGTTGTAACCCGCTTCCCGGTGATCAGATCGTCGGCTTCATTACCCGCGGGCGCGGGCTCACGGTTCACACTCGCGACTGCCTGACCGTGGCCAAGAGCGTGCTCGATCGCGAGCGGCTGATCAACGTCGAGTGGGACGTGGAGGAGGAGACCTCGACCCGTCCCGTCCGTATCGCCGTGTACATCGGGCGCGATCGTCCCGGGCTGCTATCCGAGATCACCGGCGCCATCTCCTCTCAGAACGGGAACATCACCAAGGCCGAAGTGACGGTCACCGACGACCGCCGGGGTATCAACAACTTCGTCGTCGAGGTGGCGGATCTGGAGCAGCTTCAAGGAATCATGACGGCGATCAGGGAAGTTCCCGACGTTATCAACGTCGAACGCGTCCGCGGGCTCTAAGCAGCGCCGATTGGTTTCGCCTGCCGCTCAGGCCATGTCACCGCCCACCTCGCGGCGCTCGTGGTTGCGCCCCGTCGCCCGCCGCTCGACTCACACTCCGGGGTCTCGTCAGGCTCGCCCCTCGGCGTTGCTGAAAACAGTCCCGCCGGACGGCGGGCGCGGGCGACGGTGATGACGCGCCGGCAGTTCGAGGCGCTGGTGGAGAAGGCCCTGCGGAAGCTGCCCAGGCAGTTCAAGGAGAAGCTCGCCAACGTCGCCGTGGTCGTCGAGGACTGGGCCGACGACGCTACCCTGGCCGAGATGGAGATCGAGCCTCCCGACACTCTGTACGGGCTGTACCGTGGCGTGGACATCACCCGGCGAGATTCGACGTACGGCAACGTCCTGCCCGACACCATCACGATCTACCAGGGCCCGATCGAGGAGGACTGTGCCGACGAGGCGGACATGGCGCAGCTCGTGCGCGAAACGGTGATCCACGAGATCGGCCATTATTTCGGCCTCGACGACGACACCATGCACCGCATCGAGGAGGACGAGGGCTAGGCCCGGCATACGGTCGGGGGACTTGCCGGCGCCTGTAGGCTGGGGGGTGAAGGCCTACTTCCGAGACGAGGTGTTGCCCATGCCCCAGGGTTCGACTACCTTCCATGAGTCCGAAGAGCACCTGAAACCGTCCACCCGCGACATGCATCGAGCCCTCGTGAGCCTCATGGAGGAACTGGAGGCGGTGGACTGGTACCAGCAGCGAATGGACGCCACCGAGAACGACGACCTTCGGTCCATCCTGCGCCACAACCGGGACGAGGAGCAGGAGCATGCCGCCATGGTCCTCGAGTGGATCCGCCGGCACGATGCGGGATGGGAACGACAACTGCGCGACTACCTCTTCAAGGAAGGCTCCATCGTGGCGCGCGAAGGCGCCGCGGAGCAGGGTAATGGCAGCGGCGAGCGGGTCAACGGCGCGAGCATTGGCTCGCTGAGGGCACGGCGATGATGGACAACCTCCGGCGCGACGCAGCTCCCCTGACCGAACGGACCTGGAAGGCGCTCGACGAGGCGGTGGCCCAGGCCGCCCGCCATGTCATGGCCGGCCGACGCGTGGCCACGTTCGATGGTCCGCGTGGCTGGGATCACGCCGCCACACGTCTGGGCACCATGAAGCCATGCGCGACGCGCGAGGGTAAGGCCACCGTCTGCGTGGCCGAGATGGCGTTGCTGGCGGAAGTCCGCACCGAGTTCACGCTGTCGTGGACGATGCTCGAGCTGTTCGACCGCGGCGCGCCCGCGCTCGATACGGGCTCGGCCGAGAACGCCGCGCGGGAAGTAGCGCTGGCGGAGGATCGGATCGTCTTCTACGGGGAGCCGGTGGGTCACGGCTTCCTGGTCTCAAAAGAGTCACCCACGGTGACCGTGCAGGACTGGGCGAAGCCAGGCCAGGCGCTGACCGACGTCCTGCATGCCGTGGAGCGGCTCGATTCGCAGGGCATCGGCGGCCCCTACGAGCTCGTGCTCGCACCGGGACGCTATTACACGTTCCTTCAGGGCACCGAGGGCGAGGGCGGCTATCCCACGTCTCGCCATCTCCGCGAGGTGGTCGCCGGCGTCCACCGCTCGAGCGTGATCCGCGATGCCGGCGCCGTCTTTTCGACACGCGGGGATGACTTCGTCATCACGGTCGGTGGTGACCTCTCCGTCGGCTATCGCGGTCACGATACCGGGGGCGTCCACCTGTTCTGCATCGAAACGATCGCTCCTCAGCTCGTGACGCCCGAGGCGGTCTGCCTGCTTCGACCGTAGGGCCTGAATTCGCGCCGGGACGCTGACTCACGCGGCTGTCTGCGTGCCATCAGGGCTACTTCGCCTACCTGTCAGGTCACAGATCCTCGGAGTTCTAGACCTCAGGAATAACTTTCATCTTGACAAGGAGTTTCAGTAGTTCGTAAGGTTTCAGCGGATGCTGAAAGAGGCGGGGCAAACGAAACATGCTCAAATCCGCGGAAATCAGGCGACAGGCTGTGCAGCGCCTCCGAGAGTTGTTTCCTCGGGCAAAGGCCTGGGAGGAGAGCCAGGACGTCGCCATTGGCGGCCAGACCGCGGATTTGATGGTGAAGTTCCGGCTTGGCGAGCAGGAGCACCTCTTGATCGCTGAAGTGTGCTCGCTCGGACAGCCCCGGCAAATACGCGCGGCCGTGACGCGCCTGGGGGAGATCCGGCGTGAGGTTCCCGCCGCCTATCCCCTCGCAGCAGCGGTCTACATCGCCCCGCAAAGCGCGCGAATCCTCAAGACCAACAACTTCGGTTACGTCGATCTATCCGGCAACTGCTACGTGGCGCTCGAGAACGTCCTGATCGAGAAAGAGGGCAAGCGCAACGTCCGGCCGTCCACCCGGCCGCTGCGCTCGCTGTTTGCGCCTCGGGCGACCCGCGTCGTGCGCGCGCTGCTGAGCGAGCCGGCGCGCTCGTGGCGGCTGGAAGAGTTGGCGCGGGCCGCGCTGGTGAGCCTTGGCCACGCCCACAACGTCATCAAGCGCCTCGAGGAGCTGGCGTGGGCGGAGCGGGATGACCATCAACGCCTTCGCCTCACCAAGCCGGCCGATCTGCTCGAGGCGTGGGCCGAGTCCTACACCTACCGCGAGAACGAGATCCACTCGTACTTCGCGCCGGAGCGAATCAGCCGCAAGTTCATGGGTGAGGTGGCGCGGGCCGCCGACGCTGCGGGCCGGCGTTACGCCTTCACGCTCAACGCAGGGGCATTACTCGTCGCGAGTCACCTGCGCCTGCCGAACGTGCATTGCTACCTCGAGGGCGATCCGGAAGAGGTGGCGAGCGGGCTCGGTGCGCGCGCGGCGACTGAAGCCGAGGGCACTCTTCATCTCCTGACGCCCTACGACTCCGGCGTGTTTTCCGGCGTGCTCGAAAAGGGCGGCCTCAAGGTCACCTCGCTGCCTCAGCTCTACGCGGATCTGCTTCATTACGAGCGCAAGGGCCCAGAGCAGGCGGAACATCTCCGCCGTGAGGCGATGGGGTTCTGACCATCGCTCGGAAGGGGGTGAGCGGATCCATGAAGAAGAAGGCGGCCAAGAAAAAGAAGAAGTAGGGGGTCGACCCCGATGATGGAGCGGACGACGCGGAGTAGAGAGGAGGTGAGAGCGCATATGGCGAAGAAGAAGGCGGCAAAGAAGAAGAAGAAGTAGGCCGTCGTTTCTGGGGTGGGGGGTGGCGGCCTCCCACCTTGCAACTGGTCGGGAGGGGGCAGGCACTGCCCCCTCCCGTTGTGCTCGTGTTTAAATGACCTTCGTGACCTTGCCGGCCTTCAGGCAGCGCGTACATACCCGAACACGCTGAGTCTTGCCGCCGATCTGGGCGCGCATGGACACGAGGTTCGGGAGCCAGCGCCGCCGCGTGAGCTTGTGAGCGTGACTGATCGTGTTACCCACGGAGGGCTTTTTCCCGCAGATCTCACACCGCTGAGCCATCTACTGCTCCTTCGACGAAGGAATACTCTCGGAAAGCGAGCACTTCTTATAGCACAGCACCCTGCATGAGACAAAATAGCGCGCCGCCACCCGGACTCGGCACCCCGCTCCAGTACCTGAAGGGCGTGGGACCCGAGCGGGCCAAGCTCCTCGCCAGGAAGGAGCTGACGACCGTCGAGGACGCGCTGTTCTTCGTGCCCTTGCGCCACGAGGATCGGACGCGACTGACGCCCTTCCGTGCGCTCCAGCCGGGTCAGGTCCAGACGTGCTCCGGGGTGATCGTCGGTCTGAGCCCGCCGCCGCCAGGACGCTCCCGCGTGCCGTTCACGGCGATGCTCCGGGACGAGAGTGGCTACGCCACCGCGAGCTGGTTCGGCGGCGCCTACCTCGGACGCGTGCTGAAGCGCGGCCAGCGGCTCGTTCTTCACGGCAAGGTGATGCGTTACAAGGGCGCCATCAACCTCCAGCATCCGGATTACGAGATCGTGGAGGCAGGTGAGGACGAGCGACTGCATACCGGCCGGCTGGTGCCCGTGTACTCCACGACGGAAGGCCTGCATCAGCGTGCCCTCCGCCGGCTCATGTGGACGATCGTCGAGCAGTTCGGGGCCAGCGTGCCCGAGATCCTTCCCGAGGCCGTCCGGACACGCCGGCGGCTGGCCGCGCTGCCCGCGGCACTGCGCGACGCGCACTTCCCGGAAAGCGAGCAGGCGCAGGCGACGGCACGGCACCGGCTTGCCTTCGACGACTTCCTCTTCCTGCAGCTCGGCCTCGCGATCCTGCGCTCGCGCACGACACGCGCGCGCGGCATCGCGCTCAACCCACCGGGCGACCTCGTACGCCGCCTGCGTGCCGAGCTGCCCTATCGCCTCACCGGCGCCCAGGAGCGGGTGTGGGACGAGATCCGTCGCGACATGGCGGCGCCGTTCCCGATGCACCGCTTGTTGCAGGGCGACGTCGGCTCCGGGAAGACGATCGTGGCGGCGCTGGCCGTGTTGACCGCCGTCGAAGCGGGTCATCAGGCAGCCGTGATGGCGCCGACCGAGATCCTGGCCGAGCAACACATCATGACGTTCCGTCAGCTGCTCGAGCCCCTCGGAGTGACGGTCACCCTCATGACCTCGGCGTCGCGGCCGCGTGAGCGGCGGGCGGTACGGGCCGCCCTGGCCGCTGGCGAGATCGCGTGCGCCGTGGGCACGCATGCCCTGGTACAGGAGGGCGTCGAGTTCCGCCGTCTGGGCCTGGCCGTCGTCGACGAGCAGCATCGGTTCGGGGTCGAGCAGCGGGCTCGCCTGCGCGCGAAGGGCGAGCACCCCGATCTGCTGGTCATGACCGCGACGCCGATTCCGCGGACGCTCGCGCTCACGCTGTACGGCGACCTCGACGTCAGCGTGCTCGACGAGATGCCGCCGGGCCGCCAGCCGATCAAGACGGTCGCCCGCACGGAGTCCAAGCGAGGCGAGATCTACGAGTTCCTCCGCAAGCAGATCGCCGAGGGCCGTCAGGCTTACGTGGTCTATCCGCTGGTGGAGGAGTCGGAGGCGATCGACCTGAAGGCGGCGACGGACATGGCACGTCATCTCCAGCAGCACGTCTTTCCCGAGCTCGCGGTGGGACTGCTCCACGGGCGGCTCGGCTTCGAGGAGAAGGACGCCATCATGCGGCGCTTCAAGGCCGGGGAGATCCACATCCTGGTCTCGACGACCGTGATCGAGGTCGGGATCGACGTGCCGAACGCCGCGCTGATGCTGGTCGAGCACGCCGAGCGCTTCGGCCTCTCCCAGCTCCATCAGCTTCGCGGCCGAGTCGGCCGCGGCCCATGGAAGTCGTACTGTATCCTGCTTCACGCCGGCAAGCCCACCGAGGACGCGGAGCGCCGGATCGAGGCGATGGTGCAGACCAACGACGGATTTCGGATCGCCGAGACCGACCTCTCACTGCGCGGACCCGGGGAGTTCTTCGGCACGCGTCAGTCGGGCTTGCCACAGTTCCGGGTCGCCGATCTTCTGCGCGACGCCGCCATTCTCGAGGATGCGCGGACCGAGGCGCAGGCGATCATCGCCACCGATCCGGAGCTCAGGGATCCGGCCCACCGCGGCCTCCGCGAGGGACTTCTCCAGCGCTGGCGCGGCAAGCTCGGCCTCGCGAGCGTCGGGTGATGAAACAGCGTCCCGTGGAGTTGGGCCGCTGAAGATCATCGCCGGTGAGCTGAAGGGGCGGCGGCTGCTCACTCCACGCGGGGCCACCACGCGCCCGACCGCGGATCAAGTTCGCATCGCCTTGATGGACACACTGACGCCCCGGCTCCCGGGCGCCCACGTCCTCGATCTCTTCGCCGGCGCCGGGGGTGTTGGACTGGAGGCGCTGTCGCGGGGAGCCGCTCACACGACCTTCGTCGAGCGCGACCGCCGCGCCCTGGCCGCGCTTCGCGACAACCTCGCGGCGCTCGGCGTGCACGTCCGGGCTCGGGTCCTCGGCGAGGACGTCGAACGCGCCCTCGATCGCCTGGTGCGCGAGGGCGCCCGCTTCGACGTCGTGTTCCTCGACCCACCCTACGAGAGCGACCTCGGCGATGCCGCGCTCGAGCGCGTCGGCGCCGGCCGTCTCGCCGCGACGGGCGCCGTCGTGATCGCCCAGCATCTCACCAAGCGCGCGCCCGTCGTCAGCGCCGGCGCGCTCGCGGCATTCCGAACGCGCCGATTCGGGGAGACAACCTTGACTTTCTTTCGGAGCGGGGACTACGATGCTGCGTCGCGAGCCGATCCGAGCGAGAGGATCTAGTGGCCAAGCGCGCCGTCTATCCCGGAATGTTCGACCCCGTGCACAACGGCCACGTCGACGTCATCCAGCGGAGCCTCCGGATCTTCGACGAGCTGATCGTCGCCGTCGTCGCCAACCCGGCCAAGGAGCCGCTGTTCACCGTTGATGAGCGGCTGGAGATGATCGACGAAGCGACCGCCGATCTCCGGAACAACTTCCGGATCGTCGCCTTCGACGGCCTGCTCATCGACCTGGTGGCGCGTGAGCGCGCCGACTGCATCGTGCGGGGCATCCGGGCCGTCTCCGACTTCGAGTACGAGTTCCAGATGGCGCTCATGAACCGCAAGCTGTCCAGCACGGTGGAGACCGTGTTCCTGATGCCGCACGAGAGGTACACGTACATCTCGTCACGCCTGATCAAGGAAGTGGCCAGCTACGGCGCCTCGGTGGGCAGTCTCGTGCCCGCGGGTGTGGAGAAGCGCCTCGCCGAAAAGTTTCCCCCCAAGTCGCCGGCCTGAGTTGGCGGAGGACTCGATGCCTGTGTTTGCCGATCGCTTGAAGAGCCTTGCCCCGTCGTCGACGCTCGCCGTGCAGGCCCGGGCCCGGGAGCTCCGCGCCCGCGGCATCGACGTCATCTCGTTCGGCGCCGGTGAGCCGGATTTCGACACACCGGCCCGCATCAAGGACGCGGCGGTCGCCGCGATGCGCCGCGGTCAGACGAAGTACACCGAGGTCGGCGGCATCGCCGAGCTGCGGGCGGCGGTCGTGGCCAAGCTGAAGCGTGACAACGGGCTCGACTACGATCCGGCCGACGTCGTCGTCTCCTGCGGCGCCAAGCACACGCTCTTCAACATCATGGTGGCCCTCCTCAATCCGGGCGACCACCTCTTGGTGCCGAGTCCTTACTGGGTCTCGTATCCCGAGCAGGCGCGCCTCCTCGAGGCCGAGCCGCTCGCCGTCCCGACCGACGAGGCCACGGGGTTCGACCTCGATCCGGCCAGGCTGCGGGACGCGGTCACGCCGCGGACGAAGATCATCGTCCTCAACAGCCCGAACAATCCGACGGGCGCGGTCTTCTCGCCCGCCGCGCTGGAGGCGGTCGCGCGTCTGGCCGTGGATCGCCAGCTCTGGGTCATCTCCGACGAGTGCTACGAGGCGCTGACGTTCGACGGCCGCCACATCTCGATCGCCCAGCTCGGGTCCGACATCAAGGCGCGTACGATCGTCGTCAACACGTGCTCGAAGGCCTACGCGATGACGGGCTGGCGGATCGGGTACGCTGCCGGCTCGCGCGATCTCATCCGCGCCATGACGAACGTCCAGAGCCAGGTGACGTCCAACCCGTCGTCGATCGCTCAGTGGGCCGCTGTCGAGGCGCTCACGGGTCCCCAGGACGAGGTGGCGAAGATGGCGGGCGAGTTCGATCGCCGGCGTCGCCTCATCGTTCAGGGTCTCAACGCGCTGCCCGGGGTGAGCTGCATCATGCCCAAGGGCGCGTTCTACGCGTTCGCCAACGTCCGACGCCTCTTCGGCAAGACAACGACGATCGGCGGCGCCCCCCGCACTCTGCGCGGCTCGGCCGACGTGACCGAGTTCCTGCTCGAGAACGCCCGGGTTGCCGTCGTCCCCGGCGTCGACTTCGGCTCCGACGCCCACGTCCGGCTGTCGTACGCGACGAGCGCCGAGCTCATCCGTGAAGGTCTGAGCCGGATGGAGGCCGCCCTCCGCCGCCTGGGGTGATCGACGCGGCCTGGGCGCCGGCCCTCGACGCCGCGGCAACGGCGCCTCTCACCATCGTCATCGGTCCCGGCGATGCCGGCAAGACGACGCTCGTCACGGCACTCGCCAACGCGCTGTTCGACCGCGGCTTCTCCGTAGGCATCGTGGACGCCGACGTCGGCCAGTCGGTGTTGGGACCGCCGACGACCGTCGGCGTCGGCCGGGTCACCCGTGTGCTGCAGCGCCCGGGAGACGCGGAGCTGATCGCGATGGCGTTCGTGGGCGCGACGTCCCCCGCCGCCAACCTCACTGGCACGGTCGTCGCCACTGGCCGCATGGTGGCCCGCGCGCGTGCTCAAGGGATCGCCCGCGTTCTCGTCGACACCGGAGGCCTCATCGCCGGTGACCTGGGCCGCGCCCTGAAGCAGGCGAAGATCGATCTGCTCGATCCCGATCTCGTGGTGTGTCTCGAGCGTGGCGACGAGTGCGAGACCGTGCTGCGGCCTTACCGTGCCGTCGCCCGGCCGCGTGTGGTTCGCCTGGCACCGTCGCCAGCGGCCCGTCCGCGGAATGCGGAGACCCGCCGCCGCTTCCGCGAAGAGGCACTCGCCCGCTACTTCGCCGGGTCGCGGCGGATCGTCCTCGACCTCCGCTCCGTCGTGCTCAAGCGGCCCGCCCTCTTCGGTGGCGAGCCGTTGAGCGTGGAGAAGCGCCGTGAGGCCTCGGCGGCCATCGGCCACGACGTCATCTGGGCCGAGCGCCGCCACGGCGACACCGCCGTGCTGACCGCGACGGCGCTCACGGCGAACGAGGGGCGCCGGCTCGCGCGCATCTTCGAGGCCGGGCCGGTGGTGGCCTACGCGGTCGTCGATCTCGTGGGCACGCTGGCGGGCGTGGATGACGCGGCGGGAGAGACCACCGGACTCGGTGTCGTCCGGGCCATCGGGATCGATCCGCCGTCGCTCGAGCTGGAGACGCCGGTGGCGCCGGATGCGATCGCCGTTGTGACGATCGGCCGAGCGAAATTCTGATCGTGAAGTCCAAGCGTCGAACGACCCGCCGCGCAGACGACGAGTGGCCCGGTGGCGCGGCGCAAAGCGACCCGTAATGTCGGGGCTCGCGTAACGGGGTGGGTATGGGAGGGGGCACTGCTGTGCCCCCTCCCATGTGATTACCTACTTGCTGCCGCTTCCCGACGGAGACGGCGTCGACGATGGCGACGAAGACGAGCTGCTCGAGCTCGAGCCGGACGGCGGCGTGGTCGTCGTGCCCGAGCCGCTGCTCGAGCTCGAACCGGTCGTCGTGTCCGTCGAGCGCGACGGGGTGCCCGGTGACGCCGACGGCGTACGATCGGTGCCCGGCCGCTCGCCGACGCGGTCAGTGCGCGACTCGCTGCAGCCAGCAATCATCGTCGCGCCCAGAGCCAGAGCGAAAACTGCACTGAGCAACTTTTTCATTTGGCCTCCCTCCTGTTGGTGGCGCTGTTCGCCGCTCCCTTCGGCTGCAATGGCAGTGCCACGCACCTTCGTGCCCTGGTACACTAAAGCGCCTTTCATCACGCAAGCGCAGCACAGGAGATCCAACCGATGAAGATCGAAGGCGCTCACGATATCCCCGCGCCCCGGCAAAAAGTCTGGGAGGCGTTTCTCGATCCCGAGCGCCTCCGTCAAGCGATTCCCGGTTGCGAAAAACTCGAAGCCCTCGGCAACGACGAGTACAGGGCCGTCATGAAGATCGGCGTGGCCGCCGTCAAGGGAACGTTCGAGGGCAAAGTCCGACTCGTCGACAAGAAGCCGCCCGAGTCGTACCGCATGGCGGTCGAGGGCAGCGGAGGCCCCGGCTTCGTGCGCGGCGACACGGTCATCACGCTGTCCGACATCGAAGGCGGCACGCGCGTCGCCTACAGCGCCGACGTCCAGGTCGGTGGGCTCATCGCCGGCGTCGGGCAGCGCATGCTCGGCGGCGTGTCGAAGATGATGGCCGACCAGTTCTTCGGACGCATGAGCCAGCTCCTGCAGGACCAGGGATGAAGGCGGCCTTCTTCAAAGAGCACGGCGGCAGCGAGAAGATCCTCTACGACGACTATCGCGACCCCGTTCCCGACGCCACCGACGTCGTGGTTCGCGTCGCGGCCTGCGCGCTCAATCACGTCGACATGCTGCTCCTCGACGGCCGCTTCCCGCCGCCGGAGGGGCTGCCCCACGTCAACGGATGCGAGGTGACCGGCGTCGTCGAGACCACCGGCCGCGAGGTGAAGGGCCTGACGCGTGGTCAGCGCGTGATCATCTTTCCCGGCTTCTCGTGTGGCCAGTGCGAGTACTGCCTCCGTGGCGAACGGACGGTGTGCACGCGCTACGGGTATCTCGGCGCTCACAAGGACGGCGGCTACGCCGAGCGGGTGAAGGCGCCGGCCGCCAATCTCCTGCCGTTGCCGGAGGCGATCTCGTTCGAAGCGGGCGCCGCGCTGCCGCTGGCCATGCTCACGTCGTGGCATGCGCTCGTCGCCAAGGCCGACGTGCGCCCGGGCCATACCGTGCTGGTACAGGCGGCCGGCAGCGGTGTCGGAAGCGCGGCGATTCAGATCGCCCGGTTGGCCGGCGCCCGCGTCATGACCACGGTCGGGAGCGACGACAAGATCGAGTTCGCGCGGCGGCTCGGCGCCGAGCACGTGGTCAACTACCGGACGCAGGACTTCGTCGAGGAGGCGAAACGGTGGACCGGCAAGCGCGGCGTGGACGTCGTGATCGAGCACATCGGGGGCGACACGTTCGAGCGCTCGACGTACGCGCTGACCCGGATGGGCGTACTCGTCACGATCGGCTCGCACGACACCCACTGGGGGCGCCTCGACCTGCGCCATGTCTACTCGAAGAACCTCCGCATCGTCGGGACGAATCTCGGCACGATCCTCGAGCTCAAGCAGGTTCTCGACCACGTCGTGGCCGGGCGCCTCACGCCCGTCATCGACCGGGCGTTCCCACTGAAGGACACGCGCGCTGCCGTCCAGCACGTGCTCGATCGCAAGAACAAGGGCAAAGTCCTCCTCGTCCCGTGACCCTCGCCGGTCTCCTCGAACGCGCGACGCTGCGCCGGCCCCGGGCTGAGGCGGTTGTCGACGGCGCAACCCGGCTGACGTATGCCGAGCTCGACGCCCGGACAGCCGCGCTCAGCCGCCGGCTCGGCGGCCTCGGCGTCGGTCGTGGGGATCGTGTACTGCTCGTCCTCAAGAATCGCGTCGAGCACGTGCTCGCGTACTGGGCGCTCCAGCGCATTGCGGCCGTGGCGACACCGGTGAATTTCAGGTTGGCCGCGGGCGAGCTCGCCTACCTGCTCGCCGACTCGGGCGCCCGCCTCGTGCTCTTCGAAGCCGCGACGGCGTCTTCGGTGCTCGAAGCCTCACGAAGCCACGGCGACGTGACCCTCGTGTACGTGGGACACGGTGTGGCGCCCGAAGGTGCCTTGCGGTTCGAGGATCTCGACGCTGGCGCTGCCGGAAGGGCGGGAGCCTCCCGCCCTGACGAGCAGGATCTCTCGCTGATCCTCTATACGTCAGGTACGACCGGGAGGCCGAAGGGCGTTCCTCGGACACACAGGAATCATGTCGCGGGCGCCGTGGCCCACGCGCTCCAATGCGGTTACACGTGGGAGGAGCGCACGCTCGGCGTCATGCCGCTCTATCACACGATGGGAATCCACGCCCTCACCAGCATGGTGGCCGTCAACGGGTGCTTCGTCTGCCAGCCCGAGTGGTCGACGAGCGACGCACTCCGTCTCATTGCGGCCGAGCGGATCAGCGCGCTCTACCTGATCCCGACGCTCTTCTACGACCTCGTCCACGCTCCGGAGCGCGCGAGTGCGGACGTCTCCACGGTCCGCAAGCTCGGCTATGCCGGCGCCCCCATGCTGGCGCCGTTGACGGAGGCATGCGTCAAGGCATTTGCTCCGGAGGTATTCGTCAATCACTACGGCTCGACGGAGATCTACACGGCCTCGATCCGACCCGACGTCCACCTGAAGCCCGGATGCGCCGGCCGGGCCGGGCTCCACTCGGTGCTTCGCATCGTCACGCCGAGCACGGAGCGCCGGGTCGGGCCCGACGAGGTCGTGCCGGCTGGCGCGAAGGGTGAGATCATCGCGCGGCTGGATTCCCCGGAAGCGTTCGCCGGCTACTGGAATCGGCCCGACGCGGACGCCCGTGCGCTGCGCGACGGCTGGTACTTCACCGGCGACATGGGATATCTCGACGCCGACGGTGAGCTCTACGTGGTCGGCCGCGTCGACGACATGATCATCAGCGGCGGCGAGAACATTCATCCGATCGAGGTCGAGGAGGCGCTGGCCCGTCACCCTGGCATCCGGGACGTCGCCGTCGTCGGCGAGCCCGACGAGCGCTGGGGAGAGCGCGTAGTCGCCTTCGTGACGCCGATCTCGCCCGCTCTCACCGCCGATGCCCTCGATCTCTACTGCCGGGAGACTCCGCTGCTCGCCAGCTTCAAGCGGCCCCGGCGATTCGTGTTCGTGACCGAGATTCCGAAGACGGCGTCGGGAAAGATCCTGCGCCGCCTGCTCCGCGAGGGGCGGTACACGGAGATGGCGCGATGAGCGAGTTCCTGCGAGTGGAGCGGAAGGGGGCGATCGCCACCGTGTGGATCGATCGCCAGGCGAAGATGAACACGATGACGGTGGCCATGCGCAACGAGTTCCCCGCGATGTTCATGGGCCTCGACGGCGATGACGCGGTCCGCGTGGTGGTGATCCGCGGCGCCGGCGGCAAGGCGTTCAGCGCCGGTGGCGACGTCGCCGAGTTCCTCACCCTGGCGCCGGCCGACCTCGAGCTGTGGGGCGACACCTTGACCTGGGCCGAGCGGTGCCGCAAGCCGGTCATCGCTGCCATCGATGGCTATGCGATGGGCGCTGGCCTCGAGCTCGCGCTCGCCTGCGACTTCCGGATCGCCACGCGCCGCTCGGAGTTCGCGTTTCCCGAGGTTCGGCTGGGGATGATTCCCGGCAGCGGTGGCACCCAGCGGGCCATCCGATTGATCGGGATGACGCGCGGCAAGCTCTTCATGATGACGGGGCAGCGCATCCCCGCCGAGCGCGCCGAGGCGTGGGGCCTCATCACCCAGTGTGTGGCCGACGACACGCTCGACAGCGCGGTCGACGCGCTGGCCGGTGACCTGGCCGAGCGGGCTCCGCTGGCCCTTCGCACGCTGAAGACCGTGCTCAACCGCGGCGCCGACGCTCCGCTCGAGACCGCCCTCGAGCTGGAGCGCAAGGCGTACGCGTGGCTGCGCTCGACCCACGACTACGAGGAGGGCGTGAAGTCGTTCGTCGAGAAGCGCCCGCCGCGGTATCGGGGGCGGTGATGGCGCCGCCGTTCGGCCTGATCCTCGCCAACCGCGCCGTCGTCCTGGGCGTCATCAAGGCCCGCGATCTCCTCGACATCGCCGTGGCCGCCGAGCAGTCGGGGGCGTTCGACACCGTGTGGGTGGGTGACAGCCTGCTCGCCAAGCCGCGCCTGGAGGCCGTCTCCCTGCTCTCCGCCCTGGCCGGTGTGACGTCGCGCGTGCGCCTGGGCGTCGGC
This sequence comes from Candidatus Rokubacteria bacterium 13_1_40CM_68_15, assembly GCA_001917585.1. Lineage (GTDB taxonomy): Bacteria > Methylomirabilota > Methylomirabilia > Rokubacteriales > CSP1-6 > 40CM-68-15. The sequence continues at coordinate 35,190 of MNEG01000169.1, forward strand.
TGCCTGGCCACGTTCGTCCACCGCCATCCGGTGCTCTTTGCTCAGCAGTGGGCCAGCCTGGACCAGCTCTCGAGCGGACGAGCCTGGCTCGCCGTGTGTCTCGGCGGGCCCGACGAGCAGTCGAAAGCTCAGGCGCTGGAACACAGCGTGATGCAGGTGCGCTCGAGCGAGCGCGTCGGCCGGCTCGAGGAAGGGATCGTCATCCTGCGCAAGCTCTTCGCCGAGAAGAACGTCGCTCACGCCGGAGAGTTCTACCGCTTCGAGGGCGTGACCGTGGAGCCCAAGCCCGTGCAGCAGCCCTGTCCGATCTGGATCGCGAGTAACCCGACCGGCCTCACGTGGAAGGGCGGGGCCAGCGCCTCCGACGCCGTGGTCGAGCGCTCCTTCCGGCGAGTCGCCCGTCACGCCGACGGCTGGATGAGCAACAAGCTCAGCCCCGACGAGTTCCGCCGGCAGTTCGCGCGGATCAAGGCAATGGCCCGCGAGGAGGGCCGCGATCCGGCCCGGCTCGGCGGCGCCCTCTACCACAACATCAACATCAACGAGGACCGGGCGGCCGCGCTCGCGGAGTCGAAGAAGTTCCTCGACACGTACTACACCTCGAACTTCAGCGCGGCCTTCGTCGAGGGCTGGACGGTGGCCGGCGGCCCGAAGCACTGCACCGAGCAGCTCCGCGCGTATCTCGACGCAGGGCTCGGCCACATGGCCCTCCGGCTGACGTCATGGGATCAGCGGGGTCAGCTCCAGCGGTTCCTGACCGAAGTGGCGCCCGCCTTCGCCTGACCGAGAAAGGAGCCGGGATGCTGCAGGGCATCGATCACATCGTCATCGCCGTCCCCGACCTCGCTGTCGCGAGCCGGAACTACGAAGCCCTCGGCTTCACCGTGGTACCGGGCGGGCGGCATCCCGTCGGCACCCACAACGCGCTGATCGCATTCGGCGACGGCGCCTACATCGAGCTGATCGCGTTCTACGAGAAGAACACGCAGCACAAGTGGTGGGCGCCACTCCAGAAGGGAGGCGGCCTGGTCGACTTCTGCATGCAGACCGACGACCTGCTGCGTGATACCGCCGCCTTTAGAAAGGCCGGTGTCGACATCGACGATCCGTCGCCGCTGTCGCGGGTGCGGCCCGACGGCTATCAGCTGAAGTGGGTGCTCTCGATCCCGAAGGGTGTCGATCGCGGCGTCGCGCCGTTCCTGATCCAGGACGAAACGCCGCGCGAAGAGCGTGTGCCACGACAGACGCGGCACGCCAATGGCGTGACCGGGATCGGAACGGTCACGGTGGCCGTGGACGACGTGAGTCGCGTGGCCGGCTGGTACGCCAGGGTGCTCGGCACGCCCGGTCAGCGCATCGTCAGCGAGGAGCTGGACGGCGTCGGGCAGCGCTTCACCAGCGGTCCCCACACGCTGGACTTCGTCGCGCCCGACGCAGCCGGCAGCCCGCTCCGGCCGTGGCTGGCCGCCCGTGGGGCCTCGCCGTACGCGGCGACGCTGACGGCGTCGGGTGCACGCGGGGGCCTCCTCGACGAGTCGAAGACGCTCGGCGCCCGCCTCACCCTCGCGTAGGAAACATCATGCCCAGAATGATCGCCCTCGTCCTTCTCATCGTCCTCGTCGTGAGCCCGGTATCGGCCCAGGCCCCCATCACGCTGGCCTTCGCGACGCTCGACGCGGGCAGCGCGTGGTACGTCTACGGCGCCACGATGGCCGAGCTGCTGCGCCGAGCCTTGCCGGCCGGCTCGAACATCGACGTGAAACCCTTCGCCGGCGGCGTGGGCAATGCGAAGCTGGTGGCCAGGAACGAGACACCGCTGGCGCTGTCGTTCACCGTGACGAACCGCTGGGCCTTCGACGGCAAGGAAGCCTACGACACGAAGCTCCAGAACCTGCGTGGTCTCGTCGGCGGGCTGGACACCTACTATCTCGTCGCCGTCGTCCAGAAGAAGCTCGCCATCGACTCGCTGAAGGACATCAAGGACAAGAGGCTCGGTGTCCGCGTCTTCACGCAGCCGATCGGCGCGCTCGGAGAGTTCGGTGGCCGACAGCTTCTTCGCGCCTACGGCATCGCCTACGCCGATCTCAAGGCGTGGGGCGGCAGCACCAGCCACGTCGGCTACAACGTCATCGTCGACGCCTTCAAGGATGGCCGAGCCGATCTGCTGCTCGCGGTCGTGACGCCCAGGCATCCGTCGGTCACCGAGCTCACGACCTTTTCCGAGGTGAAGTTTCTCGCCATCGAGCCGGACATCATCAAGGCGCTGGCGCCGCTGGGTTACACCCCGGCCACGATGGCGGCCAACACGTTCAAGAATCAGCCCGAGCCGGTGAAGACGGTCGGCTTCCCGACCGTGCTCATCACCAACCAGGAGCTGCCCGAGGCGGTCGCCTATACGGTCACGAAAACCGTCGTCGACAACAAGGACGCGCTGGTGCGCGGCCACGCCGGCCTCGCCCAGTTCGATCCGATAACGGCGTGGCAGCCCGACAAGGTCGGCATCCCGCTCCATCCCGGCGCCGAGCGCGCGTATCGCGAGAAGGGGTGGATGAAATAGCGGCCGACAGCGTTCTCGTCAACGGCCGCATCGTCACGCTCGACCCGGGATGCCCCCGGGCGAAGGCGCTCGCGATCGCGAGCGACCGCATTGTCGCCGTCGGGGGCGACCGCGAGATCCTTCGGCTGCGCGATCGCCGGACGAAGGTGGTCGATCTGCGGCGGGCCACGGTCGTGCCCGGGCTCGTGGATGCCCACGCCCATCTCGACCGCGAGGGCCTGAAATATCTCTATCCCTCGCTGGCACGCTGCCGCTCGATCGCCGACATCCAGGTCGTCATCCGTCGGCTCGCGAGAACCCGGCGGCGCGGCGAGTGGATCGTGACCATGCCGGTGGGCACGCCGCCCTTCTACATGGATGCGCCCGGCGGGCTCCGGGAGCGGCGATGGCCGACCCGGGCCGATCTCGACGCGGCCGCGCTCGCGCGCGCCGGCATCGGCCGTGACACGGCGCCGCCGAAGGGCGTCGAGATCGTCCGGGACGCCGCGGGTGAACCCACCGGTGTCTTCGTCGAGCACAACCTCATCCAGGTGCTGGAGTTCACACTGATGCGGTCGGCGCCGCGCTTCACGCATGCCGATCGGCTCACCGCGCTCACGGATTCCCAGCGCCGCTACGCCGCGCGCGGCGTGACGGCGATCTACGAGGGCCACGGCGTGGCGCCGGAGCTCCTGGCGGTGTACCGGGAAGCTCACGAGCGCGGCACGCTGCGGCTCCGGGCCTTCCTCGCCGTGAGCCCGACGTGGGACGCCGCCGACGCCGGGCGAGCGATCCCCGAGGTGGCGGCGTGGGCCGGTGGCCGTGGGCTGGGCGACGATCGGTTGCGCGTGGCGGGTATCTGTCTCCACTACGGCGGCGACCCCGAGGTGGCGCACATCCTTCATGCGGCGCAGCCCTACACCGGTTGGGCCGGCTTCGTCGAGAGCGCCAACTCGCCGGAAGCCTACCGTGAGCAGGCCGAGCTGGCCGCCCGCCACCGGCTGCGCGTCAACACGCTGGTCACGCGGAATCTCGCCCAGGTCCTCGACGTGTGGGAGAAGATCGCGCAGAGCACGCCGATCGCCGGCCTCCGATGGGTGGCCGTGCACCTCAACGCGGCGACCGGTGATCAGCTCGCGCGGCTCAAGCGCCTCGGCGCGGTCGCGACGACCAACCCGATCTCTTATCTGTGGCGCTCGGCCGCCGAAGAGGCCCGCAAGCTCGGAGATGCCGCCGGGACGCTTCTGCCTCATCGCAGCCTCGAGCGGGTGCGTCTGCCCTTCGGGCTGGCCACCGACAACAAGCCGGCCGACCCCTGGCTGGCGTTCCGTGCCGTCGTGGAGCGGTCCGACATGACGTCGGGCGAGATCCTGGGACCTCGCGAGCGGCTGACGCGGCTGGCGGCGCTCCGGGCGCTCACGGTGGGCGGCGCCTTCATCACGTTCGCCGAGCGTGAGCGCGGGGTCCTCGCGCCGGGGCGACAGGCGGATCTCGCCGTGGTCGACCAGGATCCGCTCACCATGCCGCTGGCCGAGATCGGCTCGCTGGCCTGCCGGCTCACGATGGTCGGCGGCCGCGTCGTGCACGGCGATGACTAGCTCGCGGCTGGGCGTCGCTGTCGCATGGTCGCTCTTCCAGCTCTACACGGCGTGGGCGGGAACCTACGACCTGCTCATCCAGCTTCCCGTGCACGTCGCCTTCGCCGTCGCGCTGGGTTTCCTCACGCCGGCAGGCGACGCGCCCACCGGCCGTCTCTCGCGCGGTGTCGATGCGCTGGCCGCCGCGCTGGCGCTCGGCTGCGGCGCGTACTACGTCGTGAACAACCCACGCCTGGCCAGTCGCATGGCGATGGTGGACGAGCCGTGGACCATCGACGTCGTCGTCGGCGTGCTGCTGGTGATCCTGCTCCTCGAGGCGTCGCGGCGCCACATCGGAGGCGCGCTCGTCATCCTCGCCCTCGCCTTCGTCGTCTACGCCTTCGTCGGGCCGTGGCTGCCGGGCTTCCTCTCCCACGGCGGCGTGACGGCGCTCCGGCTCGTCGATCAGCAGATGCTCACGACGGGCGGCGTCTTCGGCATCCCGACGCTGGTGTCCGCGACGTACATCTTCCTCTTCGTCGCCTTCGGGGCCGTGATGGCCCGGGGAGGTCTGCTCGGCTTCTTCAGGGACTTCGGCCTGGCCGTCGCCGGCTCATCGAAGGGCGGGGCGGGGAAAGTCGCCGTCATCGCGAGCGGCCTCTTCGGCACCGTCAACGGAAGCGCCATCGCCAACGCCGTGACGACCGGCAGCATCACCATTCCGATGATGACGCGCGCCGGCTACCAGCCCGCCTTCGCGGCCGGCGTGGAGGCGACGGCGTCGATGGGCGGCCAGCTGATCCCACCGGTCATGGGCGCGGCCGCCTTCATCATGGCCGAGACGCTCGGCGTGCCCTACGCGACGATCGCGCTGTCGGCGGCGATCCCCGGCGTGCTCTACTTCGTCGCCGTCGGCGTCATGGTCCACTTCGAGGCCGGGCGGCAGGGGCTGCCGGTCCTGTCGCGCTCGGCCCTGCCGCGCCTCGGCTCGGTGTTGCGCAGGGACTTCCACCTGCTGGCCGGCCCGGCGCTCCTCCTCTACTTCCTGGTGGACGGACGCTCACCCATGTTCGCCGGCTTCTGGGCGCTGGTGGCGGCGGTCGTGGCGAGCTGGCTCAGGGCCGAGACGCGCATCGGCCCGCGCCAGGCGCTGGCCATTCTCGTGGATGCGGCGCAGAACGCGATGCCGGTCGCGCTCGCCTGCGCCACCGTCGGCATCGTCGTCGGCGTCGTCTCGCTCACCGGTCTCGGCTTGAAGCTCGCCACCGGGATCGTCGGCCTCGCCCAGGGCAATCTCTTCATCACACTGATCCTGACGATGATCGCCGCACTCGTGCTGGGCACGGGACTGCCGACGTCGGCGACCTACATCATCACCTCGATCATGGCCGCGCCGGCGCTCGTGCAGCTCGGAGTCCCCAAGCTGGTCGCCCACATGTTCGTGTTCTACTTCGGCATCCTGGCCGATCTCACGCCGCCGACCGCGATCTCGACGTATGCGACGTCGTCCATCGCCGGCGCCGACGTGTGGGAGACGCAGTGGCGGGCCATGCTGCTCGCGCTGTCCGGCTTCATCATCCCGTTCAGCTTCGCGTACGATCCGGCGATGTTGCTGATCGGCGCCGGCCCGGTGGGCATCGCGCTGCGCACGGCCGCCGCCACGCTCGGTATCGTGATGCTCGGCGCCGGCCTCATCGGATACTTCAGGGCGCCCACGCGACTGTGGGAGCGTGGCGCATTGCTCCTCGGCGCCTTCCTGCTGATCTTCCCGGGCGCCATCAGTGACCTGCTCGGCGTCGCCTGCTTCGTTGCCGTCGTCGTGTCGCAGCGCACGGCGAAGCGGATGACCGCGACTCAGATTGGCTAGATGAATCAGACCGGCCACGATTGCGGCGGGGCGCGCCGGGGGAGTCCGAGGGGGGCGTAGCCTCCCTTCGTGTGAATGTGCGCAAGCCCGGGCGCCCGCGCCCTGTTGAATAGAGGAGAACGACGATGCCCTTCGTGGACCTGCGTGAGTGGCTCGGCCGGCTCGACAAGGAAGGCGAGCTGCGCCGGATCACGGCCGAGGTGGACTGGGATCGCGAGATCGGCGCCATCGCGCGCCGCGTGCTGGAGAAGAAGGGCCCGGCGCTGCTCTTCGAGAAGATCAAGGGCTACCAGACCGGCCGCTGCACGAAGCTCGTCACCGGCGTTCTCGGTGACCGCCGGCGCCTCGCGCTCGCGCTCGGCTTTCCCAAGGACGTGCCGAACCGCGAGCTCGTGCAGTACGTGATGCAGAAGAATCGCGAGAAGATTGCGGCCGTCGTCGTTCGCACCGGCCCGGTGAAGGAGAACATCGAGCGGGGCGATCGCATCGATCAGGCCGAGTTCCCGGTCCCGAAGTGGCACTTCAAAGAGGGCGGGCGCTACATTCACACGTTCTCGGCGATCGTGACCCGCGACCCCGACACGCGCGTGATGAACGCCGGGATCTACCGCGGCATGATCGGCAAGAAGAACACGACGCCGATGCTGCTCATGAAGGGCGGCCAGCACTGGGGTCACCACTTCGTCAAGTACTCCGAGCGTGGCCAGCCCATGCCCGTGGCCTGCGTCATCGGCTGGGACCCCATCATGCCGTTCCTCGCCGGATCGCCGATCCCGGCCGGAGTCTGCGAGTGGGACGTGATGGGCGCCTATCGTGGGGAGCCGGCCGAGCTCGTGCGTTGCGAGACGGTGGACCTCGACGTGCCAGCGACGGCCGAGATCGTCATCGAGGGCCTGATCCACGACGACCCGTCCACGTGGGAAATGGAAGGCCCGTTCGGCGAGTTCACCGGCTACGTCTCGGACGTGCCGACGCCGCGCCCGACGATGCAGATCACCTGCATCACGCATCGCAACGATCCCGTCTTCCAGGGCTGCCTCGAAGGCACGCTGCCCGGCTCCTACAGCGAGAACAGCGTGATGTCCTCGACGCAGCGGGCGGCCATCGCCTGGAACATCCTCAACGGCGCCGGCATCCCCGGCATTCGCGACGTCTGGGTGCCGCCCATCACCAACGGCGTGAACATCCACGTGCAGATCACCAAGCACTACCAGGGCCAGCCCAAGCAGATCGCGGCGGCGCTCTGGGGCGCCAGCGCCGCGCAATACCGCTACAAGCACGTCGTCGTGGTCGAAGAGGATATCGACGCGTCGTCGTACGAGCAGGTCGACTGGGCCTTCGCCCATCGCGTGAATGCCGGCGAAGGCGGCATCGTCGTCTTCCCGGGCGGCTTCGGCTCGCCGATCGATCCCTCGACGCCGCTCGAGGACCGTGACGTCGCCCAGCTCGGCACCGGGCTCTGGAACCGCGTGCTCATCGACGCCACGCGCTCGTGGAAGATGCCGAAGCGGCCGGAGTGGGACAACGAGCGCTTTCCGCCGACCGTGCGGCCGGCCCCGGAGGACGAGGCCCGCGTGCGTGCGCGCTGGCAGGAATACGGGCTCGGGGATTTGTAGCGCTCTCCGTCCCTGCGCCCGGTGTCGGTTCTCTTGACAGTTCGCGAAGCCGATCGAAGCGGGGTACCGCCAAGTAGCCAAGACATCAGGCAAGTCGGTCGTGGCAGATGAATTGCTCCCCCTGCGACGGGCCTGACGGAGAACTCCGTCACGGTTACCACTACACCGCGGGGGGCGCGCGATGTCCGATGCTCGGAGTCTGAACCGCCGAACTCTTCTCAAATTCATGACGGCTGGCGCCGTCCTGGCCTGCGCGCGGGCGAGCGCGGCGGCCGAGGTCGACACTCGTCTCGCCACCGACGGCTCTCCCTCCTGGGTTGCGGTCGTCGACATCCCCGGCGCTCCCGAGGCCGGCAGCAACATCCTCGACATCGCGCTCGACGAGCTCTCGATCGACGCCCGTGAGATGACGACCGGCGCCGACTGGGACTATCGCATCTACGCCCCGGGTGACGCGCATTACGGAAATGCGACCTTCACGAGGTCGCGCACCCCGGGCACGCCGAGCCAGCTCCAGCGGTGGTTCGAGGAATGCTCCAAGGGCAAGAACATCCGGAAGAACATCACGGTGACGCTGTTCAAGTCCGACAAATCCGGTCAGCGGACCTACAACCTGATGGACTGCTTTCCGACTCAGTGGAGCTCCGTCGCCTTCGACACGAGCTCGTCCGTCCAGACCGAGACGATCAGGGTGAAGGTCGGGCGGATCGAGTTCAAGGTCTAGGCGCCGCGAGTCGCCCAGGAGGATATGACCATGGCAGAGGCAACCGTCTCCGACAAGTTCGCACAGGTGCGTGGGTTCCAGGTCGAGATCAGCGGCGCCGGGGACGTCGACGTCGACGGGGCCTGGGAGTCCGTCTCCGAGGGCCTGGTCCTGCTGGATCGTCCGCACCACGCCGGCGTGTGCACGGCCCCCGAGATCACACTGCGCGGCCCGCTCACGGCCACGCGGAAGGCACTCCTGACGTGGCTCAACAATTCTGCACGGGGGCGGCATGCGCGGCGCGACGTGACGATCACCGTCGCTCCGGCCGATCCCGGCCAACCGGCCAAGACGTTCCAGTACCTCGAGTGTTTCATCACGGGGTACGCCATATCGCCACTCGACGCCACTGACCCTCGTCAGGAGCCGATCGAGGAGCTTCGCTTCGTTCCGGGCCTCGCCCTCCGCGCACGCTGAGCCGCGGCCACGGGAGGTCGTCAAGACCGCCGATCCCGGATAGCATGGGCGGCGCTCGATGAAGATCACCGGCGTCGGTGCGATCCCGCTCGCCATTCCGCTGGCGCCGTCCACGCCGGAGTCGTCGTGGGCGGCCGGCATCGGCAAGCAGATCCTCGTCCGCATGACGACGGACGACGGCCTCATCGGCTGGGGCGAATGCTTCGCCTACGGCGCGCCGCTGGCCGTCTGCAACGTCGTCGACGATGCGCTGGCGCCGCTCCTCGTCGGACAAGATGCGATTGATCTCGAGCGCCTGACCCAGGTGATGCACCGGGCGCTGATGATCTGGGGCCGGCGTGGCCTCGGCATGTGCGCGGTGAGCGGCGTGGAGCTCGCGCTCTGGGATCTCGCCGGCAAGGCCCAGCGCGTGCCCGTCCATCGCCTGCTCGGTGGCCTCAACCAGCCCCGCGTGCGGGCCTATGCGAGTCTGCTGCGCTACGACACGGCGTCCGACGTCGGCCGTGTGTGCCAGGCGATGGTCGGCCAGGGCTACACGGCGATCAAGCTGCACCAGATCGACGTTGAATCGGTCGCCGTCGCCCGCGACGCCGTCGGCGATGGCGTCGACCTGATGCTCGACACGAATTGCCCGTGGCCAGTCGAAGAGGCGATCAGGATCGGACGGCTGTTGGAGCCGTACAATCTGCGATGGCTCGAAGAGCCCGTCTGGCCGCCCGAGGATTACGCCAGTCTCGCCCAGGTGCGTCGGGCCCTGCGCATCCCCATCGCATCCGGTGAGAACGACGCGACGGTGTTCGGGGCGCGCGAGCTCATCGCTGCCGGCGGTGCGGACATCGTGCAGCCCAGCGTCACGAAGGTCGGCGGGCTCGGCGAGATGCGCAAGATCGCGACCCTGGCGGCGGCCGCGAACATCACCTTCCAACCCCACTCGTACTATTTCGGGCCGGGCCTGGCGGCGACGGTCCATCTCTGCGCAGCGACACCCGGTGTGCCGTACATCGAGATGCCGCCGGGCGCGCTGCAAGCGCCGCTGCTCGCCGAGCCGATCCGCTGCGACCGTGGCTTCGTTCCACCCTCCCAGGCGCCCGGACTGGGCGCTGACCCCGATCCCGAGGTTCTGCGCCGCTTTCCTCTGAGTGGCGCCGCCGTCAGGCCGTTCTATCTGACCTGAGTCGTTCCGGGCTCGGCCGCGTCTTGACACTTCTTCGAGCCGCGTGATACACGCTCGCAAGCCACATATGCGGACATCATGTCCGCATGGTGAGACGACGAACCGGAGCGTCGATGGCGACGACCCAGATCGGCCGCCGATCGGTGGGGAAGGCGCTGGCCACGCTGGAAGCTCTGGCGGTGGCCCCCCGGCCGGTCTCAGCCGGCGCGCTTGCCCGGTCGCTGAAGCTCGCGCGGCCCACGGTGTACCGCATCCTGT
>MNEG01000123.1 GCA_001917585.1 Candidatus Rokubacteria bacterium 13_1_40CM_68_15
GTCGATCGGCAACTCCTGGGCGAGATGCCAGCCGATCGCCTCCCCTTCCCGGTCCGGGTCGGTGGCCACGTAGAGTATCTCGGCGCGCTCGGCCGCCTTCTTCAGCTCGTCGAGGATCTTCTTCTTGCCGGGTGCCACGACGTACTTCGGCTTGAAGCCCTTCTTCGGATCGACGCCGAGCGCCGATTTCGGCAGGTCTCGGATGTGGCCCATCGATGCCTTCACGATGAACTTCGAATCGAGGTACTTCTGAATCGTCTTCACCTTCGTCGGGGACTCGACGACGACGAGGGCGCGCTTACCGGTCGCCACTAGGCGATCTCCCTTGCCCGTGGACCGTGGCCGCCACCCAGCGCTGGCCCTCGAGCTGACGGGCCCAGCCCCCCAGCTCCAGGCAAACGAGCGCCGCCGCCGCCCGGGCGGGCGGAAGCTCTGCGCCCGTGATGAGCGCTTCTATATGGATGGGCTCGTCCGGTCTCAGCAGCGCCAACACACGTCCCTCCTCGCTCTCGATGCCCGGCGGGCCACTTTCGTTTCCGACCCTTTGTGGGGCTCGGACGGCGCACCGCCACATATCCGGCAATTCTTGCACGACATCTGCCCAGTTCCTAACAAGTATAGCCCCGTCGCGAAGAAGGGCATTCGTGCCGCGGCTTTCCTCCGCAGTGATTCTGCCTGGAATGGCGAATACTTCTCGACCGAGGTCACCCGCGTACCCGGCGGTGACGAGCGCCCCCGAGCGCTCGCCGGCCTCCACCACGACGACACCCAGGGCGAGGCCAGCCAGCGTCCGGTTACGTGTCGGGAAGTTGTAGGCGAGAGGTGGCGTTCCCGGCGCGAACTGCGACAGGATAGCCCCTTGCCCTTCGATCTGCCGCATGAGCCGCGCGTTCTCGGGCGGGTAGACGACGTCGATGCCGCAGCCAAGGACCGCGATCGTGCGTCCCTCGGCCGCCAGAGCGCCGCGGTGGGCGGCCGTGTCGATGCCTCGTGCGAGCCCGCTGATGATCGTGACACCGCGGGCGGCGAGGTCGAAGGCGAGATGCTCGGCAACGTGCAGACCGTACGCGCTCGGTCGGCGCGAACCCACGATTGCGATGGCCAGCGCATCGGCGGACACGATTTCTCCTCGCACGTGAAGGATTGGGGGCGAGGCGATGGCGCCGAGAAGCGCGGGATAGCGCGCATCGTCGGGAGTGAGCGGCATCGCGGCTACTCTACCGGAGCGGTTACCCCGGTCAACGAATCCGAACGGATACGCTCTGTCAGCGCCCGGGAGCGAGCGCCCGCCGATTCCGCAAGAACGAGCGCGCGTGGCCGGCGGCTTCCGTGGACGGGTGCTCACCGATCACGCGCGTCCACACCTCGTTCGCGCGAGTCGGCTCACGAAGGTTCGTGTAGCAGAGGCCCATCTTGAGGAGCGCGTCGGCGGCCTTGCCGTTCGCCGCCGGATACTCGAGGACCTTCTGGAATTCGACGAGAGCCTGGCGATAATCGCGCTGAGAGTAGTACGCCTCGCCGATCCAGTACTGAGCGTTCGCCGCCAGCGGGTGCTTGGGATACCTGCCGATGAAATCGAGGAACTCGAGAACCGCCTGGCCATGCTCGCGAGCGCGAAACGTCGCCAGCGCCGCTCCGTAGGCCGACTCGGCCTGTGCCGGCCGCACAGGCTCGCGCGCCGGGCGCTCTGCTGGTGGTGGGACAGCGGCGACGACGGGCTTTGCGGTCAGCTCGGCCTGGATCCGCTTGATGCTCTCGTCCGTCTCGCCGAGCCGAGCGTTGAGCCGGCCCACGTCGGCCGTCGTCCGGTTCGCCACGGCGGTCAGGTCCTTCACGCGCTCCTCGAGTGCCTTGATCTCTCCGAGCGCCGTCGCGGTCTCGCGCGACATCTGCTCGTCGGCCTGACGAAGGAGCGCAGCCTCGTTGCGGAGGGCGGCAAGCTCGGACCGGACGTTGCGAACGCTACCCCGCGTCGCACAGCCACAAGCGAGCACCGCCAGGGCGATGAACGCGAGGCAGGGCATCGACATTCCGCGGCGACCGTAGCATGTCGGAAAAACGAAAGTCAAACAAACGCGCGCAATACCATCACTTCGACCGTGTCGCCCTTGGCGATCACGGTGTCGCCGGGGACGACGGCGAGGCCGTCGGCGAGCACCATCGAACGGAGGATCGCTGATCCCTGGTCCCCGGTGAGCCTGGCCCCGTACTCGTTGCCCTCGCGGCTGAGCGTCACCCGGAGATATCCACGGCGCTGACCGGGATTGGAGATCGGATCGAGCGCCCGGGCGCTCACGCGTGGCCGGAACAACTGGGAAGCGCCTGCCAGCCGGAGCAGCGCGGGCCGCACGAACAGCTCGAACGTCACCATGGCCGAGACCGGGTTGCCAGGCAGACCGAAGACCAGGCGCTCGGCCAGGGATCCGAAGGTGATCGGCTTGCCCGGCCGCATGTTGACCTTCCAGAGATGGAGCTCGGCGCCGATGCGGGTCAGCGCTTCGCGGACGAGGTCGAGCTCACCGACCGACACCCCGGCCGAGGAGATGATCACATCGGCCGGGCCAGCCCAGCGCAGTCGAGACTCGATGACCTCGAGCCGATCCTCCGCGACTCCCAGGTTGAGTGGCTCGCCGCCCGCCTCGATGACCTGAGCCATGAGCGAGTACGTGTTCGTGTTGGGGATCTGCCCTGGTCCGGGCTCCACGCCGAGATCGGCGATCTCGTTCCCGGTGGACAGGATCGCGACGCGCGGCCGGCGGAAAACGAGAGCCGGCGAATGCCCGAGCGTGGCGAGCAGGCCGATCTCGGCCGGTCCGAGGAGCCGCCCCGGCTCCAGCACGCGATCGCCGGCGTCGACGTCCTCGCCGCGCGGCCGAACATAGGCGCCACGCTCAATGGGTCGCGCGATCCGGATACGGTCGGCGGACGCTTCGACGTCCTCCTGCGGGATCACCGCGTCGCCGCCCTCGGGCATCGGGGCCCCGGTGAAGATGCGCATCGCCTCCCTTGGCCCGAGCGTGTGGTCGGGGACGACGCCGGCCGGGATCCGACCGACGACCGGAAGCGTGACAGGCGCCCCGGTGGTGTCGGCAGCGCGCACGGCGTAGCCGTCCATCGACGAGTTGGGCCACGGTGGGATGACGCGGCGGGAAACGATCGGCTCGGCCAGCACTCGGCCGAGCCCGGCACGGAGATCGACACGCTCCGTCCCCACCGGACGCGCGCGCTCGAGGATCTGCTGGAGGGCCTGCTCCACGGTCAGCACGGAGATACTGTAACAGGGCGCGGGACCCGGCGGGGACCGCGCCACGTACCGTCACGACTCAGTGACGCGGTCGATCAACCGCACACGGTTATTTTTGAACAGGGCATGGGCACCCGGGCTTCGCCACGCCCATGCCCCACCGCGACCACGCGGGCGGTTGGTCTGCTCGCCGGTGAGAGTTGTGACGACTGCCTAATGCGCGCTCGGATGCGGCAGATTCAGCACCGGGCGGAAGCGGGCGAAGAACCAACGGCGCGAGAGCAAGAAGAGTCCGAGGAATCCGGCGGTGATCCCGAGCTCGCGCCAGCCGAGCGGCAGCCCGGCGCTGGCGCTGACCGAGGGGAAGACGACGAGCACGCGCTCGAGGAAGATCGCGGCGAGACCGAACACGGCCATGACCACCAGCGGGGTGTGACGCTGCGGAGGCCGCCCGGTCAGGCGCTTGAGCAGATAGCCGAATGGGATGAGCCAGCCGACGACGAAGACGAACCACGCCACCGTCACCCACGGCTGGACGAAGAACCGGTTGACGACGAAGCGCGTCTCGATCGGCACGTTGCCGTACCAGATCACCAGGTACTGGGACCAGAAGAAGTACATCCACATGATCGACATCGCGAACTGGAGCTTGGCCACGTCCTGCACGGCGCCCGGCGGCACAGCCGCCAGTCCCCGAGCGTTGGCCCGCACGGTGAGAATCGAGAGCAGGGCGAAGCCGGTGTAGAGCGTGCTCACCACGAAGTAGCCGCCGAAGAGGCCGCTGTACCACACGGGATCGAGCGACATCACGAGGTCGAAGCCCCACAGCGACACCGTGATGACCCAGAGAAACAGCAGGGTCGTCGCCAGCCGGTTGCGCCGGCCGCGCTCGTTCTCGTTGCCGGGCGGAATCGGATCGCGGAGCAACATTCGTGCGAACGCCAGGCACGCGAGGAAGAGCAGCAGCGCGAGCACGACGTTGCGTCCCCAGAAGAACGGCGTGTTGAGCCAGACCGCTTTGACCGGCAGCGGTTTCGTTGCCCACGGGTAGAGGGTCGTCCGCCCGATGAACAGCACGAGGAGCAGCACGAACGCCACGGGAAGGAACCCGGCGGTGGTGAGGGCGATGCGGCGCACGCTCGGGGACCACCGGGCTTCCGTGAGCTGCATCATGCCGGCGATGGCGGGGCCCGTCACGGCTAGGCCCGACCAGAACACGAGGTTCACGAGATAGATCGACCAGACGCTGGCCGCGTCCGCCGAGTTGACGCCGACCAGGAACGCGAGCGCTCCCAGAGCGGCCAGCACAGCCCAGAGGATCGTCATGCTACTTGGCCGCGAGCGTACGCAGGAAGTTCACGACGTCCCACGCCTCCCGAGACGAGAGCGCCTCGCCGTACGACGGCATGGCAACTCGGCGTTGCTCAGATCCGGCGGTGGGATGAACTTCGTCGCGACGGGACCGGTGACGCCACCCTTGCCCTCGGGGCCGTGGCAGGGCGCGCAGAAGGTCTGGAAGTGCTGGCGCCCGATCGTTACCGAGTCCGGCGTCGGCCGAATCGGGTTCGGCTGTCGGGCCGCGACATCACGCTGCTCCTTCGGCACGACGAGCTCACCACCTTGCGGCACGACGCCGGCGGGCATCGAGAATATTCGCTCGCCGGGCATGATGCGCGGCGTCTGCGTCATGTTGTTGATCCACCGGTAGCCCACGACCAGGCCCATGAGACCTCCGGCGCCCGCGATGATGAGCAGGACGAGGATGAAGACGTACTTCATTGGAGCCAGCTCCGTGCGCCGGGCTCGAGTCGCGCGTGGCCTGCTCGGGGCGCCCGGGGCTTCACGCCTTCACCTCCTCGGCGCCGGCGGCGGTGAGGATCTGGCGCACGGATGCGCTCCGTTCCGCCGCGCAGTGCACGGCCACGCCGAAGCGGTCGTTGGTGAAGCGCGGATCGAACGTTGGCGACGGCCGCAAGCGCGGGAGACGGGCGAGGACGACCATGCCGAGAAGCGTCGCCACGCCGCCGAAGAGGATCGTCAGCTCGAAGGCGATCACCACGTAGGGCGGAATGGAGGCCACCGGTTTGCCACCGGTGATGAGTCCCCACTGCATGGCCGACCAGATGGTGAGAAAGAATCCGGAGGCGGTCCCGGTGAGGCCGCCGATGAGCGTGAAGAGCCGTACCGGGCTCACGGGACGGTCGCGCTCGAGCACGTCCTCGATCTCGTGCACCGGCACCGGCGTGTACACGGTGAGATCGTGGTAGCCCTTCGACTTCAACTCTTCGAGGGCGCGGACGGTCGTGTCCACGTGGGCGAAGACGCCAAGGACCGTCTCAGTGATGGCGGCCATGACCGTGGTCCTTCATGGGCGCGGGCATCGTCTCCTTCACCTCCACCACCGACAGCGACGGCATCAGCTTGATGAAGCCGAGGAAGAGGATGAAGAACCAGGCGAAGCTGCCGATCACGATGGTCGTGTCGGTCAGCGACGGCACGTAGATGCCCCACGTGTACGGGTAGAAGTCGTGGCCGAGCGACGGCACGATGATGTTGAAGCGCTCGAACCACATGCCGATGAGGACGAGAATGGACACGACGTAGAGCGCGAACGGGCTGGTCCGCGCCTTCTTCCAGAAGAGGATCAGCGGTGACACGCAGTTGCAGAAGTACATGAGCCAGAGCGCCCACGCATAGGATTTGGTCACCTTCCAGAAGAGCGAGGCCCGCTCGAAGTGGTCGCCGCTGTACCACGACGTGAAGGCCTCGCAGGCGTAGAAGTACGTCAGCACCAGCCCGGTGACCAGGATCAGCTTGCCCATCGCGTCGAGGTGCTTCTCCTGGATGTAGGCGTGGAGCCCGAAGAAGTGCCGCATGGGCAGGATGAGGATCAGCACCATCGCGAACCCCGAAAAGATCGCGCCATCGACGAAGAACGGCGCGAAGAGCGTCGAGTGCCAGCCGGGAACGAGGGCCATGGCGAAGTCCCACGACACCACGCTGTGGACGGACAGCACGAGCGGCGTGGCCAGCGCCGCCAGGAGGCCATAGGCACGACGATAGTGCCGCCACTGACCGTCGGACCCCTCCCACCCGAGCGACAGCATCGCGAACACGCGTCGGCGCCAGCCCGTGGAAGCGTCGCGGAGGGCGGCCACGTCGGGCACGAGGCCCACGATGAAGAACACGGTGCTGATCGAGAGGTACGTCGAGATGGCGAAGACGTCCCACACCAGCGGTGAGCGGAAGTTCGGCCAGAGGTAACGCTGGTTCGCATACGGGAGCAGGAAGTAGGCGAACCACATGCGGCCGGCGTGGATGAGCGGAAAGAGGCCGGCGGTCATGACCGCGAAGATCGTCATCGCCTCGGCGGCGCGGTAGATCGACGTGCGCCAGCGCGCCCGGAACAGGTAGAGGATCGCCGAGATGAGCGTGCCGGCATGGCCGATGCCGATCCAGAACACGAACGTGGTGATGTACATCGCCCACATCTGCGGCGTGCGCTTGCCGGCCGCTCCCATGCCGACGTAGATCTGCCACGTCCAGGCCAGGATCCCGCACGTGAGGATGAGCCCGACCAGACACATCCACGCGAAGTACAGGTTCCCGGGCGGCTGCAGCGTGCGGAGGACGTCGCGGTTGACGTCGGCGTAGGTCGGCTCGCGGTGATCGACTACGGACACAGCCTCGCCTCGCCTTCGACCGCAGCTCGCCAAGCCATCACGCGTGCTCCCCCCGCACCACCTTCTTCAGATAGATCACCGACGGGCGCGTGCCCAGCTCGTCGAGGACCTGATAGGCGCGCGGTGAATGCCGCAGCTTGGTGGCGTCGCTCTTGTCGTCCTTGATGTTGCCGAAGGTGATGGCCCGCGTCGGGCACGTCTGCTGGCAGGCGGTCAGGATGTCGCCGTCGCGCACCGCTCGCTTTTCGTCACGCGCGTGGTCCTTGCCGGCCACGATGCGCTGGATGCACATCGTGCACTTCTCCATGACACCGAGCTGGCGGACGGTCACGTCGGGATTGAGCTGGACCTCGAGCGGCTCGGGCCACTCCCAGTTGTACCAGTTGAACCGCCGCACGTGATATGGACAGTTGTTGCCGCAATAGCGCGTGCCCACACACCGGTTGTAGACCTGCCCGTTCAGGCCTTCGTCGGTCCGATACGCGGCGAACACGGGACACACCGGCTCGCACGGCGCGATCTCGCAGTGCTGGCAGAGCATCGGCAGGAAGATGTTCTGCGGATGCTCGGGCTTGCCCTCGGCCCAGCGCTCGACGCGGATCCAGTGCAGCTGGCGGCCGTACGCCGCCTGCGGCTTGCCGACCACGGCGACGTTGTTCTCCGCCTGGCACGCCGCCATGCACGCCGAGCAGCCGACGCAGAGATCCGTGTCGATGACCATGCCCCAGCGGTAGCCCGGATACTTCTGCTCGGGATACATGCTGATCGGCTCGTTCAGACCGGGCTTGCCGCGCAGCGCCTGCTCGCGCGCGGCCGCGAGATCGATCTCGCGTACCAGCTCCCGGTCGTCCTGGTCGTGCGTGGCCTGCAAGATCGCGAGCGGCCGACGGGCGCCGGTCTTCGCCAGCGTCACTTTCACGCCGAGATAGGCGAGGCCTCCCGACGCGGGGTCCACCGTCCCGCCGAGAAGCGAGACCGGGTTCATTGTCGTGAGCGCCGGCGTCACGTAGCGCCGATGGAATGGCGCGTAGCGATGGCCGATCGGAATCGCCACCGCGCCGGGATGGAGCGTCGGGGACACGTAGGCGGGCAGCTCGACGGCGCCGTGCGGAGACGACACGCGGAGCACGTCGCCATTGACGACGCCGAGCCGGGCCGCGGTCTCGCCGGGGACCTCCACCCACGCGTCCCACGTCGCCTGGGTCATCGTGTCGGGCGTCTCGTGGAGCCATGACGACCCCGCGGTCCGGCCGTCATAGAAGCGGAGCGACGGGTACGCGATGAGGGTCAGGCCACTGCTGTCGCCGTCGAGCTTGGCCGTTCCGACGTCGACGGCCGCCAGCTTCGGACTCACCGCCGCGGCAATCGTGTCGCGCCAGACCCCACCCTGCTGGAGCGCCGCTTCCCACTTGTCCTTGACGAGCGGCTCCCACTGCGCCGTGAGATAGGCCTGGAACGTCGGCCAGGGCAGCGGACCCTTGCCTTCCTCGGCGCCGAGCGCGCCGCGCGCGATCCGCAGCAGCGCGTCGCCGAACGGCAGCGAGTCGCGGATGGGCGACATCGCCGGCTGCATCAGTCCGACCACGCCCTCGCGCGGCGAGTAATCGCCCCACGATTCGAGCCAGTGGTTCGCGGGCAGGACCACGTGAGCGAGCGCCGTCGTCTCGTCGGGCTGGTTGGCGAAGCTCACGACGAGCGGGACCTTGCCGGCGGCATCCGCGAACTTCAGCCCACCCGGCAGCGTGAACGCAGGATTGACGCCGGGACCGAGGAGGAGCAGCTCCACCTCGCCTTTCGCCATGGCCTGGACGAGCTGAGCGACCTCGGCAAACGGCGTCACTCGCCCCCACGCGGCGTCCGAGCCGAAGCGCACGGTCTTGCCGACCGCGCCCGTCGCCGCATTGAGCAAGTTGATCGCGGTCAGCGTGGCCGTGGCGTTCGTGCCCGTCACTGCCGCGCCACCGCCGACGGCCAACCCTGGCTTGGCGTGGCCGAAGATCAGAGCCATCTGCTTGATGGTCTCGGTGGAGACGCCGCTCGCCTCGGCAGCCTTCTCGACGTTGACCGCCCCGACGACTTCGCCGAAGCGCCGGTCGACCAGTCCCTGCTCGACCATCGACTTGAGCACGGCCAGCGCAACGAGCCCCTCGGTCCCGGGGGCGTTTCGGACCCACTGGTCGGCGTTGGACGCGGTCAGCGACTGTCGCGGCTCGACGTGGATGAACGTACCGGCCCGGCCACCGGCAAAGCCGTGCGATCGCGCAAAACCCCGTGCGTAGGCGACGTTCGACAGCCACGTCTCGAGGAAATCGGCGCCGAAGGAGAGCACGACCTCCGCGTCCTCGAAGGCGTAGTACGGCACGGCGTCGCGGCCGAACACCTGGCGATTCGCCACGCGCATCGCTTCGTAGCCGAACGGCTCGAAGGTCACGCGCGGCCGTGCGCCCACGCTCTGCACCCAGCGGTCGAGCAGCACCGCCTGGCTGCCGCTCTCCAGCTGTGTCATCACCACGATCGCGCGCCCCTTGCCGGCCTTGCGCAACTCACTGGCCTTGTCGGCCGCGAGCTTGAGCGCGTCGTCCCACGACAGCGCCTTCCAGGCGTTGCCGTCACGCCGCTGCGGGCCCGCGAAACGATCGGGGTGATAGACCTGCTGCAGCGCCGCCTGGCCGCGCACGCAGAGTGCGCCCTGATTGACGGGATGGTCCGGATTACCCTCGAGCTTCACCACGCGGCCGTCGCGGTTGCGTGCGAGCACGCCGCAGCCAGCCGGACACTCGCGGCACACCGTCGCGAAATACGTCGCCACGCCGGGGACGATCTGCTCGTTGGGCACGACGAGCGGCAGGATCCTCTCGGCTGACTGCTGACAGCCGGCCACGGCCGCGGTGGCGCCCGACGTCGTGACGATCTTGAAGAAATCGCGTCGATTCATTTACATGGAGCTCCAGATCGGCTTGAACCGAGGGTGGCGAGCGATGGGTACGCGCGGCTCCGTCCACAGACCGCAACGAGCGATGGGTACACGGGGCTCCGTCCGAAGATCGCAGCGAGCGAGGGGTGCACGGGGCTGGGCCCGCACGTCGCGGCGAATGTTCGGCACGCGTGGCTCCATGTCAGTGGTGGCACGTGATGCAGTCGAGTGGGGCATGGCTGCCGCGTGTCGCGTTCTCCCGGCGGTGACACTCCACGCACCAGCCCATGGTGAGGAGCGGCGCCGCCGGGCGCAGGCCGACGAGGTTCAGGATGCAGTCGAGTGGGGCACGAGTGCCGTGTGTCGCGTTCTCACGGCGGTGGCACTCCACGCACCAGCCCATGGTCAGGGGCGGCGCCGCCGGGCGCAGGCCGACGAGGTTTAGCAGATCGTTGCCGAGCTGCTGACCGGTACGCGCACCGACCGTCGTCATCGTCTCCACCGCGCCATGACAGGTCTGGCGCCGGATCGCGGCGCGGATGTGCGCCTTGTGGGGAAAGTACGTGAACTCGGGCAGCTTGTAGACCCGCACCCACGGCACCGGTTCGCCCTTGCCCGCATACTCGGCCAGCTTCTTTATCTCAGGCTTGTCGGCAGCGGTGATCTTGTGACAGCCCATGCAGCGTGTGACGGATGGCAATCCTGCGTACTCCGAGCGGCGCGCGTCAGCGTGGCAGTACTGGCAATCGATCTTGTACTGCTGGACGTGCGTGCTGTGTGGGAAATTGATGGGCTGCGTAGACGGGGTGGCGACAGCGGGTTGACGGCTCCACGACGACACTCCCAGGAAGATCAGAACGGCGAGGAGCGCGACTCCTAGCGCTCCCACACCCGCCCTCGCACTCGTCGACAGTCGAATGACCTCCCGAAAATTGAACGAAGCGTGTGCAACGTATCACCAGCTTCAAACAGAAGTCAACGTTAGCGCGCGGCGGCCATCGACTGTGCCGCCGCCTCGGCGGCGGCCGCGATGTCGGCATCGCGATGGGCGAGCGAGACAAAGGCCGCCTCGAACTGCGAGGGGGCCAGAAAGACGCCCCGGGCGAGCATCGCATGGAAGAAGCGGGCGTAGCGCGCCGTGTCCGAGCGCTTCGCCGTGGCGTAATCGGTGACGAACGCGTCGGTGAAGAACCCCGTCAGCATGGAACCGACACGGTTCACGGTGAACGGGATTCCCGCCTTGCCGGCGGCGGCGATCAGCCCGCGCTCGAGCTCGGCGCCCCGCGTGTCCAGCCGTCGGTAGACATCCCCTTCCCGCAGGGCGCGCAGCGTCGCCAGCCCGGCGGCGACGGCCAAGGGATTGCCGGAGAGTGTGCCGGCCTGGTACACCGCTCCGAGCGGCGCGACCCGGCTCATGAGGTCCCGACGGCCGCCGTAGGCGCCGACGGGCAAGCCGCCCCCGATGATCTTGCCGAGGCACGTCAGGTCCGGCCGCACGCCATACATCGCCTGGGCGCCGCCGAACGCGACGCGGAAACCGGTGATGACCTCGTCGAAGATCAGGACGGCCCCGTGACGCGTGCAGAGCTGGCGCAGCGATTCCAAAAAGCCGGGCGCCGGCGGCACGACGCCCATGTTCCCGGCCACGGGCTCCACGATGACGGCGGCGATCTCGCGCCCGCGCGCCTCGAAGATCGCCCCGACGCCGGCGATGTCGTTGAACGATGCGGTCACGGTCAGGCGAGCCAGGCCCTCGGGAACGCCGGCGCTATCGGGAATCCCGAACGTCGCTCCCCCCGACCCTGCCTTGACCAGCAGGCTGTCGGCGTGGCCGTGGTAGCAGCCATCGAACTTCAGGAGGACGTCGCGGCCCGTGGCGCCACGCGCGACGCGGATGGCGCTCATCGTCGCCTCGGTGCCGGAGCTGACGAGACGCACCATCTCCATCGACGGGTAGGCGGCCGTGATCATCTCGGCCAGATCGACCTCACCGGGCGTCGGCGCGCCGTAGCTGGTACCGCGCGACACCGCGGCGGTGACGGCCTCGACGACGGGCCGCGCAGCATGACCGAGAATCAGCGGCCCCCACGAGCCGACGAAGTCGAGATAGCTCCGGCCGTCGACATCGGTGATGCGCGCGCCCTCCGCGCTGGCCACGAAGAACGGCTCGCCGCCGACGCCGCGAAACGCGCGGACGGGACTGTTGACGCCGCCGGGAATGACGCGGCTCGCGGCCTTGAACAGGTTCGCCGAATCCATCAGGTCCGGGCCTCCTCCGGCTTGACGTCGATCGGTACGAAATCCTTCGCCTCGGCATTCC
This sequence comes from Candidatus Rokubacteria bacterium 13_1_40CM_68_15, assembly GCA_001917585.1. Classification (GTDB taxonomy): domain Bacteria; phylum Methylomirabilota; class Methylomirabilia; order Rokubacteriales; family CSP1-6; genus 40CM-68-15. The sequence goes on from MNEG01000123.1 coordinate 12,162, forward strand.
ACCGGAACGCCCCCATGGCCGCCACGCGACCTTCGACGACGGACACCACGACGTACGTCGTGTCGGGGTACATGGGCTCTCCGTTCATCAACGCTTGACGGCGATCGGTCGGCGAGAAGTATGCGCCGGCGTCGATGTGCGAATGGTAGATCACGGCCGGGGCGAACCCCTCGTCCTCGAGGCGCACCATCCGCAGCCGATCCGCGTCGGCGATGTGGTACGCCGTGCGCGCGTCACGCGGGTGACGCTGGGGATCGCGAGCGTGGAGCGCATCCTGATCGTTCCGGCACGGCAACAGCTGGCGCTCGCCGGCACGCTGCAGGACGACGCCACAGCATTCCCGGGGGTACTCCTCGACGGCCTGGCGCTCGATCGAAGTCAGCTCCGCCCGCGTGAGGATCACGGCCCGCCGCCGGCCAGCGCCGGGATGATCGTCACCTCGTCGCCGTCCTGCAGGGGCGTCTTCAAGCCCTGGAGCGCGTCGATCCCCTCGCTGTTGACGAAGATGTTCACGTGGTGGTGAACCTCGCCGTGCTCGTTGCGTACCAGGCCACGCAGGGTCGCGTACGACTGCTCGAGCGTATCGAGCAGGCTGCCCACGTCATCGGCGGCGACGGTCACTCGGTCGCGGTTGCCCGTCGCGCGCCGGAACGGAGTCGGAATGTAGACAGTGACGGCCATGATGAGTCTCCCCTCCGGCCTATCCTACGCTCAGGTAGCGCTCGCCGGTATCGGGGAGCACCGTGGCCACCAGCTGGCCCGGCGCGAGATCGGCGGCCACCGCGCAAGCCGCGAAGGCGGCGGCCCCGGCGGAGATCCCGACGAGGATGCCCTCCTCGCGGGCCAGGCGGCGCGACCACGCCAGCGCGTCTTCGTCACGGACCTGGATGACGCGGTCGATGATCTTGCGATTGAGCACGCCGGGAACGAACGACGCGCCGATGCCCTGGATGGCGTGGGGCCGCGCCTTGCCACCGGACAGCACGGGGGAGCGCGCCGGCTCCACCGCGACCACCTGAACGTCGGGGATCTTGTCCTTGAGGACCTCGCCCACGCCGGTGAGTGTGCCGCCCGTACCCACGCCGGCGACGAACGCGGCGAGGCGTTGGCCACCGAGCGCTTCGAGGATCTCCACGGCCGTCGTGCGGCGATGGATCTCCGGGTTGGCTGGATTTTGAAACTGCTGGGGCATGAAGAAATCGGGGTGCTCCCGCAGGAGCTCCTCGGCGGCGAAGACCGCTCCGGTCATGCCCTCGATCGCCGGCGTGAGGTGGATCTCGGCGCCCAGGCGTTGCAGCAGGCGCTGGCGCTCGACGCTCATGTCGTCGGGCATCGTCAGGATCAGCCGGTAGCCCTTGACGGCGGCGGCGATGGCGAGCCCGATCCCCGTGTTGCCGCTCGTCGGCTCGACGAGCGTCCCACCCGGCTTGAGGACACCACGCCGCTCGGCGTCTTCGACCATCGCGACGGCGATGCGGTCCTTCACGCTGCCCCCGGGATTCATCGACTCGATCTTCGCGATCACGGTGGCGCCGTCTGGCTGGGGCAACCGATTGAGGCGCACCATGGGCGTGTGCCCGATGAGCTCGAGGATGTTGGTGGCGATCGGCGGTCGGCTCACGGCAGGCGCCTCCTCAGATGTGATACATCGGACGGGCGGCGCTCTCGCGCTCGCGCACGCGCTCCGCCAGCTCGCCGAAGGTGAGCCGGTCGATCACGCGCGACACGGCCTCCGCGATCTCGTCCCACAGCTCCATCAGATCCTGACCGTCGCGCCGGGCCCGGCCGTCGCCGCGGGCCTCGAACGGGCCGCCCGTTCCCTCGACGGCCCGGAGCACGGCTCCCACGGTGATACCTTCCGGCGCACGAGTCAGATGGTAACCCCCCGTGGCCCCCCGTTTCGAGGTCAACAGCCCCGCGCGCTTGAGCGCGAGCAGCACCTGTTCCAGATAGCGCTGGGGGATGGCCTGCCGCGCCGCGATCTCCTGGATGGGAATGAGGCCGCGGCCGTGATGCAGGGCCAGGTCGAGCACCGCCTTGATCGCGTACTCGCCCTTGGCCGAGATCCTCATCCCTGCGGCGGTGGTCACACCTCGCGTCCGTCGGCGAGCAGGCGCGCGGCCTCCCGCGCGAAGTAGGTGATCACGATGTCGGCGCCGGCGCGCCGGATCGCGGTGAGCGCCTCCATCATCGCCCGGCGCTCGTCCAGCCAGCCCAGCTGGCCCGCGGCCTTGATCATGGCGTACTCGCCCGACACCGAGTAGGCCGCCAGCGGCACGCCGAACTCGCTCTTGGCCCGCGAGATGACGTCGAGGTACGGCAACGCGGGCTTCACCATGACGATGTCGGCGCCTTCGTCGAGGTCGAGCGCGATCTCCCGCATGGCCTCGGTCGCGTTCGCCGGATCCATCTGGTACGAGCGCCGGTCCCCGAACTGGGGTGTGGAGTCGGCGGCGTCCCGGAAGGGTCCATAGAAGCTCGAGGCGTACTTCGCCGAGTACGCCATGATCGGGACCTCGACCAGACTCGCCTCGTCGAGGGCCTCGCGAATGGCGCCCACACGGCCGTCCATCATGTCCGACGGCGCGACCATGTCCGCGCCGGCCTCGGCCTGGGAGACGGCGACGCGCGCGATCAGCTCGAGGGACGGGTCGTTCTTGACGGTTCCGTCCTCGACGACGCCGCAGTGGCCGTGACTGGTGTACTGGCAGAGGCAGACGTCGGTGATGACGAGCAGATCCGGCACGGTGTCCTTCACCGCGCGAACCGCCTGCTGAACGATGCCGTCGTCGGCGTAGGCCTCCGAGCCGCGGGCGTCCTTGTCGTCGGGCAATCCGAACACGAGCACGGCCGGGATGCCCAGGCCGGCGACGTCCTTGGCTTCCCGCATCAGCTCGTCGATGGAGAGCCGGAACTGTCCGGGCATCGAGGCGATCGGCTCGCGCACGCCGCGGCCGTGCACCGCGAACATCGGATACACGAGGTCGTGCACGCCGAGCGCGGTCTCGCGGACGAGCCGGCGGAGCAGACCTTTTTCGCGCAGCCGGCGGGGACGGAACATCGCATGTGGCATTTACTCGCTCCTTCTCGGAACCCGCGATTCGGCCCGGGCCTGGCTCGCTCCCAGTCGGGTGAAGTGTTCGCCGAGCGCGCGCGCGAGGGCGGGAATGGTGTACTCGACAGGCATGACGTGGGTAGTGAGACCGTACTCCGCCGCCGTGGCGGCCGTGATCGGGCCGATGGAGGCGACGACGACGTCGGCGAACCACGTTTGCCGCTCGTCCTGCGTGAAGAGCTCGGCGAAGTTTCTGGCCGTCGACGAGCTGGTGAACGTCACCGCGTCCACGCCACCGGCGGCCAGCGCCTCACGCAGTCGGCTGGCGCTGTCTTCCACTCGTTTCGTGACGTAGGCCGGGACCTCGCGGACCTCGGCGCCCAGGCGCGTGAGCTCCTTGACCAGGACGTCGCGCGTCTGGGCGGCCCGGGGCAGGAGGACGCGCTCACCCCTGCGCAGCACGCCGCGGAGATGCTCGACCAACGCTTCGGCCCGGTACTCGCCCGGGACGATCTCGGGGCGCACATCGTGCTCACCGAGGGCGTCGGCAGTGGCCGGCCCGATGGCGGCGACGCGCTTGCCGGCGATGCCGACCCAATCGAGGTGGCGCTCGCGCAGCCGGCGATCCACCATGGCCACGCCGTTCACGCTCGTGAACATGACCCACGTGAACGTGGCGAGCTCGTCGAGTGCGCGGTCGAGCGGGTCCCAGGAGATCGGGGGCTCGATGGCGATGGTCGGCGCCTCGAGCACCCGGGCGCCGGCGTCTTGCAGCAGGGCCACGAAGCGGCCGGCTTGCTCGGCTGCGCGAGTGACCACGATCGTCCGTCCGTTCAACGCGCCGCCGTTCTTCACCGGGCCCACCGCTCCGGATCGAGCCCGGCGACCTCCGCAGCTCCCTGGGCGAGCAGCGATTCCGCGAGCCCGCGGCCAATCGTCTCGGCGTCATCCGCGCTGCCGGCTGCGTCAGCGCGCAGGACCTTCCGTCCATCCTCGCTGGCCACGACCGCGGCCATGCGCAGCCGCGTGGCGCCGTCGAGCGCGGCGTGCGCCGCCATCGGCGTCGTGCAGGAAGCTCCCAGCCGACGCAGGTACGCGCGCTCGGCGACCGCGCACACGCGCGTGGCGGGATGATCGAGACGCTCGACCGCCGCGCGGGTGGACCGGTCATGACTCCGGATTTCGACACCGATGATCGCCTGGCCAACGGCGGGCACGAAGACGTCGGGCGGGAGGAACGCGACGTTCGCCGGGCGAAGCCCGAGGCGAGCCAGGCCGGCCGCGGCCAGGAGAATCGCATCCCAGTCGCCGGAATCGAGCTTGCGCAGTCGCGTGTCGACGTTGCCACGGACCGGCTCGACCTTCACATCGGGCCGCGCGGCGAGCACGAGGGCGCGGCGGCGCAGGCTGGCGGTGCCCACGAGCGCTCCTGGCCTCAGCGACTCCAGGCCTCCTCCCGTCCGCGAGACGAGCACGTCGCGGGGATCGTTACGCTCGGGAAATGCGGCCAGCTCGAGTCCGTCAGGAAGCTCGGCCGGCAGGTCCTTGAGGCTATGTACGGCGAGGTCGATGGTTCCCGCGGCGAGCGCTTCCTCGATCTCGCGCACGAAGAGACCCTTGCCTCCGCTGTCGGCCAGCCGGCCCAGCAGCCGATCGCCTTCCGTCTTCATCGGCACCAGCTCCACCTCGGCGCCGACGCGGCGAAGCTCGTCGGCCACCGCCCGCGCCTGGGCGAGCGCGAGGGGACTCGACCGCGTCCCGAGCCGCATCATCCCTGTCGCCCCAACCCGAACAGCTCGTGGACCAGCTCGGTCCACGAGCGGCCGTGGCCCGCGCGCGACGACTCGCGCAGCTTGGTGATCGGCGCGTGGAGGATCTTGTTCACGATGGCGGACGAGAGGGCCTCGATCGCGTCCCGCGTTTCCGGAGGCGCGTCGCCCAGGCGCGCCATCGTCTTCTTCACCTCGCCGAGGCGGATCGACTCGAGGCGCTCCCGCAGGGACACGATGGTCGGGATCACGTCGGCGTCGGCCAGGCGAGCGAGGAACTTACCGACCTCGCGCTCGACCAGCGTCTCGGCGCGCTGCGCCTCGCGCCGCCGCTCGCGAAGGTTGGCGTCGACCACCTGCTTGAGGTCGTCGATGTCGTAGCAATAGACGTCCTCGAGCGCCTCCACGCTCTCCTCGACGTTGCGAGGCACGGCGATGTCGATGAAGAACAGCGGCCGGCCGCGACGCCCGTGGAGAACGCCCGCCACCATGTCGCGCCGGATCACGGGCTCGTGCGCGCCCGTCGAGGTGATCACAATGTCAGCGGACGCCAGCGCCGTCGTCAATTCGTCGAATGGCACGGCGGTACCCGAGAGCGCGCGGGCCATCTCGAGCGCCCGGCTCCACGTCCGGTTGGCGACGTAGATCGGGAACGCGCCCTGCTCGACGAGGTGGCGCGCTGCCAGCTCACCCATCTTGCCGGCGCCGACCAGCAGCACGGTGCGCCCGGACAGGCCATCGAAGATTTTCTTGGCCAACTCGACGGCGGCGAACGAGACCGACACGGCGTAGCGCCCGACGTCGGTCTCCGTGCGCACCTTCTTGGCCACCGCGAACGCGTGCGTGAAGAGCGAGTGGAGCGCCGGCCCGACGGTCTCGCACGACTGCGCCAGCGCGAAGGCGTCCTTCACCTGCCCGAGGATCTGCGGCTCGCCGATCATCATCGAGTCGAGACTGGCGGCCACGCGAAAGGCGTGGCTCACCGCGTCCCGATCGACGTGGGTGTAGAGGAACACGTCGACGGAGGCTACGTCCAGGCCGCGCTGGTGGCACAGGTGGCGGAAGACGACGGCACGCGCTTCGCCCGGCACCTCGGCGACGCCATAGACCTCCACGCGATTGCAGGTGGAGACGATCACCGCTTCAGCGATCCCGCCCCCGGCCAGCACCTCACGAAGGATTTCCCGGAGCTTGTCCTCCTCGAGGGCGAGTTGCTCGCGAACGGCCACCGGGGCCGTCCGATGGTTCATGCCGGCCACGAAGAGGCCCATCAGGAGCCGTGCCGCCCGGGAAGCAGGAACCCGGCGCCGAGCGTGAGCACCAGCGCGGCAAAGCCGATGATCGCGAAGTAGGCGGCGCGCCGTCCGTGCCAGCCCGCGGCCGCACGCCCGGCCAGGGTGGCCGCGTAGATGGCCCAGGCGACGAACGAGAACAGCGCGAGTGGATCGAAGGCGAAGATGCTCCCCCAGACGCGCCGCGCCCACAGCGCCCCCAGGAGAAGTCCGGTGGTGAGGAAGGGGAAGCCGAGCGCGAGCGTGCGGTAGGTCAAGCGGTCGAGCGTCTCCAGCGACGGCAGGCGGTAGTAGAACGTTCCGGGACGCTTCGCCTTCAGCGCGCGTTCCTGCAGCAGATACATGACCGCGCCGGCGAAGTTGAGGACGAAGGCCGCGATGCCGATCAGCGCGAGCCCGATATGCACCCAGAGCCAGGCGCCGGACAGAGCGCGGTCGATGTCGGGACCTTCGAGCGGTCGCCCCACCGCCGACATGCTGAGCATGACGGCCACCGGGAGCACGAACGCTCCGAGGACCTTCACGCCGTAGTGTCGCTCGGCCCACATCTCGAGGAGGACGACGACCCAGACGGCGACCGACACCGCCTCGGGCAGACTCGCGAGCGGCGGACGTCCCATCTCGACCCCTCGGATGACGAGAGCCAGGGAATGACAGACCCAGCCGCCGAGAGTTGCGACCGATCCGAGGCGGTGGATCAGATCCTGGCGCTGAACCAGGTAGGCGAGAGCAAGACCAGTGGCACAGACGTAGCCAATAACTGCCAGAGTGAAGAATGTAGGGCTTATCACGTGAAAGCCTCAGGAAATTTTACCACATTCCCGATGGGTTACGGCCGGCGAGCCGCTATGAATCGCCCTTCTTGCCGAGCTCGACGATGGAGGGTAGGGCTCGCCAGTACCCGCTGCGCTGCGCGACCAGGTCCAGATGCGGAGACCCCCAATCCTCCACCAGGGCCGGGCCGCCATTCCAGCGCACGCGGCGATCGAGTTCCTTCAAGTATCCCCGGCATTTGGTGCACGACGAGATGAAGTACCCCTCGTCCCCCGACTCCGGCTCCAGACGGCGAAGGTCCTGGCTGTCGGTGTTGCCGCAGAAGGAGCACCACATCCGCGACGCCGTCCAGCCGCTGCCACACACGTGGCAGGCGAGCCGGCGCCGGCCGTCCTCGACGACATCGCTGAAGCCCGGTGGCGCTCCGCAGAACGGACAGACGCCGAGCTGCCACACGCCGTCCGCCAGGTGGTCGCGGACCGCGACGAAGTACGGCTCGAGGAGAGGCCGCAGCGTGGCCGCGCTGATGAATCCCACCAGCACGCGATCGAGCCCGATGCGCTGATCGACGGTCCCCAGTTGCCCACGCGCAGGAAACAGCGACGTGACGGTCAGGCGTCCAGCGTCCCAGGCTTCGGCGAACGCGCGGAGGCCGTCGAACGCGTCGCCACGAAGGCCACCCACGATGTCGAGGACCGGTCCCAGCAAGGGCTCGACGGTCTCCGATTCGAGTCGTGGCGTCGCTTCGGCCAGGAGGGGGACGCCACGCTCCCAACGCTGCGCGCACTCGCCTGCATCCCAGTCGAGCGGCGTGACCGCGACGGGAGTCGTCGCCCACAGCCGGATGAGCTCGTCGTAGATGGCCAGTGCCGGAGCGAACGTCGCACGCCGGCGGAGGAGATCGCTCCAGGCGTCGGTGAGATCGACGGTCGACATGACGCCCATGCTGGCTGGTCGTGGGCCAAAACACAAGGGGCCGGGTTTCCCGGCCCCTCGTAATCACAGCGCTCCACCCGTCAGGACTGGATCGACATCACCATCACATAGCGAAGGATGAAGCCACCCATCAGGACGAGCACGGCTGAGACCGCGCCGAGCGCCTTCCGGCCGTGGCCGACGAAGTCCAGCACCAGCGGAACGACCAGCCCGAGCGCGACCAGACCGCCCCAGAACAGCGGGGCGAAGTGGCCGCTGACGATGGGCTTGGCGGCGGAGCCGAGCAGAGCCAGGAAGAGCGCCAGCATGACGAGCTCGATGATCATCGAGTAGCGGTCCGCGTGTTTCACCCTGGCCAAGCCGTGCCCGGGCCCGTCACCAGTCAGGGCGAGAATCAGCGACACGGCGGCCATCCCGGTCGAAGCCCCCGAGGCCAGGAAGAGCGCGCCCATGAGACGGGCTTCGCTCCAGAATGGCTGGGCGGTCGCGCTGAGCAGCACGCCGGTATAGCTGGCCAGGAAGAAGCCGAACAGCATTCCGACCAGGCCGATCCGGCGGCGCAGCGTCGCCAGGTGCTCGAACGGCCCGAAGCACATGACCGAGGAGACGAACGAGAACAGTCCGAAGACGCCGACGGCCCACGCGCCGAGTGACATCGGATCCCAGAACTTGAGCATGCGCATCATGTTGAGGAATCGTGACGGCACACCGAGGTCGGCGATCAGCAACAGGCCGCAGAGCGCCACCAGCGGCAGCGACAGCAGATAACCGACGAGCGCGACCCTGGCGGCCCGCCGGCCACCGACGTTGTCGGCGATGGCGGCGGTGAAATACGCGCCGCCGGCGATGCCGCCGAAGAAGAAGTACAGCACGATCATCATGCCCCACTCGGGCGTCTTAAGCATGCCCACCCCCGTCTCCCTTTCCGCGATCGCGGAACGCGAGGAGCGCGCCCAGCCCGACGAGGACGGCCGAGCCGATCGAAAGCAGCGAGTCGACGACGACGTTGCGCTGCGGGACCTTCGGGTTCTCGGGCAGGTTGTACGTCGACGGCTTGGCCAGGAGCAGGAAGAACGCGTTCAGCCCACCCAGGAAGCCCTTCTGATCGGCCCCGTAGAGCTGGGCGTCCTTGAAGCCCATCGCCTTCAGACTCTCCACGCGCTTGCCGGCCTTGGCGACGAGCTCGTCGCGGAAGCCGAACTGGATGGACTCGGTCGGACACGCCTTGGCGCAGGCGGGGCCGAGGCCGTTGTGAATACGATCGTTGCAGAACGTGCACTTCCTGGCGGTGCCGGTGTGCTCGTTGAAGCTGACGACACCGAACGGGCACGACGACACGCAGTAGCGACAGCCGTTGCAGACGTCCTGGTTGATGTTGACGGTACCGAACTCCGTCCGGTAGATGGCGCCGGTAGGACAGGCGTCCAGACATCCGGCATCAGCGCAGTGCTTGCAGACGTCCGACATCAGGAGCCAGGCGAGGTCACCGCTGGGGCTGGCGCCGGGGGCTTCGATGAAGCGCACCAGCCGGAACGTGGCGTCCGTGAAGTGAGCGTGGTTCTGGTAGGTGCCGGTCCACTCCGGCTGCTCCATACCGAGCTCGTTCCATTGCTTGCACGCGACCTGACAGGCCCGGCAGCCGATGCAGAGGGAGGTGTCCGTGAACATCGCGAGCGTGCGCGCCATGGCTACACCACCCCCTTCTTCACGTTGCAGACGAAGGCTTTCGTCTCCTGGATGTAGACGTTGGGGTCACCGACCGTCGCCGACAGGTCGTTGGTGATGTCGCCCTTCGAAATACCGTTGTAGCCCCAGTGCCATGGCACGCCGATCTGATGGATCTTCTTTCCGTCGACCACGAACGGCTTGAACCGGCTCGTGACCATGGCCTTCACGTGGATCTTGCCGCGCGGCGACGACACCGTGATCTTGTCGCCGTTCTGAATCCCGAGCTCGCCGGCCAGCTCGTGGCTGATCTCGGCGAAGTGCGACTCGAACATCTCGGCGAGGTACGGCAGGTAGCGCGACATGACGCCGGACAGGTGATGCTCGGTCAGGCGGTACGTCGTGATGACATACGGATAATCGGGTGACCCGACCGGCGCCAGCTCGTTCTTCTGA
>MNEG01000133.1 GCA_001917585.1 Candidatus Rokubacteria bacterium 13_1_40CM_68_15
TGGAGAAGAAGCTCTTCGAGGCCGGCTACGCCTACGGTGTGCTCACGATCGGATCGAGCGGCGGCATGATGACCGTCGAGACGGCGCGACGGCTTCCGATCCGGACGACGGTGTCGGGACCGGCCGGCGGCGTGAGCCAGGGCTGCTTCACGGCCGCCCGGTCGGGCATCGCCGATTTCATCACGTACGACATGGGTGGCACGAGTACCGACGTCTGTCTCGTGCGGGATGGCCGCCCGCTGGCGACGACCCACAATCTCATCGGCGCCTTCCCCGTGAAGGTCGCTCAGATCGACATCCGCACCGTGGGCGCCGGCGGTGGATCCATCGCGTGGCTCGATGTCGACGGCGCCCTCCAGGTCGGCCCGCGGAGTGCCGGCGCCCAGCCCGGTCCCGCGGCCTACGGTCTCGGCGGTGTCGAGCCCACGGTGACCGACGCCAACATCGTGCTCGGGCGGATGTCGAGTGATCGCGCGCTCGGCGGTGCGATCCGCATCCACGCCGACCTCGCCCAACGCGCCGTCGCAGCGCTCGCCGCGCGCCTCCGACTGGACGGGTCGCGACTGGCCGAGGGCATCGTTAGCATCGCGGTGGCGCGCATGACCGCCTCCATCCGCGAGATCTCGATCCAGCAGGGCCACGACCCGCGAGACTTCACGCTCATCGCCTTCGGCGGAGCCGGCCCGATGCACGCGATTCCCGTCGCCGAGGAGCTGGGCATCCCGCGCATCCTGGTGCCGCGACATCCCGGCAACTTCTCGGCGCTGGGCTTGCTCGTCTCCGACGTCAAGCACGACGACGTGCGCACCCGCGTCGGCCGCCTGCATGAACGGCTGCCCGCGCTCGAAGCGGCCTTCGCCGAGATGAGCGCCGGGGCCGGCCAGCGGCTGGACGGGGAAGGCTTCGATCGGCAGTCGCGGCGGAGCGAGCGCTCGCTCGATCTGCGCTACGCCGGCCAGGCCTTCGAGCTGAGCGTTCCGCTGGCGCCGGGCCCGCTCGACGCGCGCGCGATCGTCGCCGACTTCAACGCCCGCCACCTGGCGGCCTACGGTCACGCGGATCCCGACGGCGACGTCGAGGTGGTGAACGCGAGGATGTCCGCCTACGGCGTGGTCGACAAGCCCGAGCCGTCGCGCTTCAGAGGCGGAGACGGCACCGTCGACGACGCGTTCATCGCGACACGCGACGTGTGGTTCGACGGCCGCGCTGCGTCGACGCCCGTGTTCGAGCGCGACCGCTTGCCCGAGCGGGCCCGCGTGGACGGCCCCGCCATCGTCGAGGAGTTCGGGGCCACGACCGTCGTCTTCCCCGGATGGCGGGCGAGCATGGACGACGCGGGCAACCTGCTCCTGATGCGCTCGGCATGATCGATCCGATCACGCTCGAGGTCGTGCGCGAGGCGCTCTCCTCGATCGTGCGCGAGATGCGGGTCACGCTCGTGCGCACGGCCTACTCCTCGATCCTCTACGAAGGTGAGGACTTTTCCTGCGTGCTGATGGATGGCCACGCGCAGATCGTGGCGATGTCGCGCGGCCAGGACCATCCCCTCCACATCGTTCCCATCACCTGGTCGATGAAGGCCGTGCAGGAGCGCTTCGGCGGCGACATCCACCCCGGCGACATCTTCCTGCACAACGATCCCTACACGGGCGGCACGCACCTCAACGACGTCGCGATGATCTACCCGATGTTCGCGCCGGCCCCCGCCGGGCAGACGGGCGAGCTCTTCCTGTTTCCGGTGGTACGCGCCCACTGGGGCGACGTGGGCGGCATGAGTCCAGGCAGCCTCTCCGGCCGGGCGACGGAGATCTACCAGGAGGGCGTGCGGATCCCGCCGATCCGGATCGTCGAGCGTGGCCGTCCAAACCAGGCGGCGCTCGATCTGATCTTCGCCAACATGCGGGGACCGCGGGAGCGCGAGGGCGATTTCCGGGCCATGATCGGCACCTGCCGAAAGGCTGCCGAGCGCGTGGAGGCGCTCCTGGCCCGGTATGGCCATGCGACGCTGCAGGCCTGCATCACCGAGCTGCTCGATCGAGCCGAGCAGCGCATGCGCCAGCGGATCCGTGAGCTGCCACCCGGGCAGTACGCGTACGAGGCGTATCTCGAAGGCGGACACGATCACCTCGAGCCGCTGCGCGTACGGGCCACGGTCACCGTGAGCGCTGATGGTGTCACCGTCGACCTCGCCGGCACGTCACCGCAGACCGCGGGTCCGACCAACGTCGGGCCGGCGATGGCGCCCACCGGCGCCTTCACCATCCTCAAGGCCTTTCTCGATCCGGGTGGTGAGATCAACTCGGGCGCCTTCCGGCCGCTCACGGTCCTCGCCCCCGAAGGCACCCTCGTCAACGCGCGGCGGCCGGCGCCCTGTGGCGGGATGGTCGAGGTGAAGTACTGCGTGGAGTCCGCGGTGATGGGCGCGCTCTCGCAGGCGATCGCGGGCAAGGTGACGGGAGATCTCAAGGGCGGCGGCAATCACTGTTACATCGGGGGCACCGATTTCATCTTCTATGAATATCCGGCCGGCGGCACCGGCGGCTGGGACGGTGGTGACGGCAACAACGCCGTCCGCGCGTTCACCGAAAGCGACATCACGACCATCCAGCCCGTGGAGGCCGTGGAGCAGAAGTATCCGTTGCGCGTCGAGCGCTGCGAGCTGCGGCCCGACTCCGGGGGCGCCGGCCACTACCGCGGCGGCCTGGGACTCGTCCGCGAGGTCCGGGTGCTGGCGCCGTCGGCCCAGCTGTCCGTTCTCGCCGAGAAGAGCCTGCTGCGCCCCTACGGGGTCTGCGGCGGCCACGGCGGTGCGACGAACCGGTTCTACGTGAAGCGGGCCGGGGCCGACGTCGAGCCGTCGCCGCTGCCGGGGAAGGTGAGCGCGTTCCCGCTCGTCCGTGACGACGTCGTCGTCATGGCGTCCTCGGGCGGCGGAGGCTACGGCGATCCGCTCGGCCGCGATCCCGCGCGCGTGGTCGTCGATCTGGCCCAGGGTGTCGTGACGCCGGCCGCCGCGGCGTCGGTGTACGGCGTCGTCGTGGCCGACGGCGCGGTCGACGAGGCCGCCACCCTCGAGCGCCGACGGCGGCTGGCGGCCGCGCGGGTGACCGCGTCGCTGAGCCTGACCGCCGATCGTGACGAGACGCAAACGCGGATCATCGCGCTCGATGCTGCCACGGCGCGGCGGCTCGGCGTCGCTCGTGGCGACGTCGTCGAGCTGGTGAATCCGGGTGGGGCGCCCGCGCGCTGCTGGGTGGGCTCGGTCCACGAAGGGTCATCGAGGCGCGCCGGCGTGTCAGCGGTCACGCTCTCGATGCTCCAACGGGCTCCGGACGACGAAATCGAGATCAGGAATTTAAGGTAGTCGGTTCACGAGCACGCCCCTTGCATGACATCTCGCTGAAGACGTGCGCGTGTGCACGGACTTGCAAAGGAGGCGCTCATGGCTCGGAAGTACGGCAGGAAAGCCGGCAAGATGGTGAAGAGCACGATGCACCGGATGAAGCGAGGCAAGCTGTCGAGTGGTCGGAGCGGTAAGAAGGTGAGGAGCCGCAAGCAGGCGATCGCCATCGGACTGAGCGAAGCGCGGAAGAAGGGCGCAAAGGTCCCCCGCAAGCGGGGTGGCCGGCGAAAGACGTCCTAGACGTCGCCAGTTCAGCGGAAGGCGTCGGGCGACTGCTTGATCGTGCGCCAGAACTCCGGATCGTGGCTCGGGAAGATGCGGCCGCCGGTCAGCCGCGCCAGCGTCTTCAGCCGCTTGATGGCGTGCATGGCCAGCGTGGGATTCCAGACGACGCCGGGCGGACGCTCGCCGTCGATGTGTTCCTGCCAGTAGCACGCGTCACCGGCCAGGATCACCGGGCCGGTTTGCGGCAGCTCCACCAAGAGCGACTGGTGCCCGGGGGTGTGACCGTCGGTGCGCAGCACCGACACCCCGGGCGCCAGCTCGGTGTCGCCGTCGAGCAGGCGCCAGCGGGCTTCGGGCAGGTCGAAGTTCTTGCGGTAGTAGAACGGCGCGAAGAACGCCGCCGGGTGGTGCGCATAGGAATACTCGTCTTGCTGGACGACCAGCTCCGACTTCGCGAAGAATTCGGCGCCGCCGGCGTGGTCGTAGTGCAGGTGCGAGATGACGACGAGGTCGACGTCGCCCGCCTGAAGGCCGAGGACGTCGAGTCGATGGACGAGCAGGTCCTCCTCGGTGAAGCGCGCCAGCGGGTCGTTGCGCATGAGGCCGGGAACGGCGCGTGGCGAGAGCCCGGTATCGAAGAGGATCGTGCCGTCCGTGGTCTTCACCAGCCAGCACGTGATGGGGATCTGCACACGATCGCCCGAAAACTCCCCGTAGAAGAGCAGCGAGCGTTGGGCGGACATGAAGCCGTTCTGCAGCGCGTAGAGTTCCTGGACCGCCACGGCGCGCCATCATAACACTGGGACCGCTCCCCCTCACTCGCGCACGCCCCCGGCCAGGAGTCCGCGAACCAGTGCGCGCTGGAGCAGCGTGACGACGAGGAGAGGCGGCGCGGAGGTGAGGACCGCGGCGGCGGCGATGTCGGCCCACGGGACCTCGAACACGCCGGGAAAGAGCGCGAGCGCCACCGGGGCTGTCCGGCTCGCTTCGGTCGCTGTGAAGGTATACGCGAAGAGAAACTCGTTCCACGAGAAGAGGAACGTCACCACGGCCGCCGACGCGACGCCGGGCGCGGCGGCCGGCACCACGACGTGGCGCAACGCCTGGAGCCGACCGGCGCCGTCGACGAACGCCGCTTCTTCCAGCTCGCGCGGCAGCGCGCGCAGGAACCCGGCCATCAGCCACAGCATGAGCGGCAAGGCGAACGAGGTGTGGGCGATGATGACGGCGCCCCACGTGTCACGGAGGCCCAGCGCCCGCATCATCAGGTAGAGCGGTCCCACCGTCGCGATTGCCGGCAGCGCCGTGCTGAGGAGGATCCCGAGCACCAGCGCCCGCCGGCCCGGAATGGCGAGGCGGGCCAGCGCGTAGGCGCCGAGCGTGCCGAGCACCATCGCCAGGGCGGTCGTCGCCAGCGCGATACCGGCGCTGTTCAGCAGCGCGCGCGGCAACGGACTCTGCGTGAAGACCACGTGGTAGCTCGCGAGCGTCGGGTGCGAAGGCCAGATGCGCGCGCCGTTCTGCAGCTCCTCCGACGGCGTGATCGACGTCAGAAGCTGCCAGGCCACCGGGCTCGCGTAGACCGCCAGCGCGAGCAGCACGAGAAGCTCACGACGCGGCCTCACGTCCGTGCCTCGCTGGCCTCGACCGCGTGCAGGTGGGCCCACGCCACGAGCGTCACGACGACGAGGACGAGCACGGCCGCGGCCGCGCCGAGGCCGAGCTGCAGCGTCTGGAAGAGATGGCGATAGGCATAGAGCGTGAGCGTCTCCGTCGTCGCCGCCGGCCCTCCGCCCGTGAGGACATACATGAGATCGAAGGCGCGCAGGGCGTCGAGCGTCCGGAAGAGTGCCGCCGTCAGCAGCACCGGCGCCAGCAGTGGCAGCGTGATCGTCCGGAACGTCGCGAGGCGACTGGCGCCGTCCACTGCGGCGGCCTCGGCAATGCCCGGCGGTATGCTGATCAGACGCGCGTAGGCGAAGAGGGCCAGGAACGGCGTGGTGCGCCACACGTCCGCGACGATGAGCGCGGGCAGGGCGCGGCCGGGAATGCCCAGCCAGCCGGTGGGATAGTAGAGCCATTCGAACATTCGCGCCGTGACGACGCCGGGCAGGCACCAGGGCAGCAGCAGGAGGGCAACGGCAACGGCGCGCCAGCGTCGCATCGTGGCCAGCGCCAGCGCCGCGGCCACGCCGAGGACGACTTCGAGTGCTACGGAAACGACGGTGAACACCGCGGTCACGTGCAGTGCGTTGGCGAAGGCAGGATCGCGAAGAAGGAAGCCGTAGTGGCGGAGGCCGACGAACTCGTCGATACCGAACACCGGCACTCGACGCTCGAGCGACAGGACCAACGCCTGCGCCAGCGGATAGAGCGTGACGCCCGCCAGCACAGCGAGCGCCGGAGCCAGCAAGACCGCGGCGAGTCGTCGCTCGGCTCCGACCTTCATATATGGTCGCCTCGCGACTGGCGGGGCCCAGCCCGCTCGGGTCGCTCGGCTCCTACTGCCACTGGTCGCCGAGGAAGTACTCGAGCTGGAGCCGCGCGGTCACCAGGGCCTCGCGCGGAGGTGTCACACCGGTGATCGCCGCCGAGAAGGCCGGCTGAATCGTCGCCGAGAGCGTCTGATACCAGGGCGTGATCGGCCGCGGCCGCGCGGCGGCGAAGATCGATCGCAATGATGGATCGAGCAGCCTCGGCCTCGTCGGGTGGAGCCCGACCGCATCGGCGATCGCACGCTGCGCCCGGTCAGTGGTCAGAAAGCGTACGAGCTGCCACGAGAGCTCGGGGTGACGCGTGGCGCGGTTGATCGCGAGATGGGCGCCGCCGAGCGCACCGCCGCCAGGCAGCGCCGTGATGCCGACGCGGCCCCGCACTGCCGACGTCGGGCTCTCGAAGAGGCGTAGCGCATAGGGCCAGTTGCGGAGGAACACAGCGCGCCCGGCGCCGAACTCGCGGCGTGTCTGCTCCTCGTCGGCGCCCGTCACCAGCGACGGTGAGATCCCGTCGGTCAGCAGCCGTCGCCGGAAGCCGAGCGCGGCGGCAGCGCCATCGAGATCGACCAGCACTCGGCCGTCCGTCCCGACCAGCTCGACGCCGCGTGCCCAGAGCTCCTCGAGGATGTTGACGACGAGTCCCTCGTACTGACGGCCCTGCCAGACGAAGCCGCCCAGCCGGCGATCACCGGCTCGCTCCATCACCGCCCGGGCCTGCGAGGCGAGCTCGTCGTAGCTTCGCGGAGGCGCGAAACCGCTCGCGTCGAGAAGATCGCGCCGATAGTAGAGCAGGCCGACGTTCATGACCCAGGGCACCGCCCACACGCGCCCATCGAGCATGGCCGCGGCGACCGTCGCCTCGAAGTGCTCGGCGCGCTCGGCGACAGGCCAGCGGTCCGTCAGGTCGAGCAGCCAGCCCGCGCGGGCAAACTCGGGAGCCCAGATCACGTCGAGCATGAGAACGTCGAAGCCGGCCGTCCGGCCTTCGAGGTTGATTACGTAGAACTGATGCTGGACGTCGGCGGTCCACGGCAACGGCTCGTGAGTCACCCGCACGCCCGGGTGATCGCGCTCGAATTCGCGGAGCAACCCCGGGAGCGGGTCGCTCTGGCCGGGCATGCGCGAGTGGCGGAAGACCAGCTCGACACCGGACGTTTCGTCTCCACCGGCACAGCCGGCGAAGAGCAGCACGACGAGCGCCAGTCCACCCAGGCGAGCCACCATGGAGTAGAATCCCACCAGAACCGCGCCCAGGCGAGGACAGCCTATGGACTTTGCACTCACCGAGCAGCAGGAGTTGATCCGCAAGGAGGTCGCGACGCTCGCCCGCTCGTTCTCCGCCGACTACTGGCTCGAGAAGGACAGGAGCGGTGAGTACCCGTGGGAGTTCGTGAAGGCCTTCGCCGCCGGTGGCTGGCTCGGCGTCGTCATTCCCGAAGAGTACGGCGGCTCCGGGCTCGGCGTCACCGAGGCGGCCATTCTCCTCCACGAGATCTGTGTCGCCGGCGCCGGCACCACCGGCGCCTCGCCGATCCACTTCTACGTCTTTCCGCCCATGCCGGTCGTCAAGCACGGCAGCCCGGCGCTCAAGGAGCGCTATCTGCCGGCGATCGCCCGGGGCGACAGTGTGATGTCGTTCGGCGTCACCGAGCCGAACGCCGGCACGGACACGTCACGCATCGAGACGCGGGCCGAGCGCCTCGGTGATCGGTTCGTGGTGAACGGCCGCAAGGTCTGGAACACGAACGCCCGCCAGGCCACCCACATCCTGCTGCTCGCTCGCACGGCGCCGCGCGATCCGGCCAAGCCGTTCGCCGGTCTCACACTCTTCTTCACGCCGTTCGACCGGACGAAGATCACGGTGCGCGAGATCGAGAAGATGGGCCGCCGCGCCGTGGACTCGAACGAGATCTTCATCGACGGCCTCGAGATTCCCGCCACCGACATCGTCGGCGAGGTCGGGCGTGGCTTCTACCACCTGCTCGACTCCTTGAATCCCGAGCGCGTGCTCACGGCCATCGAGGCCGTCGGTATCGGGCGGGCCGCCATCGAGCGCGCCTCGCAGTACGCCAAGGAGCGCGTGGTCTTCGGCCGACCCATCGGCCAGAACCAGGCGATCGCTCATCCGCTCGCGCAGGCATGGGCCAAGCTCGAGGCGGCCGAGCTCATCACGATGAAGGCCGCCTGGCTGTTCGACCACGGGCGTCCCTGCGGGGCAGAGGCGAACACGGCCAAGCTGCTGGCCGCCGACGCTGGATTCGAAGCGTGCGATGTGGCCGTGCAGACGCACGGCGGCTACGGGTACGCCAAGGAGTTTCACGTCGAGCGATTGTTCCGCGAGGTTCGGCTCTACAAGATCGCGCCGGTCTCCCAGCAGATGGTGCTGAACTACCTCTCGGAGCACGTTCTCGGCCTACCCAAGAGTTACTAGTGCACGCACGCCAGGCCCGTCGGGCCGCCTATATATAAGGTCACGGCGTCCGGCGCCTGAATCCTGGTCGTCTCCAACCGTCTGATACTGTGAGTCCATGAAGCCGCGGGCGCGCCGTGTCGTGCTGATCGTCATCGCCGCGGCGCTGCTGGGAGCGATCATCGCCGCCGCCGGCGGCTTTTATCTGTTCGGCGAAGAGCGTCGCCTGGGGCCGATCGTCGGCGGAATCCTCAGCGGCCGCCTCGGAGTGCCCATCACCGTCGAGCGTGCCGCCACTCGCGGGACCGGTTTGCGGCTTCGTGGCGTGCATGTACCCGCCGGTGGCGGCTCCGCCGTCGAAATCAGGGTTGGCCAGCTCGACATCGACGGCGGAGTCTTGCCGCTCATCGCCCCGGCCGGCCGCCGCGTCACCATCGTCGCGGCTTCCACGTCCGTCACCGTGCACGACAGCGTCGAATCGAAGGGCCCGACCGCTGCCATGGAAGCCGTCCGTACCCTCGCCGCCGCCCTGCTCGAGTGGCCGGGTGCACTCTCGCTGCGGGTGGACGGTGGCGAGGTGACCCGGGCCGGCCACACGTTCGCGCTCGAGCTGACCGGCGAGAAAACGGCGAACGGCCTGACGGTCACGCTTGCCCTCCTCGATGCCGGCGCGCGGGCACTGCGACTGACGACGAAGAGCGCGGGAGCGGCGGACGGCGTGGTGACCACACAGGTTGACTTCGCGGCTGTACCCTTGCGCCTCGCCGGCCTGTGGCCTGCCTCGCTCCCGGCCGCTGCGGCGCTGGCCGGGAGCGGTGAGGTGCGTCTGGCCCGTGGTGGCAACATGACGACGACCGCACGCTTCACCGCGGGCGACACGACCACGGCCCCCGTGATCGAATTGACGTCGCGTTGGGATCCGGCCAAGGTCGAGCTCGTCGTCTCTCGCTACGCATTCGACTGGGGACGCGATCTTCATCTCGAGGGCGCCGCCACGTTGCCGGCTGACGGCCGTCCGCTGGGCGGCAGCGCCGAGGGCACCCTCGACGGCAGCGCGGTCCGCGGGCGCGTCGCGTACGGAACCTCGGACCGCGCGTTCAATGGCGAGGTCAGGATCGAGCCGTTCAGCGCCCGGAGACTGGCGCATCGGCTGGGAACGGCGATGTCGACTGAGATCGCGGCGCGTACGCTCGTCTCCCGCTTCACCGGGACGGCCCCAGGCGGTCGGCCGGTCGTGAGCTTCGACTTCACTGGCCAGGCGGTGACGACGCCGGCGCTGACGCGCCTTCCGCTCGACGTTGCCGGCACCGCGACGATCGAGCTCGCCTCCGACCGCGCGGCCGCGCTCGGCCTCGACGCCTCGACGCTGACGTTGAGTCGCGACGGCCGCAACGTCGGTCGCGTCACGGCCGCGTCTCGGCGCGGCGGTCTGTGGCCGATCGAGGTCCGCGGCACCGTCGACGACGCGGCGGCGCTGGCGCCACTGCTGCCGATACCGACGCGGTTGACGGGACGGGCCACCGTCGACGGAGAGGTGGGCGGCGCAAGCCCGCTGGCGTTTCGAGGCACCGTGCAGGCGCAGCTCAGCGAGGCCGACATCACGGCCGGTGGGCACGTGACCTTCACCGGCATCCGCGCCACCGTGCCCGTCGGATTCGGCGCCGAGGCGCCACCGGGCGGTACCGTGACGGCCGAGCGCGTGAACGCCTACGGCTTCACGGCCACGGGCTTGACGAGCAGCGCGAGACTCACCGAGGGACGACTGCTCCTCCCCGACGTCCGCTACGCACATTACGGCGGTCAAGGCGGTGGGTGGCTGGAAGCGGCAGTGGACGGACGGCCGACGCCCATGCGGGCACGCCTGGAAGGTACCCGGGTAGATCTCGCCGAGCTCGTTCGCGACGTCGGTACGCGCGCCGGCCAGATCACCGGTCACGTGCACTATGTCCTGACCGCTCAGTACATGACCGACAACGGCCTGGCCGCCGTCGTGCAGCTCGGCTCCGAGGGCGGCGGCGAGGTGAGCATCGAGCCGATCCAGCAATTGCTCGACTCGGCGACCGTTCAGGCGGAAACGACGGGGGTCCTGCACCAGACGCTGCAGAACCTGCGCGTCTTCAACTACGAGTCGCTCCAGGGCACGCTCACCTGGAACCAGGGCGCCGGTCACATCGATCTGTCACTCAAGGGCAAGAAGCGGCTTGGCATCTTCCCGGGCCCGGTGGAAGCCATCAACTTCCGGAACGTGCCGCTGACGGTACTGGCGCGCACACTGACCAGAGGGACGCTGCCATGACGCGCTCGCTCTCCATTCCGTGGCTCGCAGTGGTGCTCGCCGGCTGCGTGGCCGTGACGATCAACGTGCAGTTCCCGCAGGAGAAGATCGATAGCGCGGCCTCGAACATCGAGGACCTCGTGCGCACACCCAAGGAAGCGCCGACCGGACCGGCGCCGACGTCCCCCCGGTCGGGGGGCGGCACGAAACTCATCAGCCTGTTCGGGCCCACGACCGTGGAGGCCCAGGCCGTGCCCGAGCTCAAGACGCGCACACCCGAGATCATCGCGGTGATCGAGTCGCGGCGCGCGCGCTTCCCCGAGCTCGCGGCGGCGCTGGCCAAGGGCTGCATCGGCGAGAACAACCAGGGACTGCTGGACGTGCGCCCTGGCACCGGCTGCCCGGCCAACGTGCCTGCGCTCGTCAGCGCCGAGAACCGCGATCGCATGGTGCTCTACCGGACGCTCGTCGAGCAGAACAACATGCCGCCCGGCGATCTCGCGCGAGTGCAGGCCGCCTTCGCCAAGGCGCATCGCGACAAGGCTCCGGCCGGCGCCTCGGTGCAGGACGACGCAGGGCAGTGGTCACGGAAGTGAGGCCGCCGAGGGCCTGAGAACCGGGCAAGACCGCCAGGAATCTTGTCATTGACAGGGTTTGTCGGGCTTGGTACGTCTGATTTGCTTCGTGCTTCTCGAAGCGGAAAGGTCGTACTTGCCCCAGGGGCGATGGCGGTGCCTGAGCGTCGCGCAAGCGCTCGGGATCCCCTGGTTCGTTTCTAGTTCATTTTCACTAGGCTCCCTTCCCCTCTCCGATTCATCCTCGTACCTACCGATGACCACGCGAGGGGGGCGATTGTCCGCTCCGTGGAACGGTGGCCCATGACTCAGAGAACAGAGAAAGGCAAGGTCCTCATCGTCGATGACGCGGGCGAGGTCGTGGTGTTGTGCGTCAACATGCTCCAGACGCTCGGGTACGTCGTGAAGGGCGTCCATCGCGGCGAGGCCGGGCTCGACCTGCTCCGCAAGGAGACGTTCGATCTCTTGATCGTCGACTACAAGATGCCCGACATGAACGGGTTCGAAGTCTTCGAGCAGGCGCACGATCTCAATCCCGACATGGCGTTCATGCTGCTGACCGGGCACGGGACGTCCGACGTCATGGACGACGCGACCGTGATGGGCTTCGACGCCATCCTCCTCAAGCCCTTCACGCGCGAGGAGCTGCGCGGCGCGGTGGAGCAGGCGCTGGCGGAGCGCGGATGAGCGCCGTCAACGGCATGCAGGGTCTCAAAGCGGCCATGGTCGGGGGCGCGGACTGGAGCCTCCAGCGCGCGCTGACGGTCGGGTACGGGGTCGTCTACGACTACATCTTCGATCGCTTCGCGCCCTACCAGTCGCTGAGCGGTGAAGTGCTGGCGTGCGTGAAGGCAGGCACGCCGGGCGACATGCCACGGCGCGATGTCCGGGTGCTCGACATCGGATGCGGTCCCGGCAACATCACGCTTCTCCTGGCCGAGGCCGGCTTCTCGGCCCTGGGTATCGATCCCTATGAACCGCTCGTCGAGCTGGCGCGCGAGAAGCGCCGGGCCAAGCAGCTGGGCAACGTGGCCTTCCAGCACGCCGATGTCGCGACCGGTGATCCACGCTGGATCGGCGCGTTCGATCAGGTCGTCAACGTCCACTCGCTCTACGCGCACCCCAGGCCGCTCGACGTCCTGCGGCTGGCCTGTCGGGCGCTCAAGCCGGGTGGCCGGGGGGTGTTCGTCAATTTCACGCGCCGGGTTCCGCTGGTCGCCACGTTCCAGGCGATCCGCCGGCGCGAGGGTCTCGGCAGCGCGATGCGCTGCCTGCGCTGGGTGCTCCCCAACGCGATTTTCGAGGCGATCCGGCGGCCGATCGGGCCGCACTACTGGCCGGAGGCGGAGTTCGAGGCGCATTTGCGCGAGGCCGGCTTCACGGTGCTCGATCTCCGCCGAACGTTCTTCGACGACGTGAGTCTGCTGGCCTGGGTGAGGAAGGATTCCGATCAGGGAGGCGGGTGAGGACAGCGGTTGGACACGGGTGAGGCGATTTCTGGAGAAATCTCTCATGTCATCTTTGGAGAGCAGTGACTTGGTGCTCGCCGCAAGTCGGCGAGAGGTGAGGAGATGACGCATGTTCAGTGAACGACGATGTATGCGAAGTCGTCATTTCAGCGTGTGGTTGGCCCTGGCGGCCATTGCCATGGTCGTGTTCGTGCCGGCACCGGCGCGAGCCGAGACGCCGGTGGCGCGGGTGACGCTCTACGAGGTGAACGAGGCGCTGCGGTTGAAGCGTGCGAATCACGACGATACGTCCGAGTTGAAGCGTCGGTTGGCGCAGGCCTCGCTGCTCGGGATGGATGTGGTGGCGGTCGGCCCGACGTCAGTGTTCATCACGGGGGCGTTCGTGAAGGCCGACGCCTCGTCCGACGTGGACCTGGCCACGGGGCGCGGTCCCGTCCGCGGCACGATTCAGCTGCTGACCGACATCGATCCGACCCGGAATTCACTCGACACGTTGCTGGTCACGGGCGAGCTGAAGATCAGGGGCGAGCTCGATTTGACCACGGCCGCGGTGACCGCCACCGCGCCCATCACGGGCCGCTGGCGCGCGGAGTACAGCCCTGAGCGGGGCACGTACCGAGGGATCTTCCTCATCCCGTTCAACATGGGCGGGACCTACTATTATCAGAATCCTGCCGACGCCCTGCCCGGCTTCGTGTGCAAAGGGCAGGTCGACGATTTCGGGCCGTGGGGCAAATTCTGCCAGGTGCACAGCACGGAGTTCGTGCTGGGGATTCCGCTGACGAAGGCGCTCTTGCTGTTCACGAAGTGAGTCGAGGACCAGGGGAGGCGTGATCGCGCCTCCCCTTCGTCCTTTTTGGCGGCCGTGATGGGCTGCGGGGCGACATCAACCCGGTGAGAAGGGAATGACGATGATCGGCACTTTTCATGTTGGTCTGGTCGATCCGTGCGGGCAGTGAGCGCGTCGGCGCTGGCCCGGGCTCACGCACCGGCGGCCACGTGGCCGCGGCGTGTCGGCGTCGTCGATCGGGCCCGGAGGCCATTCGGAGGGGTGATCACCATGGCCGAGGCTGAGCCGGTCCGCGACAGCGCGTCCGCCGAGGGTGTCGAGCCCCTCGTGGTCATGCGAGGCAAGTGGATCGCGCTTCGCACGCTCGTGCCCCGCGACCTCGAGCACCTGTCCGCGTGGGCCGACGATCCTCAAGTCGAAAAGATGGTGGGGAGCGAGTTCCTGCACGCCTACAAGCATCAATACGACAAGCACCCGTCGTTCTACGACGCGGTGCTGAACGACCCGACCCAGGTGGTGTTCATGATCGACGCCCACCAGGGATGGGATCAACCGGTCGGTCTGATCCGCCTCTTCAACATCCACGTCGTGGAGGGCTACGCCTGCATCGAGGCGATCGTGGCCGACCAGAAGGCCCTCAAGCGCGGATTTGGTGTACACGCCTGCCGACTCATCTCCT
Organism: Candidatus Rokubacteria bacterium 13_1_40CM_68_15; assembly: GCA_001917585.1. Classification (GTDB taxonomy): domain Bacteria; phylum Methylomirabilota; class Methylomirabilia; order Rokubacteriales; family CSP1-6; genus 40CM-68-15. The sequence continues at coordinate 14,322 of MNEG01000133.1, forward strand.
ATTATGGAATGGATGCCCTCGGGCTTCGACGGATCGAGGCCAAGGTCTACGAGTACAACGCCTTGAGCATCAACACCCTGAAGCGCAACAACTGCGTGCAAGAAGGCGTGCTCCGCAAGGCGGCCTACAAGGACGGCCGTTACTGGGACGTGTTCGTCTTCGGGATCCTCAAGGAGGAGCTGGAAGAGCTGAGGCGGCGGGACAAGTATCTGTGAGTCTGCACCAGCTCCTTCCTCTCGCCGCCTTTCTCCTCAACGTCTCCCTGCTCGGGATCGCGTTGCTGCGCAACTCGCGCAGCCGCCTCAACCGGCTGTTCGCGTACTTCGTGGCCGGCTTCGCGCTGTGGAACCTCGGCGTGTTCTTGCTCCGCCGGGCCCCCGATGAGCCGAGCGCGTTCGGGGCCGAGATCATCGTCCATATCGGCATCATCGCACTGCCGGCCTTCTACTATCACTTCGTTCTGATCTTCCTCGACAGCACGGTGGAGCGGCGCAAGTCGCTGCTCGCCGCCTACGGGATCGCCGCCGGCTTCATGGCGATCAACGTCATGGGCTCGGGCCTCTTCATGAAGGGCGTCAAGATGACGACGTGGGGATGGGCGCCCGTCCCGGGCGTCCTCTACAACGTCTTCATCCTCTCCTTCTACACGTTTTTCGTCATGGGCCTGGTCCATCTCGGGCGTGCCTACGGGCGGACGGTGTCCAGCTTCCGGCGCAACCGGGCCATGCTCATCCTGATCGGCACCAGCCTGACGATCGGCGCCGGGTTCATCGACATCATCCGCTTCGCGCTGGCCAAGTCGTTGCCCGCCCTCGACAAGGTCTACCCGCCCGGTATCCCGGCCAACATGATCTGCGCCCTGCTCCTCGGGATGGCCATCATCCGGTACCGGATGTTCGACGTCAGCGTCGCCGTCAAGAAGTACTCGATGTACGCGCTGGCCGGGGGCCTCATCACCGGCGTGCTGGCCGTCATCACGCGGGTCACCGAGCGCGCCTTCGACCTCGAGGCCAAGAGCGCGCTGTGGATCGTGATCCCGCTCGGCCTCATCGTCACCGTGCTCATGGGCCCGCTCGGCCAGGCCATCGAGGACCGCGTGCAGCGCCTGATGTTCAGCCGCCGCCGCGGGTCCCACGACACGCTCCTCGCCCTCAGCACGCGGATGGGACGCATCCTCGACATGGACGCGTTGATGCACGCGCTCGTCCACGGCGTGCTGCGCGGAGTGCCGCTCACCCATTGCGCGCTGCTGCTGGAGACGGAGGAAGGGCGCAGCTTCGCGGTGGCGATGGAAGAGGCCGCCATCGAGCAGGCGCCGACGGCCCGGCCCGTGCGCGGCAACAGCCGGGTGGTGGAGTGGCTGCGGCAGTCCGAGGACGTCCTGGTCAAGGACGAGCTCAAGGTCAATCCGCGGCTGGTCGACTTTTTCGAGGGCGCCGAGAACGAGCTGGAGGAGCTCCACGCCTCCCTGATCCTGGCGCTCAAGACCGAGAACAAGATGATCGGCATCCTGCTGCTCGGCGAGAAGCTCTCGGGCGAGATCTTCGACAATCGCGAGCTGCAGGTGCTCCGGCTCCTGGCCAACCAGGCGGCCATCTCGCTGGAGAACGCGCGGCTCTACGAGGAGCTGGGCGAATCGAACGCGCAGCTGCTGCAGGCCAGCCGGCTGAAGTCGCAATTCCTGGCCGGCGTCTCCCACGAGCTGCGGACGCCCCTCAACTCGATCATCGGGTTCTCCAAGGTCCTGCTGAACCGCCTCGACGGCGATCTGAACGAGCGCCAGGATGCGTACGTCCGGTCCGTCCACACCTCCAGCCAGCACCTTCTCCAGCTCATCAACTCGATCCTCGACATCTCCTCGATCGAGGCCGGGCGGCTGGCCCTCGATCAAGCCGACTTCGAGCTGGCCGAGCTGATCGACGAGTGTGTCGAAGTCTCCCTGCCGCTCACGCGCGGCAAGCCGATCAAGCTCGACAAGGACGTCGCATTCGATCTGCCGCACGTGTCGGGCGACCGCGCGAAGATTCGCCAGGTCCTGCTCAACCTGCTCTCCAACGCCGTCAAGTTCACGCCGGGCGGCCGTGTCTCGGTCGGCGTCCGGCTGGACGGCGACACCATTCACGTGAGCGTGAGCGACACCGGCGTCGGCATCCGCAAGGACGACCTCGGCCGCCTCTTCGAGCCTTTCGAGCGGCTCGAGAACCCGGTGTCGCGGGACGTCGGCGGCACCGGCCTCGGCCTGGCCATCAGCAAGAAATTCGTCGAGCTCCACGGTGGGCGGATGTGGGCGGAGAGCCGCGAGAACGCGGGCTCCACCTTCCACTTCACGCTGCCGTGCGTGCCGGTCGCGGTCCACTGAGGCGCGGGCGCTGATGCCGGCCGGGGGGCGTCGCGAGCGGAACGGTGTCAAGATCCTCTACATCGAGGACAACCCCGAGAACCGCATGCTGGTGCGGGCGCTCCTCGAGTCGGAAGGCTACACGATCGTCGAAGCCGAGGAGGGCCTGGCCGGCATCGAGGCCGCCCTCCGCGAGCAACCCGCGCTGATCCTGCTCGACATCAATCTGCCCGGTGTGGACGGCTACGAAGTCGGCGTGATCCTCAAGTCGTTTCCCAGCCTCAAGCAAGTGCCCGTCGTGGCCGTCACCGCCTACGCGATGGAGGGCGATCGCCAGCGTACGCTGGTGGCCGGCTGCGACGGCTACATCGCGAAGCCGATCGACGCCGACGCCTTCCCCGGCCAGGTCGCCGACTTCCTGCGCGGCAAGCGGGAATGGGTGGAAGAGCAGGAAGCGCCCACGTATCTGCGCGAGCTCAACCAGCGCCTCGTCTACCGCCTCGTCAACCAGGTCGAGGAGCTCAAGCGGCTCAACCAGCATTTCGTGCGCCGCGCCGTCCAGCTCGAGGATCTTCACGGCGCCGTCCAGGACATCACGTCCGAGCTGCGCGTCACCGCGCTGCTCGAACGCCTGCTCCCCTCGCTGGTGAAGGCGCT
>MNEG01000053.1 GCA_001917585.1 Candidatus Rokubacteria bacterium 13_1_40CM_68_15
CCGTGGACAGCGGCATGCCCGCGTTCGACGAGGAGACGTTCGGCCCGGTGGCCGCGGTGATCCGTGCGAAGGACGAGACGGACGCCATTCGGCTCGCCAACGCCTCGCCCTACGGTCTCGGCGCCTCGGTCTGGACGCAGGATCGTGAGCGTGGCGAACGGCTCGCGGCGCAGATCGAGGCCGGCGTGGTGTTCGTGAACGGGATCGTGAAGTCCGACCCGCGGCTGCCCTTCGGCGGCATCAAGCGCTCGGGCTACGGACGCGAGCTCTCGGAATACGGCATCCGCGAGTTCGTCAACGTCAAGTCCGTGTGGATCGCCTAGCCGGGTCGTTCCGTAGCACCGCGAAGAGGACGAAGCCGACGACGATCCAGAGGATCTCGCGCACGCGCCTCGTGAGCCCGAGGGCGACGCCGGCCGCGGGCGGCAGCCCGAGCGCGAGGAAGGTCGCGACGTAGCCGCCTTCCTGCGCGCCGACGCTCGCCGGCACCAGGAACGTCGCGAAGCGCACGGCCGTCCCGAAGGCCTCGATGATGGTGGCCGTGGTCAGCGACACGGGCACGCCGAGGAAGCGCAGCATGAGGTAGACCTCCACCACGCCGAGCAGCCACGCGACGAAGTGAAACGCGATCGAGAGCGCCAGGCGCCGCGGCTCCTCGCGATAGAATCTGGCGAGCCCGCGATCGACGCGCGCGCTGGTGTCCTGGTGCCCGGACACGCGCAGGCCCACGCGGGCGAGCCAGCGCTGGCTCCAGCCGACGACGCCGCGCATCTGCGCGGCCACGAAGCCGGCGAGCGCCAGCACCTCGACCGCCAGCAGCCACATCATTCCGTGGAGCAGCGAGGAGTTCGGCAGCCCGGCCATCCACGCCGCGACGATGCCGAGCAGGAGGAACAGCCCCTGGGCGAGGGTGATGGTGGTCTTGGCGACGACGACCGAGAGCACGGCCTCGTCGAGCGACACGTGCCGGCGAAGCAGCCAGGCCTTGATGGCCTCGCCGCCGAGCGACGCCGTGGGCGTGGTCAGGTTGAAGGCTTCGCCCGCGATCCGCGCCGCCAGCAGCGTGCGAAAGGCCACGCGGTCGCGCAGGAAAGCGTACTTCCACCCGAGCGTGTCGAACGTCGTGACCACGACGAAGGGAAAGACGGCGACCAGCGCGAGCCGCCACGACAACCCCGTGATCGCGGCGAAGATCGCGGCGGGATCGTGCATGACGACGAGCACGCCCAGGAACACGAGGCCGAGCACGAGGAGCAGCGCGCGAAGGAGCTTCATGCGCGCCCCGGTGGCGGCTCAGCTCTCGCGATAGAGCAACAGCAGCACCCCGAACACCGTCAGTCCCGTCGCCCAGATCCGGCCGGGCAGGCGATCGTCGGGCGCCGCCAGTCTCAGCTCGAGCCAGCGGGCCCACCCGATCGCGACCCCGAGCACGCCGAGCGGCGCGTGCGTCACTTCCAGGAGAAACTCGGCCTTGAGGTTCAGGCTGGCGTGGGAGTGCGTGAGCAGGAGGCCGCCGCCGACGGCGCAGAGAAGGGGAAAGACGAGCGCCCACCGCGGTGATCGCAGCCGGTGGGTGCGGACCGTCCACTCGAACAGGCCGAAGACCACGACCAGCAGCACGAAGACGCGATGCTGCAAGACCGTCGGCTCGGCCATGCTCTCCCAGAAGCCCTGGGGGCCGAGCGGCCACGCCCCCGGGTCGTTGCGCACCAGCATGAAGGCCGCCAGGCCCAGCAGCACCAGCGGCCAGTGACGCGCCCACCGGGCGATGCCGCCCACGTGCACGATCGCGAGCGTCCCCATCAGCAGCACGAAGAGCCCGGACACGTGATGGTTGTACTCCGACCAGGCCCGGTCGGCGTCGGTGCGCGGCGCATTGCGATCGTCGACGGGGAGCTCGGTGATCGGCGGCGACGTGAAGCTTGGCCAGCGCGGCGTGAACCGCGTGGCCACCTCGCCCAGGGTCGCCCGGTCGGCGACGACGTCGATCGCGGGCGGCAGCGACGTCAGCGACGCGGCGGCGAAGAGCACCGTGAGCCCGAGGCCGAGCTCGACTTCGACGACGCGCCGGATGCGGAGCGGGGATGCCATCGCTGCGTCCGTGAGCCGCCGGACGGCGAAGAAGTTCAGCGCGCCCAGGCCGAGGAGCCCGGCGAGCATCACTATCTTCGTGAGGACCATGACGCCGTACGCCGTCCCCAGCAGGCCGTGCACGCCGTCGACGTAGCCGAGGGTGAGGCCCACGCCGGCCGTGATGAGCACGCCGACGGCGGCGAGGGCCAGCGCGGAGAAGCGTCGAAGGAGGCGCGGCGGCCATGCGCGCTCGGCGGCGCCGAACGCCGTCAGGAGCAGGTGCAACAGGCCTCCGATCCACACGGCGGCCGCGAGCTGATGGAGCACGTCGAGCGCCATCAGGGCGGCCCGGTGCTCGAAGCGCGCCGCCGCGTGGCTCGTCCACGCGCCGGCGACGGTGAGGGTCAGCGCGGATCCGAGCAGAACCGCCCAGCGCACGCGGCCGCGTGATCGCCGGCGCAGGGCGAGGGCGCCGACGAGGAGTCCGCCGCTCGCGAGGACCCTCAGCAGGCTGGCCCTGACGTATGGCGTGGCCAGCAGATCACGCATCCGCCAGTCGAGGTCCGGGCCCAGGGCGCCGGCGAGGACACCGAGCGACAGACACTGGGTGACCCCGACCCCCGCCGCGCCCAGGGCGAGGAGCAGCCATACGCGGCCCAGGGGAATCGCGGGCGGCGCCTCGGGCGTCCAACCGGACCGGAGGACGAGCAACACGAAGGCGACCCCGCCGACGGCGATCGCTTGCCCCGACAGGTTGAGCCCGCGGAGCAGGACGTCAGCGAAAGCGGCCATGGCGTCGCTCGCTCCACAGCACGACGAGAAGGAACGCGGGCGCTCCCACAGCGACCACCGCGAGGAACCACGACGCCTTGCCGAATGCCGACAACACGACGACCAGATAGATGAAGTCGCGATTGGCGAGCTTTGCGGCCAGGCGCGCGGCGGCCGGGCTATTGGCGCTCACCGCGCGGTCCTCGGCCGTCCCGGCGCTCAGCGACCAGCCGACGGCGATGCAGACGAAGACCGCGACGTGGACGGTGTTGTCGCCCCAGAAGTCCAGGATCGCGCCACCGCGCGACTGCAGGAACTTCAGCCGGGCGAGCTCGCCGTCGCAGCCGTCCAGCACCGAGTGGACGAGAAAGAGCAGCGCCCCCGTGAGCTGGAGCGCCGGTGCTGCGCTGAGGAAGAACGGCGCCCCGGCCAGCCCGATGGCGAGGCTCGTGAGGGTCATCACGTTCGGCGTCACCGAGGTCGAGGCCAGGCGGCGCGTGAGGGCGAGGGAGATCCGGCGCTCGAAGTGACGCGACATGAATCCCTCGTTGTGCTTGATCAGGCTCCGCAGGAGCCAGGTCTCCGCGCGCGCGACGTCGCCGGCGGACCCGAGCGGGAAGCGTCCGTCCGGGGCGAGCGGCGTCGTCGTCGGCTCGAACACGCGGGAGAGCTCGCTCACGAGGCCCGCCGCACTCGCCGCGCGCGCGGCCGCTGCGATGACAACATGGGAGCGCTCGGTCTCGACGACCACCACCGAGGCGCCGTCGAGATACAGCAGCTCCGGCTCGGTCGGCATGTCCAGCAACGAGCGCAGCCAGCGCGGCTGGGGCACCACGTTCGCAGGCACCACGACCGTCCGCCGTCTCGAGCGATGCGGGATGGGTGGTGACGGTGTCAGGACGACGGCCCCCGCGCCCTCGGCGAGCCGACGAATCCCCGGGCCCATGTCGCACACGAAAATCTGCTCGTAACCGGCCGCCTTCGCCGCCCGGACGATCCGGGTGATCAGCGGGAGCCCGCCGACGACGCCGGCGGGGGAGACGGCCGATGCGGACGGCGCGACGACGAGCACCGAGCCTGCGCCTGGGACCGGGCCGAGCGTCTCGACCGGCGACGCCTGCCCGGCCGTACGCTCGCTCATGAAATCGGGATCGGCAGGCTCGGCACGGCGACGGGCACCCCGCCGCGGCGGCTCGACTCCCGCGCGACGCTCTCGAGCACGCTGCAGAGCCTGGCCTCGGCGAGGTTGGAATCGCGCGGCGCCGTCCCCATCACCTCGCCGAGGAACTGATCCACGACGGGATCGAACCACTCGGGATGCACCGAGCCGTTGGACAGCGCGGGCGGGCACGACCACCGCTCTTCGCGGCCGTCCCGTTCGAGCCGGAGCGTCTCCTCGTGGAGATCGATGCGCCCGTCGGTTCCGACGAGCTCGGCGACGTTGTCGCGCCGGTCGGCGGCCCAGGTGAGGAAAATCTCGGCCGTCGCGCGGGGAAAGCTCACGTGCACCGTGGCCGTATCCTCGACGGGCGAGGTCGTGTGCCGCCGTCGCTCGAGGCGCGCGCTCACCGACGTCGGCGGGCCTGCGATCCAGTTCCGGAGCAGATAGAACACGTGCCAGCCGTGGTCGGTCAGCACGCCACCGCCGCCGAGCGCGGGATCGAGTCGCCAGTTCACCCCGTCCGCATGGCTGACCGCGGCCGCGCGCGTCCGCAGCGTCTGCCACCCGACCCGCGTGACCTGCCCGATCGTTCCCTGCCGCACGAGCTGCACGGTCCGCTTGATGATCGGCGCGTGATGCCAGTTGTGAACGGTGTGGACGACGCGTTGGGTCGCCTCGGCGAGCCGGCTCACCCGGGCGAGGTCGTCCGGCCCGACGACGAGGGGCTTCTCGCAGAGCACGTGCAGCCCGCGCTCGAGCGCGCGACACACCAGGAGGCCGTGGCTCGCGGGCGGTGTGCAGATGTCGACGAAGTCGAGCGGCTCCTGCGCGAGCAGCGTGTCGGCCGAGTCGTACCAGCGCGCCGCCGGCAGCCGCGCCGCCGCCACTGGTCGGCGCTCCCGCTCGGTGTCGCTGACGGCGACGATCTCGACGTCGTCGCGACGAGTCCAGCCGGGCACGTGGCCGTCGAGGGCGACGTTCCCGAGGCCGATGATCGCCCCGCGTAGCATCCGCTAGTGGAGCCCGTGCGCGCGCCCGACGGCCTCCAGCGCCTCGTCCAGGATGGCGAGCCCCGCGAGGGCGGTGTCCTCGCGGATCACCAGGGGCGGGTTGATCCGGATCGAGGGCGCGTAGGTCATGGCCACCAGGCCGCGGCGCAGACACTCCTGGTACAGGGCTCGCGTCGTCTCCCTGGCCAGCGGCTCCTTCGTCTGCCGGTCGTTGACCAGCTCGATGCCGAGCATGAGGCCCTTGCCTCGCACCTCACCGACGCACCGGTGTTTCTCCTTGAGCGCCTCCAACCGCGCGAGCATCACCTTGCCGACGCGCTCGGCGTTGCGGACGAGGTCCTCCTTCAAGAGGATTTCCAGCGTGGCGAGCCCGGCGGCGGCCGCGAGGGGATTGCCGCCGTAGCTGGACGAGCTGGCGCTGGGGTTCGACCAGGGCGCGCGGTTCGTCAGGGCATCCGTGGAGACGACGGCGCTCAGCGGGAAGCCGCCGCCCATGCCCTTGCCGACCGTCATCACGTCGGGCACGACGCCGTCGTGGTCGGAGCCCCACATCGCGCCCGTGCGCCCGAACCCCGTGAGCATCTCGTCCGCGATGAACAGCGCGTCGTGCTCCTTCGCGATGGCCCGGACCGCCGTCAAGAAGCCCGGCGGCGGGACGACGTTGCCGGCCGTGCCCTGGATCGGCTCGACGATGATCGCGGAGATCTCGCCGCCCGTCTGGTAGCGGATGACGTCGCGCAGGAAGTCCGCGCACGCGATGCCGCAGTCCGGGAAGCGCAGCTTCAGCGGACAGCGATAGCAATCCGCGTACGGCGACACGTAGCGGCCCGGGAGAAACGGTCCGAGGCGATGCTTGAACTCGCTGCCGAGCAGTCCGAGCACGCCGCCCGTCTTGCCGTGAAATCCGCCCCAGAAGCCGAGGACCTCGTGCTTGCCCGTGGCGGCCTTGGCCAGGCGCAGGGCGGCCTCCACGGCTTCGGCGCCTCCGGAGAAGAGCTGGATGCGTGAGAGCCCCTCCGGCGTGAGGCCGGCCAGCAGCGACAGGAACCGGGCGCGGGTCTCGGTGGTGAAGCTGCCGAACGTCAGACGCTCGAGCTGTCGCTTCAACGATTCCACGTAGTGCGGGTGACAGTGGCCCACGCTGCCCACGCCGATGCCGGCGATGAAGTCGATGTACTCGTTGCCGTCCTCGTCGATGAGCGTGCAGCCCTTGCCCCGCGCCATGGCCACGCCGGCGTTGAGGGCGAAGGATTGCAGACCCGGAGCGATGTGGCGCTGCTCCTGGGCGACGATCTCACGCGACCGCGGTCCGATCTCGCGGCGCGGGGTCATCGGGCCGCTCCCGCGAAGCGCAGGGCCACGTGGGCGGCGATGCGCTCGGCCGCCTCCTCGCGGTAGAGCGCGAAGCTCGGCCACGCATTGACGTCGAGCAGCACGAGCTGGCCGGCCGGCGTCACGATGGCGTCTCCGCCGTAGACGTCGAGCGCGAGCGCCAGCGCCGCCCGCCGCACGGCGCGGGCCAGCTGGAGGGGATCGAACGGGTGTCCGGCCACGTGCTGGTCCTTGTGGTAGAACCAGCGGAACCACGCCGGCCCCCCGTCGGACCGCGCGCCGGCGCCGATGCCGTAGAACTTGACGAGATCCCCCTCGACGTGCAGCTGGATGACCGCGCGCCGGATGCCGCGCGCCGCCAGCCCCGCGAGCGCCGCGGCCACGCCCTCGCGCGTGCGCGCGAACGTCACGTCGCCGGCCTGCGTGTTGTGGACGTCCCCCCGCTTCACCCACACGGGCAGCGCGCCGGCGTCGGCGCTCGCGTCCGTCGAGACGACGCGGCTGTCGATGAAGGGGACGTTGGCCTCGCTGAAGTGGGCGATCATGCGGTCCCGGTAGGTGTTGAGCACGGCGTGCGGACTGTTCACGTGCGGCACCCCGCGGACCTCGAGCGCATGCAGACGATCGAGGACCTCGAGCCGCTCGCACATGAGGAACACCCCGAGCGGCCGGGGGTCGGCCTCGCCGACCTCCTCGGCGGTCTTGAAGGTCACCTGGAATCCGCGGGCCTCGAGATGCTTGCCGGTCAGCTTCAGGATCTCGGCGTCATCGTTCTCGCGGTCCGGAGAGTGTTCCCGTTCTCGAAGGATTCCCCAGCAGGACGCGTCGCTCACCGGTCATCTCCTATGGAGGTTCACTCGCGGCGGCCCGAGCCTGCCAGGGCTTCGGCCAGCGCGATATCGGATCCCCGATCAATGTCGATCACGTGCTCGATCGTTTCGGCGTAGAGCGGCTCTCCCTGGTGGAGCAGCCATGCCAGGAAGTGCCGCAGCCTCTCGAGCGGCGGCGGCGAAGCCGCGCGGGCCCGTTCCGAGAGCAGGTACATGCCGGCGGTGACGTGCGTGCCCGCCGGCCCCCCGAGGGTCCGGATACGATGGGTCGCGTCCACCTCGACCCACAAGGGATTGTCGTCGGCGACGAGAGGCGTCACCGCGAGCACGCTCGTGTCGGGCGGCCGGCGGAGCGCCGCCTCGACGAAGCTCACGAAGTCGGCTGGGCGACACCACGCGTCCACCGTCGAGACGAGCGCGCGGCCGCCGGCCAGACGCTGATTGATTGCGAAGAAGCTTTCCAGCGACGAGCGCGTTGTCTTGACGATGACCTCGACGTCGAGATCCGGGAAACGGATGTGGATGCGCTCGCGGCACGCCCGTGCCTGCTCGTTCACGATGATGACGAGCGAGGTGATGCCCGCGGCGCGGAAGTTCTCGATCACCCCGTCGATCAGCGCCACGCCGGCGACGGGGACCAGCGGCTTGGGCATGGCAAAGCCCGAGGCTCGCAGGCGGCTGCCGTCCCCCGCGGCGATGATGCCGCCGCGGCAGCGCGTGAGGGTGCTGCTCACAGGAGCACCTCCCGCAGCTCGCCCAGCGAGCGAATGACGCGGTCGCCGTGGCAGCACGGCGGCGCTGGGACCGCCGCCTCGCCGACGAGCCAGATGTGCGCCATGCCGATCCCCCGCGCGCCGGCCATGTCACGCGCCAGCGAGTCGCCGACGAACGTCGCGTCGCCAGGTTTCACGCCGAGCTCGTCGAGCGCGTGCCTGAAGATGCGGGGATCGGGCTTCCGGCAGCCGACCTGCTCGGAATCGACGATCACGCGGAACAGCGACCGGATGCCGAGGTCGGCACACACGGCCGTGAGGTTGCCGTAGAAGTTGGAGACGATGCCCAGCTGGTAGCGGCCCGCGAGCTCGGAGAGCAACGCGGCGTTGTCCCGGACGGAGTGGGTCGACCCGTCCAGGAAGCGCGTCGCGATCCGGTCGACGAGCCCCATGTCGCTCAGGCCCAGGGCGGTGGCGAGGCGGCCGACCAGTCGCCGGACCGTCTCCTCGAGCGACAGGGTAGCCGGAATGGCGCCGACGAGGGCGTCGTCGGCCCCGTAGAACAGCGGGTCGAACTGCTCCGGCGTGACGGCGACCCCCTCCCCTCGACAGAGCCGGAACATTCGCTCCTTCCAGGTGACCGCCGCGCCGTCCAGGGTGCCTCCGAAGTCGAACAGGATGGCGGCAGGCCGGTGCCCGTTCCGAGGGTCCTGCGCGGCGCGTGCGTCAGGCATCGAGCGCTGATTTTCTCACAGGAACCGGCGAAGTCGTCCCTGCTCGTGTCACTATCGTTGGCGGCATGCACGACGTCCTGATCCGCGGCGGGCAGGTCCTGGACGGCACGGGCGCCGCGGCACGGCTCGCGGACGTGGCCGTGCGGGACGGACGCATCGTCGCCATCGAGCCCCACCACGCGGGCGACGCCCGGCGCGTCGTCGACGCCACGGGACGGACCGTCGCCCCCGGCTTGATCGACATTCACGCGCACTCCGACTTCACCCTGCCGGTGAATCCGCGCGCCGAGAGCAAGATCCGGCAGGGCGTCACGACCGAGGTGGTGGGCAACTGCGGCTTCTCCGTCGCTCCCGTTCTCGCCGGCCGGGCCGCGATGCTGCGCGAATATCTCGCCTCGTCGGCGCCGTGGCTCGAGCCGCGTGCGGCGACCTTCGCCGAATACCTCGAGGGATTTCCGGCCACGTCGGTGAACGTCGTCCCGCAGGTCGGCCACCACACCCTTCGCTCGATGGCGATCGGAATGGACGCGCGCGCGCCGACGGCCGACGAGTTGTCGCTGATGCAGCGGCTGCTCGAGGAGGCGCTGGACGCGGGAGCGCTGGGCCTGTCCTCGGGCCTGTTCACGGCACCGGGCGCCTACGCGGGCGCCGACGAGATGCAGGCGCTGGGGCGGGTCCTCCGCCGCCACGGCGCCTCCTATGCGGCGCACGTCCGCGACGAGGCGACCGGCGTGTTCGAGGCCGTGCGGGAGGCGATCGCGCTCGGCGAGCGGTGCGACGTTCACGTGCAGGTGGCGCATCTCAAGCTCTCAGGCACCGACAACTGGGGCCACGCGGCGAAGCTCCTCGAGCTGATCGAGACGGCACGACGCCGCGGCGCGCGCCTGGACTGCGATCAGTACCCGTACACGGCGGCGTCGAACCCGCTGCGGAACCTGCTGCCCGTGTGGGTCCAGGAGGGCGGGCTGGACGTCATGCTCGCGCGGCTGGCGGAGCCGGCGACCCGGGCACGCATCCGGGCCGAGATCGCGGCGCACGGGCTGACCAACTTCGGGCGTATCGCCGACTGGGATGCCGTACGCGTGTCACTCGCGCCGCAGAACCCGGAGCACGCCGGGAAGACGATCGCCGAGATCGCGCGCAGCCGCTCCTGCGATCCTCTGGACGCGGTCTGCGACCTCCTCATCGAGGGCCGCGGCGCGGTGCGCATCCTCGTGACCTCCATCGCGCCGTACGGACCGACCGGGATCGGCAAGCCCCACCCGCGGTTCTACGGCACGTTCCCCAGGGTCCTCGGCCATTACGTGCGCGACCGCGGTCTGCTGTCGCTCCCGCTGGCGATCCACAAGATGACGGGAGGACCCGCGGCCGCGCTCGGCCTCGTGCAGCGTGGGCTCCTGCGCGAGGGCTGGTGCGCCGATGTCACGATCTTCGATCCGGCGACGATCGCCGAGCGGGCGACCTACGACGAGCCGCATCAGTACGCCGCCGGCGTCTCGGAGGTGATCGTGAACGGCGTGCTGGTCATCGACCGCGGCGAGCACACCGGCGCCGTGCCCGGCCGGATGCTGCGCCGCGGCGCGCGCGGCGTCAGCTAGGCGAGTATCGAGGAGCGCCACGGGTTTCCCGGGGCGCTCCGAGCGTTGGGGGGGGTTGGGGGGCCATGTCGGGGCCCCCCATCACTTAGTCTCGAGACGGAACGGGTAGTCCTTGCGCTCGAGCTCGCCGGCGAGGATCACGTCGGCGTGGGCGGGCGCGCCTTGCGGAGAGAGCTCGAAGCGCCACGCCCCGTCCGGCGACTCCTTGATGTTCGGGCTGAACGCCATGATGGGCTGACCGTCGGCGCCGGTGAGCTTGACGTAGAGGACGCGCTCGCCGCCGGTGTCGGTCTGCAGCGTGAGGCTCCGGCGGCCGCGGCCCGTCACGGTCACGGATAGGCCGCCGCCTTCGGCGCGTTGCCCCGGCGTCAGGTCGTCCAGGCGCAGGGTGCGGAGCGTCTTTGGGAACTGCATCGTCAACACGCCGGCGACCGCCTTGATCGTGTCGCGCGCCGGCTTGGCGTCCACCGTCAGGTAGAGCGATCGGGTGAGGATGCCGTCCTTGGCCGAGGTCCCGAAGCGGACGGCCGTCTCCCACGCCGTCGGCGGCGTCAGCGCCGTGCCGTCCTTCAATTCGATGCGCTTGACGGCGAGCCGCCCGACGGTGAACGCGCGCTCGAAGTTCGGCAGGGCCGGGCTGCGCAGCGTGAACTCGAGCTGGGTGGCGAAAAACGTCTGCACGCGGTCGAGGCTGAGCTCGAAGGGATTGGCCCGCGGCGCGTCGCGACGCAGGGCTTGCACACCGTACGGCCGGAAGTCCGGCATGGTGTCCCGGACGACGCCGCCGGCCGGCTTGCCCGCCATCGAGAAGTCCGTCAACGTGAACGGAAACTGCAGCGGGTGCTCCTGGACGGCGAAGGCCACCTCGATCGCGTCCACGACACCGACGTAGCGCGTCTGGGCGGACACGCCGTCGCCGAACAAGAAGTCGCCGCTCACCTTCATCTCAGACGCGAGCGGCCGGCCCGCGGCGTTCAGCGCGCGGACCTCGAGGACCCGCTCCTTGGCCCCCGTGATCTGATAGCCGACCTCGCCGCCCGCCACCTTGGTGAAGGTGACGGCCACGCCGTCGCTCGCGAGCGTCGCGCCCGGCGCCGGGTGCGTCAGGCTCTTCGTCTCCACGCGGGTGGGCAGGCGAAGCTCGACGAGGCCGGTGATGCTGCCGAGCGTGCGAGAATCCGCGCCGGCCACCAGGCGAACGGCTTTCCTCGCCCGCAGGCGCCGCCGCGAGCCCGACTCGGTGAACGCGCCGGGGAGCGTGTTGCGCTCCCGCCCGCAGTCCTCGACGCGTAGCAGCTCTTGTCCGCCGATCGCCCTGACGCTGCTGACGAAGAGGCGCGCCCGGTCGCCGCCGTGGATCACGTTGGGAATCGCGCCCGCGAACGCTTCGAGCTCCAGCTCCGGCCCCGCCGCCTTCTCCGACGACACACGCACGGCGCTCAGCCGCACGCCGAACGGGCCCGAGATCTGATCGACGTCCTCCGCGAACGTGGCGGCGGGATCGTACGGGGTGAGGGCGGACGCGGCGACGACGGGAACGAAGACGGCGGGGTCGGAGTCGATTTTCTCGGCGCGCGGCGCGGCGTCGGCCGTTCTGCCGGGGGTCGCTCCGCGCTCGCCGGCCAGTCCGGCGAAGAGCGCGGCGAGCAGCTCGTTCACCGCGGCCTCCAGATTCGAGGCCAGCTTGCGATCGACGGTGAACTCGACGGTCTGGCGGCTGCCGCTCGCCGTGACGCTCAGGCTGTCGAAGAGCGCGCCGAGGCTCGGCGCCGCCTGCGCCCACCGGGCCCGGGACTCTCGAAGCCCCCGCTCCCAGCCCTCGATCTTCTGTCGGATCCGCGCCGCGTCCGCGGCGTCCACGACGACGCGCAGTCGTCCCGAGGGCGGGACCGTCTTCGCGCCGAGCCCGAGGTAGAGATGCTCGACGCCGTCCGCCTGCGTGACCATCGCCTGGGCAGAGGCCTTCAGCATCGGCGTGGAGACCGTCTTGTCCACGTCCCGGGGCTGCCACATGCCGACGCTGAGCACGTCGGCATGGGCCAGCGCGCGCCACCACGCGAGCTCGGCCTCGTCCGCCGCCGGGATCTGCGTCAGCCGCGGCACCAGTGTGGCGTGCGCGGCCGGGTCGCTGATCAAGATCCAGCGCGGATCGACCGTGATCATCCACGTCGTGACGTCCTCGCAGCGGCTCGGGTCCACCCGGCGCACTTCATACGACGTGCGGCCCCCGGCGGCACCGGGAGCGCCGCGCAGCTCGCCGGCGAGGTAGCGCTCGACGGCGGGGGCGTCGAACTGGCCCACGATCACGACCGCGCGGCGGAGGCCCTGGTCGGTGGCCGGATAGAGCCCGAAGAGCACGTGGTCCACGTCGCGCCGCGGGTCGATGCGGGCCGCCGCCAGGTGATCCAGGAGCGACCGGTCGCCCGGAGCGCTCGCGGGACGGGCGTGGCTGGCCGCGACCACGGGCGCGCCGAGGAACCAGCGCTCGAGGAAGACGGCCTGCCGGACGTTGACGGCGCCGATCAGGATCAGGTCCGGCGTCGCGAGCGCCGCCTCCGCCGCGATCGTCTGCGCGGCCGGCGCGACGAGCGGCCGGACGACGACGACGTAGACGCCGACGGCGCCGACGAGGATCGCGGCCAGCAGGAACACCAGCAACTTTTTCATGGTGCCATTCTAGGAGAGGCCAGGGACCCTAACCAATAAGTTATTGGCGCGCGGCGCCCTCACAGCTTCATGTGGGGGTCGAGCCAGTCCCGCAGCGCGTTGCCCATCAGGTTGATGGCCAGCGTGGTCACGAAGATGGCGAGCCCGGGGAAGGTCGCGATCCACCAGGAGTTCAGCATGTAGACGCGGCCTTCCCCGAGCATGTTGCCCCAGGCCGGCGTCGGCGGCTGCACGCCCAGGCCCAGGAACGACAGGAACGACTCGAGGATGATCACGCGCGCCACCTGCAGCGTCGCGATGACCACGATCACCGAGACGAGGTTCGGCAGGATCTGGCGGAAGACGATGCGCGCGTGGCTCATGCCCAGCGCGCGGCCAGCGAGGATGAACTCGCGCTCCCGGATCGCCATCGTCTCGGCGCGGATCACCCGCGCGTAGAGCGGCCAGTCGGCCACCCCCAGCACGATGATCATGTTGACGAGGCTCGGGCCGAGCACGGCGATGACGGCGAGGGCGAGCAGCACGAACGGAAACGTCAGCATCACGTTGACCAGCGTCATGATGGTCCAGTCCACGCGCCCGGCGAAGTAGCCGGCGGCGAGGCCCAGCAGCACGCCGATGCTCGAGGACACGAGCACCGCGGCCACCCCGATGACCAGCGAGACGCGGCCGCCGTAGATCACGCGCGAGAGCAGATCGCGTCCCACCTGGTCGGTGCCCAGCACGTGGGCGCGGGTGCCGCCGTCCATCCAGGCCGGCGGCCCCAGCCGGTGCTGGATGTTCACCGCCAGCGGGTTCGAGGGCGAGATCCACGGGGCGCACACGGCGCCGCCGACGATCGTCAGCATGATCACGGTGGCCGCCACGCCCCACTTGAAGCGCCAGAGCCGGCGGAGCGACAGCCGGGGCGGGCCGGAGCGCAGGGCCGCGGGCTCGTCGGCCTCGAGGATCACCTCGCCGCGGGCGCTGACCGCTTTCATCAGCCGATCCGGATGCGCGGGTCGATGAGGCCGACGACCATGTCCACGACGAAGTTGACGCTCACGATGATGAGGGCCAGCAGCACGACCGCGCACTGCACGACCGGGAAGTCCTGGTTGCGGATGGAGTCCACGGTGAGGGTGGCCACGCCCGGCCACGCGAAGACGGTCTCGGTGACGATGGCGCCGCCCAGCAGCTGACCGAACTGCAGGCCCAGGACCGTGATGACGGGAATGCACGCGTTGCGGAAGGCGTGCTTGACGACCACCGTGTTCTCGCCGACGCCCTTGGCCCGCGCCGTCCGGATGTAGTCCATGTTCATGATCTCGATGACGCCGGAGCGCACCAGCCGCATGGTGATGGGCGCCAGGAAGGCGCCCAGGGTGAAGGCGGGCATCAGGAAGTGCTGCCAGGTGCCGTAGCCGGAGGCGGGCAGCGCCTTGAGGCGCACGGCGAAGATGATGATGAGCATGATGCCGAGCCAGAAGATCGGCATGGCCTGGCCGGCCACCGCGAGCATGGTACAGGCGTTGTCCACGAACGAGTGGCGCTTGAGGGCGGCGAGGATCCCGAGGGGCAGGGCGATGAGGAGGGCGGCGAGCAGGCCGGCCGACGTGAGATAGAGGGTGGGCGGCATGCGCTCCAGCACGAGCTTGAAGGCGGGGGTGTCGGTGTACCAGGACTTGCCGAAGTCGCCCTGGACGGCGCGGCTCGCGAACTTCCAGTACTGCACGTACACGGG
>MNEG01000079.1:0-1110 GCA_001917585.1 Candidatus Rokubacteria bacterium 13_1_40CM_68_15
GTGCTCGCGGACTCGACGGCGGAGCACGACGACACCGAGGGCGATCGCCACGACCGCGACGATCACGCCGAACGTCGTGACGATAGCCGCGCCGGTCGGGAGATCCCATGCCCACGCGGCCAGGATGCCAAGCGCGCTCGCGACGAGGCCCAGGCTCCAACCGATGAGAAGCCGGCTCACCACGCCGCGGGCGAGAAGAGCGCCCACCACGGCCGGAACGATCAGGTAGGAGAACACCAGGAGAACGCCGGCCAGCCTGACCGAGCTCGTGACGACGAGCCCGAACGACGTGTAGAAGACGAAGTCCCAGATGGCCACCGCGCGCCCGCGCGCCCGCGCGGCGGCCGGGTCGAGCGAGATCTCGAGGAGCGGCCGCCGGATGAGCCAGTGGATCACCCCGAGGGCGGCGTAAAGCAGCGCCACCGCCGCGACGTCCGCCGGCGTGACCGTCAGGATGCTGCCGACCAGCAACTGCTTGATGTGCTCGCTGCCCTGAGGGGCCCGATCCACGACCAGCACGGCCACCGCCGCCGAGACGGCGTACACGATCCCGATGATGGCTTCAGCCGGGACGGGCGCGGCGTGCAGCCGGCTCAGCGCGAAGACCGCCGCGCCGCCGATGGTGAAGGCGAGCGCGTACCAGTAGGCGGCATCGCTGTGGATGGAATGGCCGGCCAGGACTGCCACCGAGATGCCGAGGGCGGCGATCTGGGCGAGCGCCAGATCCACGAAGATCACCCCGCGGGCAAGCACGTGGAGCCCGAGATAAACGTGGATGCCGGTCAAGACCAGACAGGCGAGGAAGGGGACGACGAGAAGATCGAGCATGGGTCGTCAGGTCGTGCCGGCCAGGGCCGCCGTCAGGCGCGTGATGTTCACCTCGAACAGCGCAAGGTAGTCGTGGGCGGCCGGATCGGCGCCCACCGAGGGCACCAGCGTCACGCGGCGGGCGCCGCTGCGAGTGGCGATCTGGCGGACCACGGCGTCGTTCGAGTAGGGCTCCGCGATGAGCACCTTCACGCCGGCTTCCTTCATCCGCTGGGGCAGGGCCGCCAGCGTGGCCGGCGTGGGCGGCACTCCGGGCGTCGTCTCGACGGTTGCCACTACGAC
>MNEG01000079.1:1172-14663 GCA_001917585.1 Candidatus Rokubacteria bacterium 13_1_40CM_68_15
CGGTTGTCCTCGAACACCGCGCGATCGCCGGGCCGGAGCCGGGCCAGCGCCGTCTCGATGTCCCCGGTGATGGGCCGTGCGTTCTCCGGATCGAGCCAGTAGTGGGTGTTGCCGAAGCCGTGCACGTGGGTCGCGCCGCTCTCGCGCAGCCGCGGCGTCTCGGTCTGGAGCAGCTCCACGTGCGCCGAGGCGTCGAGGTCGTGCCGTCGGCCGGCCCGGCGTTGGTCGCCGGCCGCTCTCAGCGCCCGCGTGAGCCAGGGCTCGTGATCGAGCCCGATGCGTACGAGGAGATCGGCGGCCCGGAGGCCCGCGATCTGTCCGGGCTTGAGATCCAGCGTGTGGGGGTCTTGAAGCGGTGAGGCGAGGCTCTCGACGCGAACCCGGTCACCGCCCACCACCTCGACCAGTGCCTTCAGATCGGTGGACGTCGTCACCACGTTGAGCGGGCCACCGGCGGCCCCGGCGCCGCCGGCTCCCAGCGTGAGGACGAGAGCGAGGACCCTGAGGATCGCTACGATTTCTTGGTAAAGGCCGACTTCGGGATCATGCAGTGCACGCCCTTGCGGACGTCCACCACCTGGCTCACACGGCAGTCACCGATCATCGAGGTCAGCGAGTACGCCTCGTAGCGGTCCATGGGAACCATCTTCTGGGTCGAGAGGAAGTCCACCGTCTCCCGCACGGCGTTGACCATCGCCTTGTTGAGGTCCTCGTCGAAGCCCGTCATGATCCAGTGCGTCTTCGTCTCGATGCGCGGCCACTCGAGCTTCAGGTCCTTCCGCACGATGGGCTGCAGCACGATCTCGCGATACGAGCACTCGAGCCCGGTGAGGTTGACCTCTCCGTTGCCCTGACGGCAGTGCGAGTCTCCCGTCCAGATCAGCCCGCCCTTGATGAAAATTGGAATGTACAGCGTGCTGCCGGCCTGCAGCTCGTTGATGTCCATGTTCGAGCCGTTCTTCCAGGGCCGCAACGTCGACACCGGCGCCATCGAATCGTCCTTGACGCCGCCCTTGCGGGGCGACGGATCGCTGGGGTCGATGCCGACAGCGAGTGTGCCCGGGAACGGGGCGAGGTCGATGTTCACGCCGGGCTTGAACTCGACGGAGCGCTTCTTCGGATCGAGCGCGAAGAACTTGATGAACCCGTTGGGCATCTCTGGCGCCAGGGCCCCGATCGTCGGGAAGTCCGTGCCGGGCAGGTTGAAGTTGATCGCGAAGTTCTTGGGCACGATCTTGAGGATGCGGATCTCCATCACGTCGCCCGGCTCGGCGCCGTTGACGTAGATCGGCCCCGTCATCGAGTGGGGGCCGCCGCCCGGGTTGGCCTTCCGGAGGGCGACGATCTCGTCCATCGTGATGCCGGCACGCACCTTGTCGTGGGCGTGCATCATCGTCTCGATCGAAACGACGTCGCCGGACTCGATCGTCAGCTTGGGCGGCTCCTTGGGATCGAGCCAGCCCCACTGTACGGTCTCGAGGGCGGCGGCCAGACGGTGCTGCTTGCCGCCGCTCTTCGCGATTTCCTTCTTGTCCTCGCTCTTCGGCTGGGCCAGGGCGTAGAAGCCCACACCGAGCACGACGGCGATCACACCACCGATGAGGAACGTTCGCTTCATGTCGCCCCCTCCTTCGGGAAAAAGACGGCGGGATTCTAGCATGCTAGGATCTGCGCGATGGCCCTGGCGATCGATCCCTCGCGCGATGCCCTCGTCGTCGTCGACGTGCAGAACGACTTCTGTCCCGGCGGCTCGCTCGGCGTGCCGGACGGAGACGCCGTGGTGCCGGTCCTCAACGCGTACGCCGCGCTCTTCCAGGCGGCCGGCGCCCCCGTGTTCGCTTCCCGCGACTGGCATCCCGCGCGCACGAAGCACTTCCAGTCGGGCGGCGGCGTGTGGCTGCCCCATTGTGTGCAGGGAACCGCGGGCGCCGAATTCCACCCCGGGCTCGCCCTGCCGGATGACGCCACCGTCATCTCGAAGGGCCACGATCCCGGGGAGGACGCCTACTCCTGCTTCCAGGCCGAGACGGACGACGGCATGCCCTTCGCCGCCGCGCTCGGCGAGCGCGGAGTGAACCGGCTCTTCGTCGGCGGCCTTGCCACCGACTACTGCGTGAAGGCGACCGTGCTCGACGCGCTGAAAGAGGGCTTCGAGGTCGTCGTCCTCGAAGACGCCAGCCGCGCCGTCGACCTGAAGCCCGGTGATGGCGAACGCGCCATGGCCGAGATCGTCGCCGCCGGCGCCCGGCGCGCGCGCCTCGAGGACCTCACCGGGTGACCGCCGCTGGCTCCGGCCTGGCCGTCGGGGCCGCCCCGGCCGACGCCGCGCTGGAGGCCTCACTGGACGCGATGGCCGCCAGCGGCGCCGATCACGCCGACGTCGTTCTCGTCTTCGTGACCGGCGACGCCTATCCTGCCGCCCACGAGATGCTGCACGCCGTTCGCCGCGTCACCGGGGCCCGCGTCGTCGTCGGGGCCAGCGGCGCCGGCGTGCTGAGCGAGCGGCGTGAAGTCGAGGGCGAGACCGCCGTCTCTGTGCTCGCGGTGAGGGACGACCGCCTCGTCACCACGCCCTTCCTCGTGCCCGACCAGGCCGCCGGCGGCGCTGACGTCGCCCGCGCGGTGGCCGCGCAGGCCTCGGCCACGCTCGCGGAGGGTGGTTGCCTGCTGCTCTTGCCGGACGTCGCGGGCTTCGAGCCCTCGACGTTGCTCGGCGGACTCGACGACGAACTGGGGGCCGTACCGGTCGTGGGCGCGCTCGCCGCCGGCAACCCGACGTTCGAGCTCTACGCGACCGATGCGGCGCGCGGCGCGCTGCCCGGCGTCGCCCTCTCGGGCGCTCGGCCGGTCATTGGCGTGGCTCAGGGATGCACACCCATCGGTCAGCCGTACGTCATCACGCGGGCCGACGGCAACGTCGTGCTCGAGATCGGAAGCCGTCCGGCCATGGCCGTGCTGCGTGACGCGGTGACGTCGACCCCGGGCGGGCCGCAGCGCGCTCAACGCGCCGGCATCTTCGCCGGCCTGGCCGTCGATCCGGCGAAATCGCCGCTCGAGCGCGGGGATTTCCTGGTGCGCAATCTGGTCGGGGCGGACCAGTCCACCGGCGCCATCGCCGTCGGCGACGCCGTGCGCGTCGGCCAGACCATCCAGTTCCAGCTCCGCGACGCGGATGCGTCGCGCGAGGATCTCGAGCTCACGCTGGCCGGTGTGGCGCGCGCTCTCGACGGGCGGCGCCCAGCGTTCGGTTGCTACTTCGACTGCGCCGGGCGTGGGCAGGGACTGTACGGTGTTCCCGACCACGACGTCACGCTGATTCGGAAGCACCTGGGCGCCTTCCCGCTCGCCGGCTTCTTCGGGAACGGCGAGCTCGCGCCCGTCGGCCGTCGCAACTTCTTCCATACGTACACCGGCGTCCTCGTCGTCTTTCCCGCCTGAGCCTGGACCCTTGCGCGGCGTCGAGCAGATTCCCTGGCTCTACGATGCGTTCGCGACGCTGTCGGACTGGCGGGGGCTCCGGCGATGGCGTCAATGGCTGGCCGCCGGCGCGCGCGGCGACGTGCTGAAGCGCGCCGCTCTGCGGGCCCCGGGTGTACGGCTCGTCCAGGCCCGCGCCGAGGAGCTTCCGTTCCGGGACGGCGCCTTCGACACCGTGGTGAGCGGCCTCGTCTTCTGCAGCGTCGGCGATCCGGCGCGAGGCCTCGCCGAGATCCGCCGCGTGCTGACGGCCGGCGGTGAGCTGCGGATGATGGAACACGTCCGCTCACCGGTGCCGTGGCGCGCTCGATGGGAAGACCGCATCCAGCCGCTCTGGACACGCCTCACCGGCGGCTGTCATCCGAATCGCGACACGGAAGCGGCGGTCGAGGCCAGCGGCTTTCGGATCGCGGCCCAGACGCGCCGGGCCGAGGGCGTCATGCGGCGCTTTGCCGCGCGGGTAGAATGAGCCATGGAAATTTCTCGTCGCCGCCTGCTCCAGGGCGCGATCGCGACGAGTGTGCTCGCGGTCGGTGACCGCGTGGCGGCCGCGGGCCCGGCGCGAGTCTTCGTGGTGAAGGCAACGGATCGCGCGCGTGCGATGGCCGCCTGCTTCGACGCCGCTCAGTTCACCGCCTGCGACGGGCGAGCCGTCGCGATCAAGGCCAACTTCAACAGCGGCGATGCCTTCCCGGCATCCACTCACCCCGCCACGCTGCGCGCGCTGCTCGGAACGCTGAAGTCTCGCGGCGCCACCCAGCTCACGCTGGCCGAGCGCTCGGGGATGGGGGACACGCGGAACGTCCTGACGTCGACGGGAGCCGCCGACGTCGTGCAGGACGCCGGCGCGCAGCTCGTCGTCCTCGACGAGGTCGAGCGCGAACGGATGCGCCGTGCGCGGTGCAGACCATGTGCTGCAAGACGCATCGCTTCGGAGGCCACGTGACGCTGTCCCTCAAGAACACGGTGGGACTCGTGGCCAAGACCGTCCCGGGCGAGGGCCACGACTACATGCGGGATCTCCATCGCTCGGCCGACCAGCGCGCGATGATCGCCGAGGCCAATGTCGCGTGGCGCCCGGCGCTGAGCGTGATGGATTGTCTGGAAGCCTTCGTGGACGGCGGGCCCGAGGCTGGGCGTCGCGCCGCGCCGGGCGTCTTCCTGGCCAGCGACGACCGCTGCGCCCTCGATGCGGCGGCGATCGCGCTGCTCCGCTTGCACGGCATGACGGGTCCCGCGGCCCGAGGCCCGATCGGAGAGACGGCCCAGCTGGCGCGCGCCATCGCGCTCGGGGTCGGGGAGGCGCCGCGCGACGTGACGGTCGTGCCGGTCGAACCGTCAGGACGGGACGTCGCTCAGCGGATCGGCGAGCTCCTCGCTCGCGGGTGACGACTCACACCGAGTAGCGACGGCGCACCAGCTCGAGCACCCGCGGCCGTGAGTCGGGGGCAGCGCCTGCGCGCTCGACCGCCGCGACCTCGTCGGCCAGCTCGCCGTCCTTGATCTGGTTCAGCATCCAGGCGGAGTAGTCGCCGCGCTGCAGGTGATGCGTCCACGTCGCCTCGTCCACGCCCTCGGCAAGCTCGCAGAAGCGCTTGAGGTTCGCCGCCCGCAGATTGAGGGTGGCCTGGGGCCCGCGGAAATAGAAGCTGCGATCGGGCGGTAGCTCGCCTTCGGCGTACTTCCGCACGTGCCGGCGATGCTCCACCTCGCGCCGCGCCACCTTGAACCGCGCCGGCACCGCGCCGCCGCCGAGCCGTGTCAGGAGCGCCTCGCCGCGCGTCAGCGGCCCGCCGGCAACGTCGGGAATCCGACGAACCGGCGCGCCGTCCGACTTCAGCGTGATGAGGGCGGCGCGAAACGCCTCGAGATCGGTGGCGGCCACCGCCGTCACGGCACGCCGCACCTCCGGCGCCAGCCGATCGGCGGAGAGCGTGATCAGCATCAACGACTCCGGTCCCCGACGCAGGAGGTCGGCGGCCGACGACCCCTCGGCCGGCGCGATGTGATCGGCCTCGTCGACGATGAGCCAGTGCGGCAGCCCGCTCGCGCTCCGCACGGCGGACACCGCGCCCAGCGCCTGGGTGGCGTAGGCGACCTTCTCGGCCATCGTCAGGCCGGAGAGGTTGAGCACCAGACGGGCCGTCGGCTGACGAAGGAGCTGGCGGAGCTCGTCGGAGGTGGGGAGGGTCTGGCGTGACTTGCCGCCGAGAGCCACGACGCCTTCCAGCTCGGCCAGCGTCTCGTGATCACCCTCGGGATCGAGCAGACAGAACGAGCGCTGCGCGTAGACGAGCCGCTCGACGACCACCCCCGTGAGGGTCGACTTGCCCGTGGCCGACGGACCAACGACGAGGAGCCCGGTACTGTGCGCCGGAATCGTGACCGGCTCGCCCGCCGCCGTCTGTCCGAGCGGGAGGTGGTGGCGGCCCAGCCCGATGACCAGTGGGGCGGCGTCGGCCATGACATGCTCTTCGATGAATTCCACGACGCCGGCCGGGCCCTTGCCGCGTGTGACGTGGTCGGCGCGCTCGCGCAGCGCCGTGACCGCGTCGGCGACAGCCACCGCGCATTCGCACAGAGCGAGCAGCGCATGGTCGTTCTCGGCGTCGCCGATGCCGGCCAGATTGTGCGGCGACAGTTCGAGCGTGGCCAGCGCGGCCAGGAGGCCCGTGCCCTTGGTGACGCCGCCGGGCAGCAGCATGAGCGAGCCCTTGTTGAAGACCAGCGTGCGTTCGACGCCGGTCTCACGGATGGCGGCCAGCGCGGCCTCCGCGTAGGCCTCGTCGGTGGCGACGATGGAGCTGCCGAGGTCGAAGCGGATGCCGTGGAGGCGCAGCGCCTCGACCAGCGCGGGCTCGGGTGGATCGCCGAGCGTCCGAACTTCCCGCCGCGCCGGGAGGTAGAGCAGCCCGCCATTCTCCGCGAGAACGGCGTCGAACATCCGGTCCACGTCCGGGCAGACGTTGCGAAGATCGGGCAGCATGCGCCCGGTCACGAGCAGGAGTCGGCGACCCGACTCCCGGACGCGCGCCAGCGCGGCCGCCGTCGTCGTTCCGACCTGACCGTGCTGGGCGATGGTGCCGTCGTAGTCCACGGCGAGCGCGTGGATGATCACGTCGGTGAAGTCCTTGCTATCACGGTACCATCGAGTGGTTCCGGACATCCCGATCGACGGGCGAGTCCACGTCTGCTGGCACCGCGATTGCTCGGCAAGGGTGTTCATGAAGCGGCTATTGACCGGCGCGATCGTGATGACGGTGGCGAGTTCGGCGTTTGCCCAAGGCGGTGGCCCCGCCGTGTCGCCAGCGCCCGCAACGCCGCCGACGTCCCCATCGGTGGCGCCGGGCACTAGCCCTTCGCCGGGTGGGGACTCGGGAGCGCTCCGTGAGGATCGCTTCCGAGTCCCACCCGGATCTGACGACCGCTTCCGTGTGCCGCCGGACGAGATCAATTCCCGCAACCGCATGCAGCCCCCGACCATGACGCCCGACGTTCAGGTCGTCACACCACCGGCGCCGATCACGCTTCCATCGGGTGGCCCGCAGCCGCGAACCGTTCCCTAGTCCACGCAACTGCACACGAGCCGCGCGCGGCGACCGAGACGATCGCGCCGATCGGCTCCCGGACGCCCAGTCTTTTCAGGCGCTTGCCGAGACGATCACGACCAGACGGGTGAGGCCAGGGCCTCTGTTACGCTCGATTCGTGACCGCATCGACCCCGACGCGGGGGCAGGGCCTCTGGCTCGCAGCGATTCTGGCCACGGGCTGCGCGACACCGGGCGTCGTTCGCACGCCGTCCCAGTCGCCGCCGTCGCTCCTCGGTGCGCAATGGACCGGGACCGCGTCGTGGTACGGCGAGCCACATCAAGGACGTCCGACGGCCAGCGGTGAGGTGTTCGACAAGGCCAAGCTGACGGCTGCTCACCGGACGTTGCCGCTCGGTACGCGCGTCGCGGTCACGAATCTCGACAATGGACGTACGGTCGAGGTGCGTGTCAACGATCGAGGGCCCTTCGTGGCCGGCCGCCTCATCGACCTCTCCGAAGGCGCGGCTCGCAGCCTCGGGGGAATCGGCGCGGGCCTCATGCGCGTACGGATCCGGGTCGTCGCGCTTCCCGACGGGACGACCGAGGCCGCCGCCGGCAAGCCGCCGCCGCGCTGATGTCGGTCAGCGCATGAGCGACGCGTACACGGTGGTGGTTGCCACCATCATCGCGTCGACGGTGAAGCGTTCGCGGACGAGGGCCTGGCCAGCGTGCGCCATCGCGTGCGCACGCCCGACGTCGGTCAGCATGTCCTCGATCGCGGCGGCCAGGGCAGCCGGTTCGCCCGGCGGGACCAGCCGGCCGGTCACGCCGTCCTTCACGATCTCGGGAATTCCGCCGACGGCCGTGGCTACCACGGGAGTGCCGACGGCGAGCGCCTGAGGAATGACCTGCGACGTCGCCTCCGAGCGCGTGGACGGGAGCACCAGCACGTCGAGCGCGGCCATCACCTCGGGCACGTCGCGGCGAAAGCCCGTCATCACGACGTGGCTGGTGAGCCCGAGATCGTGGACCCGACGGCGGACGTCGTCGAATCCCACGCCGTCGCCGACGATCAGGAAGCGCGCCGCCGGCAGGCGGCGCCGTACGACGAGCGCCGCATCGAGGAAATCGTTGTGGCCCTTCGATCCACGGATGTTGGCCACGAGACCGACCGCGAGGCCGGTGAGGCCGAGCTCGTCGCGTACCGTCTTGCCGCTCACCCCCGGATGGAATCGTGCGGTGTCTACGCCGGCCGGCACCGAGACCACGCGCTCGGCCGGTACGCCGGCGGCGATCACGATCGCCCGGATCGCCTCGCCCGTGGTGAGCACGCGATCGGCCAGCCGATACACGAGCGCGCGACGACGGATGATCGGAATGGAAACATGGCGGCTCCGCACGACGGAACGTCGGGTACTCCGCGCCGCCACCGTGGCCAGCCAGCTGTCGACAGAACTGTGAGTGTGGACGATGCCCACGTCGAGCCGGCTGATCAGCCGGCGCAGCGCGAAGACGGCGGCGATGTCGAACGCGCTGCGCATCCGGACGGTCACGACGGAGAGACCGGCCGCCCAGGCCTCGCCGCGCAGGCGGCTCGCCGGCTGACACGCAATGACCACGTCCCAGCCGTGCTCGAGGAGCCAGCGCGCCTCGGTGACGATCCTGATCTCCTGGCCGCCGAGTCCCAGCGACGACTCGGTGTGGAGCACGACGCGCGTGCGCGACGTTGACACTCGCGTGTCAGTATAGGCCATGATCCAGGGGTTCATCGAGCACTTCACCTACGCCGGACTCTTCCTCACGCTGTTCGCGGCCGGCCTCGGTCTGCCGATTCCGGAGGAGGTCGCGATCGTCGCCGGCGGTGTCCTTGCCCACGAACACGTTGTGCACTGGTGGATCGCGCTGCCGGTGTGCATCCTCGGCGTGCTGGGCGGCGACGTCGCCCTCTACGCGATCGGCCATCACTGGGGCGAGCGGGTGCTCGAGTGGAAGGTCGTTCGGCGCGTGCTGACCCCCGAGCGCGAGGAGACGCTCAAGGCGCGGTACCGTCAGCACGGCGCCAAGATCGTGTTCGTTGCGCGGCACGTCATGGGCATCCGGGCGGCCGCCTTTCTCACCGCGGGCATCTGTCGGCTGTCGTTCTGGAAGTTCGTGCTCGTCGACGCTGCGGCGGCGGTCGTCAGCGTGCCGATCGGCTTCGGCATCGCGTTTCTCTTTACCGATCAGCTCGAGCGCGTCATGCGCGATGTCCATCGCGTCGAGCGCTGGCTCGTGCTCTACGCGCTCGCCGGCCTCGCCGCCTGGCTGGCCTATCTCGCGTGGCGCCAGAGCCGAAAAACCTGAGGTCCGGGGAAGCGTCGTCGCGCTCGTGGTCGGACGATGTCCCGCCCCGGCGGCCCGCCTGCGCGCGCGTGCTATAGTCGCGACGGAGGTCGTGGTGACCACAGCCGAGCGCAAGCGATGGCATGCGGTGTTCCGGCTGCTGGAGCGCGACGAGCGCGCGTTCGCGGTGCTCCTGGCCGTCGCCATGGTGGGCGGTCTCGCCACGCTCGGGCTCGTTCCGCTGCGGCCGCGCCAGGCGATCGACCTCTACTCGCTCGTCTTCTGGTTCGGCGCCTACAAAGTCGGGATCTTCGCGCTCGTCACCGTGACGCCGCGGGCGACTCGCGCGATCTTCCTGGGCGCGCTCGCGATCGATCTGCTGCTCGTTTTCGTCCTCCTCACGCTCACCGGCGGCGGCGACAGTCTCTTCTACTTGCTGTTCTTCCCGCTCGTCGCCGTGAACGCGTATTACTTCGGGCCGTGGGTGGGACTGAGCGCCGCGCTGGTTGCGGGTGGGCTCTATACGCTCTCGGCGTGGCTGATGCCGCCCTGGGTGGGCTGGACGCCGGCGGTGATTCTGGCCGCGCTCGTCGGGTTGCCCGCGGTCACCCTCGGTCTCGTGGCCGACCGTGAGCGCGGGGCCCGCGCCGAGGTGGAGCGTCTCAACAGTGAGCTCACCGGGACGCTGACTCGCCTGCAGGCGGCGCAGGAGGAGCTGCTCGTGGCCGAGCGGATGGCGACCGTCGGCCGGCTGTCTCTCAAGGTGGCCCACGAGGTCCGCAATCCGATCAGCGCCATCGAGCTCAACGCCGAGATCCTCCAGGACATCGTCGGCGGTCAGGCCGGGTCGGAGACGGACGAAGCCAAGGCGCTGGTCGCCGCCATCCGCGATCAGGTCAAGACGCTCGATGCGCTGACCGAAGAGTACCTGACCTTCGCGCGCTTCCCTCGGCCGCACTTCGAGGAGGAGTCGGTGAACGATCTCGTGTGCGAGCTGGCGGACTTCATCCGGCCGATCGCGACGCGCCAGGGTCTCACCGTCCGCGTGGAGACCGATGGAGACGTTCCGCTCATGGACATCGATCGCGGCTTGCTCCGTCAGGCCGTTCTCAATCTCGTGAAGAACGGCCTGGAGGCGCTGTCGCGCGGTGGTGAGCTGATGCTCACCAGCCGCCGGGACGGCGATGCCGTGGAGCTGACCGTCGCCGACAGCGGTGGCGGCATTCCCGACGACGTCGGGAAGCGCCTGTTCGAGCCGTTTTTCACGACCAAGCCTCAGGGGACAGGACTCGGTCTGTCAATCACGAGGCAGATCACCGAGGAGCACGGCGGCGAGATCCGGTGGACGAGCCGGCCGGGCAGCGGCACGCGCTTCACGATCCGGCTGCCGCTCAAGAGGATCCATGCCTGAGCCGGCGAACATCCTGGTCGCCGACGACGACCCGGGGCTGCGCGAGAGCCTCGAGCGCACGCTGGCCCGCGAGGGCTACCGCGTGGTGGTCGCCTCCGACGGTCAGGCCGCGCTCGAGCGCTTGCAAGGCGGCGGCGTCGATCTCGTGCTCACGGACCTC
This sequence comes from Candidatus Rokubacteria bacterium 13_1_40CM_68_15, assembly GCA_001917585.1. GTDB lineage: Bacteria > Methylomirabilota > Methylomirabilia > Rokubacteriales > CSP1-6 > 40CM-68-15. Next base: position 12,073 of record MNEG01000079.1, read on the forward strand.
AAGATGCCGGGGCTGTCGGGCATCGAGCTGCTGCGCGCGGCCAAGGCCATCGCGCCCGATGTCGACGTGATCCTCCTCACCGCCTTCGGCACCATCGAAGAGGCGGTCAAGGCGATGAAGGACGGCGCCTACGACTTCCTCACCAAACCCGTCCAGCGCGCTCAGCTCCAGCGCGTGATCCGCCAGGCGCTGGAGCGCCGTGACCTCATTCAGCAGAACCGCGCGCTCCAGCAGCGCCTCGACGCCCTGTTGAAGCAGGGTGACGTCATCGGCGCCAGCCCCGCGTTCCGGCGCATGATGACGCTGGTCGAGCAGGTGGCCGACAGCTCGGCCACCGTCCTCATCCAGGGGGAGAGCGGTACCGGTAAGGAGCTCGTCGCTCGCGCCATTCACGAGCGGTCGCCGCGTCGGCAGGGACCGTGTGTCGCCGTGAATTGCGCGGCGCTGCCCGAGACCCTGCTGGAGTCCGAGCTGTTCGGCTACGAGAAGGGAGCCTTCACGGGTGCCGCCGGCCGGAAAGAAGGCCGCTTCGAGCTGGCGGATGGCGGCACGCTCTTCCTCGACGAGGTGGCCGATCTCTCTCCGGTGACGCAACCGAAAATTTTGAGAGTGCTCCAGGAAGGCGAGTTCGAGCGACTGGGCGGTACCCGCCCCATCCGCGTGGACGTGCGCATCGTCACCGCCACCAACCAGGACCTGGCCCAGATGGTGCGCGACCGGCGCTTCCGCGAGGATCTGTACTATCGACTCAACGTCATCACGATCACCGTGCCGCCACTGCGCGAGCGCCGAGAGGACATCCGCGTGCTCGCCGAACACTTCCTGCGCCTGTACGCGGCCAAGAACAATCGGCGGCTCGATGGCTTCACCGATGACGCGCTCCGGAGACTGGAAGGCTATTCGTGGCCGGGCAACGTCCGTGAGCTCGAGAACGTGATCGAGCGCGGCGTCGTCCTGGCCCGCGCGAGCCTGATCGACCTGGCCGACCTCCCCGAGGAGATTGCGGGAGCGACACCGTTGCCGGAGGGGGTGCTCTCCGTTCGCATCGGCACGCCGCTGGCGGAAGTGGAGCAACGCCTGCTCGAAGCGACGCTCCGCGCGACGAAGAACAACAAGACACTCACCGCGAAGCTGCTCGGGATGGGACGACGAAGCGGAGGCGGGCGCCGGCGACCACGAAGCGTAGTCGCCGGCCACCCGCCGGGCGATCAACGGCTCGGTGCCGCTTCAGCCCGCTTGTTGAGCGTGACTTTGTCGCCGACCTTCAGGTCGTTCAGCGTCGCCGCATCGCCCTTGAACGAGTGGGTCTGCCCGTCGTCTCCGCGCAGCGTCACCATGCCGTTCCTGGCGTCGATGCTCGTCACGGTGCCCTCGATCTTCTCGGGCGCCGCCGAGCTCGGGACTGCGGCCGATGGCGTATCGGTCTTCGTCTGCGCGGGCGCCTGCCCGCTCCAACCGATCGTCGCCGCCACCAGGGCAGCGACGACGGCCAATCCGATCCACGTCTTGTTCATCGTCGCCTCCTAGTGCTTCTTGGTGACGTCGTAGATAGCGCCACCGGCCGCGCCGACACCGGCGCCGATCAGTGCGCCCTTCCCCGCGCCATACCCGGTACCCGCGCCGACGGCGGCGCCAGTGCCGGCGCCGACCGCCGCCCCGGTCGCGGTTCCGCATGCCGTGACGGCGAGCGCGAGAAGTGAGAGCCCAACGATCGGAGTCATGAGTCGTGTCTTCATTGCACGCTCTCCTCGTGAGATTCTGATTGCCCGATTACGTCGTGCAATGCCCGTGCCCCTGACTTGGGGGATCTCGACCCGGGCGCTCCTCCCTGGCTCCCAGGATGTTCACCCGGGTGCCTGGGATGTCGACTCGCCGCATTTGTCACAAGTGCCTGCCGTCGTTGACGCCGCCATATGGTGTAAGAGTTGCACCTAGAGGCGCGCGCGGCGATCACGCGTCGTCCGCGGCTCCGAGAGTTCGTGGGAGGAGGACGGATGCGGCGAATCCTCTGCATCGACGCCGACGCCGACATGCTGGAATTCATGCACGACGTGTTCGAAGACGAGCGCGTCGACTGTGCTCCGATCGCGGGAGCCGGTCTCGCCCTGGCGGCACACCTGCCACACCTCCTCCGTCGCGTCCTCTTCATCACGGGGAATTGGACAGCGGTCTCGGGCGTCGCGCTCGCCAGGCCGGCGTCGCGCTGCTTCCCAAGCCGTTCACCAGTGAGGAGATGACGCAGGTGGTCGGCCGTATCGCCCAGCGGGCATCGTGAAGCTCCGCTCGCACCTCCTTCTCCTGATCGTCGTCGCCATCATCCCCGCCGTGGCGGTGTCGGCCATCGCGCTGTACTTCTTCGAGGAGCAGACGACGTCAGTCGTCGAGACGTCGCTGCTCGACACGGCGCGGGCGCTCTCGCTCGCCGTCGAGCGCGACGTTCGCTCGACCGTGTCGGCGCTCAACGTGCTTGCGGAGTCCGCCGACCTGCAGCGTGGTGATCTGCGCGCATTCCACGGGCAGGCGACCCCCGTGCTCCGAGCCTGGCCGGCGTGGGACAACCTCGTCGTCTTCGACGTCGACGGCCAGGAGCT
>MNEG01000100.1 GCA_001917585.1 Candidatus Rokubacteria bacterium 13_1_40CM_68_15
CGCCACCTCGCCGACGTGCGGCTGGCCCTCGACGCCGGCAAGCACGTCCTCGTCGAAAAGCCGATCGCCCGCACGCTGGAGGAAGCCGACGAGATGATCGCGGCGGCCGTCGCCGCCGGCCGCGTCCTGATGGTTGCCGAGCAGTTCCACTTCATGCCGGCGTTCCGCCACGTCCGGGCGCTCATCGAGCGCGGACGTCTCGGTGAGCTGCGCGAGCTGCATCTGATCGCCCGCGGTCTCGCGCGGCGGACGGGCTGGCGCCTGGAGCGCGACCGCATGGGCGGCGGGGCTTTGATCGACGGCGGCATCCATTACATCCACAATCTGAGATGGTGGGGTGGCCCGGTACGCCGGCTGTTCGCGCTTCGGCCGCCGGCGACCGTCGACATGGGCGGTGAGGACGCCGTCGCCGTCCTGGCGGAGCTGGCCGGCGGCGCCATTGGCCTGGTGTCCAATTCTCTTGGTTCCCCGGGGCTGCCGAAGTTTCAATGGTCCACGGTGACGGGAGCGAGGGCCAGCTGCTTCGCGGACAACCGCGGTCGTTTCGTCATCGTCAGCGGCGGGGGCCGTCCGAGCGTGCGCTGGTTTCGCCGCGACACCCGGGGATACGAGGGAATGTTGACGGCGTTTCGTGACGCCATCGCGCGGGGCAAGGCGGACGAGATGGACGGCGCCGCCGGCCGTGAGGATCTCGCGATCGTGCTCGCCGCCTACCGCTCACTCGCCGAGCGCGGCCCTGTCCAGGTCTCATGCTGAGCGAGGAAGCGCTCGTCCTCGTTGCCGCCTTCCTCGCCTGCGGGCTGCTCGTTCTCGGCGTGCTCGAGCTGATGGCGCCGACCCGGCCACGCCATCCGCGGCGACCCGTCGCGGCGCGCAATCCATCGCCGCAGGCACGCGCGGCGCCGTCGCCCGCGCCCACGCGCGAGGCACGGCCGCCGCTCGTCACGCCAACCCCGCCTGTCACCGCGTCGTCCCCGTTCCTGCGACCCCCCGCAGCCGCCGTCGAGCCTCCATCAGGCGAGCCTCCGATCGAGCGACTGCTGCGTTCTCAGGCGGCTTCGCTCGAGCCGCCCCGTCGGCTCCAGCCGCCACCGCCGCCCGCACCTCCGTCGGCTCCGTCTCCTCCGCCTCCGCCCCGACCTTTGTCTCCTGCGGCCTCGCCTCCATCGCCACCGCCAGTGGCGCCGCCACCTCCACCATCCGCGCCGGCGCCCCGGCTTCCCGTGAACGAGCCCCTCGCCACGCCGCCACCGTCCGAACCGCCGCGATGGCGGCCAGCACCGGCGGACGTCGACTCCGACGTCGTCGAAGCGGGTTCCGTCGAGATCTTCGAGCCGCCCGTGGCTGCTGCGCCGCCGGCTTCCGCGCCGGCACCCGCTCAGCCCGCCCCTCGCCCGGCGGTCTCGTCACCGTCGGATCGGATCTACGCGCTGTGGGAGGGCAAGCAGCACGCGCTCGTCGAGAGCGAGGCCACCGCCGCGCTCGGGAGGGGTGGGCTCTCTGCCGGTGAGACGGCGCGACTCTGGGGCCTGATCGGCCTGGCCCGGCAGGAGCAGGGCGACGTCGATGGCGCTCGCGGCGCGCTCGAGGAGGCGATCATGTCGGCGCCGGCCGAGGACCGGGCCGCCTGGCAGCGTCACATGGCGCAGCTCGCTCTCCACGCCGGACAGGCGCTGCTCGCACGAGTCCAGGTCGGCTCCAGCGACGCCGACGAGCGGATCGATACGCTGCGCGCGGCCATCGCCTGGTTCGAGAGCGGTATCACCGTCGGCGCCAATGACGAGACGCTGCGCGACGCGCTCAGGACGGCGCGCGGGGCGCTGTGGCCGACCTATGAAGAGGCGGCGAACGCGTTGCTGCAGCGCCAGGAATTCCACGTCGCGCGACGGCTGCTGCAGGAGGCGCAGGCCGACGAGGATTGCCCCCTGCCGCTGCAGGCCTCGTTCCGCGAGATGCTCGCCGCCACGTTCGGGGGCGAGGTCGGCCAGCTGACCGCCGATGCGATCCGCCGGATGCAGGAGGGCAAGGAGGAGGAGTGCCTCGCCGCGCTTGACCGCGCCGAGACACTCCTGGGGACGATCCCAGAGGAGGGGATTCCGCCGAAGCGGCGGCAGGAGCTGGAGCGCCGGCTCTGGTGGGGCTACACGAAGCTGGGCATCCGGCGCGTCGACGGCGGCATGTGGGAGGAGTCGCTCGACCCGCTGCTGCGCGCGCTCGGCTTTCAGGGTGTCGGCGCAGACCGGCAGGACGAGACGCGCGGGCCGCTGGTCCGCGCGCTCGAGGCAATCGTGGACGCCCGGAGCCCCCTGATCCAGCGCCTCACCGACGACGGCGACCGCGACGGGGCGCTGCTGCTCTGCGAGAAGCTGTGGACGTTTCTCAAGACGGCGATGGAGCGTGGGATGAGCAAGGAGGAGCTGGGGCCCGCGCTCGGCAAGACGCAGCAGCTCTTCGAGCGGCTCGGCAAGAACAAGCCGTGACCGCCGCCACGCCGCTCACGCTCGGCCAGATCCTGGACGAGGCGGCCGAGCATCATCCCCTCGCCGCGGCCGTCATCGCCGGCGGTCAGCGCGTCCGGTATCGGGAGCTGCGCGAGCGCGCCGAGCTCTTCGCGCGTGGCCTCCTGGCGGTGGGCCTCGGTCCCGGCGACCACGTCGTCGTGTGGATGCCGAACTGCATCGAGTGGAACATCGTGAACTTCGCGCTGGCCAAGATCGGCGCCGTGACGGTGACGTGCAACAGCCGCTACCGGGCGCTCGAGGTCGAGTACGTCCTGCGCCAATCGGACGCCCGGGCGCTCGTCATGATGGACCGCTTCGCGCCGGGCGGCGTGAACTACAACGAGCTGGTGCGCGAGGTCGTCCCCGACCGCCGAGCGCGATCCCGGCTGCCTCGACTGGGCCGACGTCGAGCAGCGCGGCTCGCGCGTGGCGTCCGGTGAGCTCGAGCGGATCCGCGTGGGGCCCGACGATCCCGCCGAGATGCTCTACACCTCGGGCACCACGGGCCACCCCAAGGGCTGCCTGCTCTCGCACGGCACGCTCTGGTACAAGGCGCGCGTCTATCTCGACCTGCACGCGTGGACCGCCGACGATCGGTACCTCGTGGCCGTGCCCTACTTCCACATCTTCGGCGCGCTCGGCGGCGTCGTGGCCAACACGCTGGCCGGCTCGACGCAGGTCCTGATGGACGCGTTCGAGCCGGAGGCGGCCATGCGGCTCATCCAGGACGAGCGCGTGACCATCTTCTCGGGTGTGCCCACGATGTTCATCACCATCCTCGGTCATCCAGGCTTCAAGCAGTTCGATCTCCGCTCGTTGCGCACGGGGACGATCGGCGCGGCTCCCGTGCCGATCGAGATGATGACGCGGATCCTGGATCGCGAGCACGGGCTCGGCATGGACGCGACCGTGGTCTACGGCCTGACCGAGGCGACGGGCGGCACGCACTTCACCCGCCTGGGTGATCCGATCGACAAGCGGGTGAGCACGGTCGGCCGCGTGACGCCGGAGCTCCAGGACCGGATCGTCGATCCCGCGAGCGGCCGGATCCTCGGCGCCGGCGAAGAGGGGGAGGTCTGCGTCAAGGGCCCATCCCTCATGCTCGGCTACTACAAGCAGGACGACGCCACGGCAGAGAAGATCCGCGAGGGATGGCTCCACACCGGCGACATGGGCGTCAAGGACGCGGAGGGCTATCTCAGGATCACCGGGCGGCTCAGTGACATGATCATCGTCGGCGGCTTCAACACCTATCCCGCCGAGATCGAGAACTTCTACCTGCGCCACCCCAAGATCCTCGACGTGTCCATCGTCGGTGTTCCCGATCCTGTCATGGGCGAGTCGGTGATGGCGTTCGTCATTCCCAAGACAGGTGAGACGTTGACCCGGGAGGAGATCGTCGAGTTCGCCCGCGGGAAGATCGCCAACTTCAAGGTGCCCAAGCACGTGGAGATCGTCGCCGAGTTCCCGCTGACGGGCTCGGGCAAGGTGCAGAAGTTCAAGCAGAAGGCGTGGGCCATCGAGCGCTACGGATTCCGCGGGCCGAAGTAGCGAATCAGACGGCGAGCGACATCAGGTAGCCGGTCGCCGGGACCAGCCGCCGGGCGGCGGGATCGACGGCAAGGCCGAGCTCCTCCAGCGTGACGGCGCCGAGCAGGGACGGCCCACCTCGCGGTCCGATCAGGCAGAACGTCGGGCCTTCATGACCATCCAGGATGATGTAAATCGCTGCCGCGGGCCATTCTTCGACACGTCCGTCGGCGAGACGCACTCGACGTGTCCCGAGCGGCGCGGCGCCGATGTGCGCGGCGATGTCGTCCGGCAGCGTGGTCCACGTCGCGCCGGTATCGACCAGGAGCGCCACCGTGACGCGCAACGACGGCTCGGCCAGATTTGCCACCGTCGCGTCGACGCGGAACGTTCCCATGCCGGCATTCTACTCGGCGCCCGCTCGGAGTCGATGTCGCATGTTCGATACACGCGATCGAGGTAGACTTCGACTCCGATGACATCGCGCGGCGCCGATCTGCTCGTGGATACGCTGGCGTCGGCCGGCGTGCGCCATCTGTTCTCGCTGTCCGGCAACCAGATCCTCTCCGTCTACGACGCGACGGTCGGTCGCGACATCACGCTGATCCACACGCGCCACGAGGCGGCCGCCGTGCACATGGCCGACGGCTGGGCGCGCATGACGGAAGAGCCCGGCGTGGCGTTGGTCACGGCCGGGCCCGGTCATCTCAACGCCGTCTCGGCGCTCTACACCGCGTTGATGTCGGAGTCACCCGTCGTTTTGCTGAGCGGCCACGCGCCTCGCGCCCAGGCCGGGCGCGGCGCGTTCCAGGAGATCGATCAGGTCGGTGCTGCGCGGCCCGTGGTGAAGGCGGCGTGGCTGGTCGAGAGCGCAGAGCGCATGGGCGAAGAGATGGCCCGGGCCCTGGCGCTCGCATCGGCGTGGCCACCGGGGCCCGTGCACCTGAGCCTGCCCGGAGATCTCCTCGAAGCGCGGGTCACCGCGGCGCCGCGGTCCTCGCCGTCGACGCCCAGGTCGCGGGAGACCGACGGCGTGCTCCTCGATCAAGCCCTCGACCTCCTCGGCGAGGCCAAGCGTCCGCTGATCATCGCGGGCCCGGCGATGGGGCGAGGGCGGCGCTGGAGCGAGATCGAACGGCTGAGTGAGCTGACCGGGATTCCGGCCCTGTTGATGGAGAGCCCGCGCGGCGTCAACGATCCGAGCCTGCGCGGCGCGACGCGGTGCGTGGGCGAGGCCGACGTCGTGTTGCTCCTCGGCAAGCGGCTCGACTTCACGCTGCGCTTCGGCGCGCCACCGGCCTTCACCGCACGGTGCCGGTTCATCGCCGTGGACGTGGCGCCGCCGCGGTCGAGCGACCGGCTGGCGCTGGCGCTGGCCGCCAATCCGAGCGTCGTCGTTCGTCAGCTCGTGGCCGCGGCGGGGGAGCGCGTCTGGCAGCGCAGCACGTGGACGAAGGAGGTGGCGGATGCGCGGAGCACGACGCCGGCGGCGTGGGATGAGCTGAGACGATCGTCAGCCACGCCGCTCCATCCCTTGCGCGTCTGCGCGGCGATCCAGCCGCGGCTCGAGGCGGGCGGCATCCTCGTGAGCGACGGCGGAGAGTTCGGCCAGTGGTGCCAGGCGGGGCTCGAGGCTCGCCACCGGCTGATCAACGGCCCGGCCGGATCGATCGGCAGCGCCGTGCCGATGGCGCTCGGCGCGAAGCTCGCGCGACCGGACCTCACGGTGATCGCCACGCTGGGCGACGGCACCTTCGGCTTTCACGCGCTCGAGTTCGATACGGCGGTGCGCCACCGGATCCCGATCGTGGCCGTCGTCGGCAACGACGCGCGCTGGAACGCCGAGCACCAGCTCCAGCTCCAGCAGTACGGCGCCTCGCGCGCCGTGGGCTGCGAGCTGCTGCCGACGCGCTACGACCGCGTGGTCGAACCGTTGGGCGGCCACGGCGAGCACGTCGAGCACGCCGCGGAGCTGGCGCCGGCGCTGGAGCGCGCCGTGCGCGCGGGCCGGGCGGCCTGCGTCGACGTGATCATCGACGGCGTGGCCGCGCCCACCTTCACCGCCGGGGCGTCACACTAGACGACGGCGAAGAACCGCGCCGGCGCGCCTTCCGTCCCGGCGATCTTGTAGAACGGCGCGGCGAAGTCCACGCGACGCTTCGGCAGGGCGCCCAGGCTCGTCAGGCCTTCCATGATGACGACGCCGGCGCCCAGGATCACGCGGTGCATCGGGAAATCCTCGGAGGTGAACTCGGGCAGGCGCGCGCAGTACTCCTCGAAGAAATCGAACCCGATGTTCTTCGGCCCCTTCGCCACCAGCCACTCCGCGGACTCCGGTGGGAAGTAGGGAGACTGGGTGAAGTAGTCGGGCCACTTGCCGTACATCTTGTCGGTCCAGTCCGTCCGGAGCAGGACGATGTCGCCCTTCTTCACCTGATCGGCGCCGCCGCGCTTCAGGTCGTCGACGGTGATCTTGTGATTGGCGCCGGCGAACGACAGATCGACGACGATGGCCTCGCCCATGACCTGGTCGAGCGAGATCTCGGCCGTGGTGATGCCGTCCTTGAAGACGTGGAGCGGCGAGTCGATGTGGGCGCCGGTGTGCAGGCTCTGATGCACGCTCGAGACCTGCCAGAAGCCGGGTCCGCGCCGGTGCGGCGTCACCTCGACCTTCAAACTGGTGGACGGCGGGCTCATGGTGCGATCGTCGACGGTGACGGACAGGTCGATGTAGCGTCGGGTCATGACAGTCTCTCCACGAGACGGCGCGCCCACGCCATGCGCTCGGGATCCATCACGAGCTTCTCGGCGAAGGGCTGGCCGAAGGGACGGGTGGCGTCGATGCCGAGCTTGGCGGTGACGCCGCGCTCGTCGGCGCTGGGATCGAGCAGCGCGCCGAGGCTGCCGGAGATCGTGACCAGGTCGCGATCGGCCTGCATGCGTGTCGCGACGGCCCAGAGCACGTCGGACTCGTCGAAGACGTCGATGTCGTCGTCGACGACGATGACGAGCTTGAGGTAGTGATCGACTCCGAGCACGATGGGAATGACCTGCTTCGCCTCGCCCGGCCGCCCCTGCTTGATCGCCACGTAGGCCATGAAGGACGACGTCCCCGAGAGCGGCACGTGCACGCCGGTCACGTTCGGGATCGTCCGGCTCAGCGCGTTCCAGATCTCGGCCTCGCGGATGAGCCCCAGCGTCGTGATGTGATCGCCGGCGCGACCGGAGCCGATGGACTGGAACCACGGCCGCTCGCGCCGCGCGATCGCCGTGGCCACGAAGACGTGCTCGGTGGAGCGCCGTGAGAAATAGCCGGTGAACTCGCCGAAGGGACCTTCGGGCTCGCGGACGTGAGGCAGTATCTCACCCTCGATCACGATCTCGGCGGTGGCCGGCACCTGGACGTCGACCGTCGCGCACGGCGCGATCTCGAGCGGCTCGCCCAGGAGCCCACCCACCACCTCGAATTTCCCGACGTCCGGCGGCGGGTAGGCGAGCGAGCCCATGGAGACCAGCGGATGCAGGCCGAGCACGACGGCGCACGGCAACGCCTGGCCGCGGGCCTCCGCCCGGCGCTGATACTCGAACATCCGCCGGCGCGAGTGGAGGCTCACCCCCATGCGATTCCTGCCCTTGAGCTGGAAGCGGTGGTAGCCCTCGGTCTCGACGCCGGTGTCGGGGTCGCGAGCGACCAGCATTCCCGCCGTCAGGTAGCGGCCGGCGTCGCCGGGGAAGTAGGTCGGGATGGGCAACGCGCCGAGATCGACGGCGTCGCCGGTGCTCACGCGGTGGCGGAATGGCGGATCGGGCACGATCACGGGCTTGATCCGCTCCTTGATCCGCCGCGCGTACTCGTGGGCGAGCCTGCCCTCGTCGACGTCCAGGGCGAAGGCGAGCGCCCGCCGGCTGGCCACGACGTTGGCCACGACGGGGATGTCGTGGTCGCGGACCTTCTCGAACAACAAGATCGGGTAGCGGCGACGCCGCTCGTACTCGAGCACGACCGCCATGATGTCGTGCTCGAGACCGACCGTCTCGCCGACCCGGACGACGTCGCCGGGATGGCGGGCGTCATAGGCGGCGACGAACGAGCGCAGGTCCTGACCGGGCATGCGGTCTGATCCTACTACGGCCGATCTGGCGTATGATACGGCCGGATGCTCGGCCTGGACGCCGCGACGACGGTCGTCGTCGCCATCGAGATGCACCGCGGTCACCTCGATTCGAGCGTCGCCACGCTGCTGCTGGCGACCGATACGGCCCGTTCCGCCTCGTGGACCTGATGCTCGAACCAAAGGAGATCTGCATGCGCAAGAGCCTTGGCCTCGTCCTCCTGGCGCTCGGCGCGCTCGCCACCATCCTCGTCGCCGACGTATCGGCCCAGAAGGCGCCGATCAAGGTCGGATTCATCGTCTCGCTCACCGGACCGTTCGCGCCCAACGGCAAGGACATGGCCAACGCCTTCGAGATGTACCTGGACGAGCACAAGTACAGGCTGGCCGGCCGCGAGGTGAAGCTCATCACCGAGGACGACGAGGGCAAGCCGGCCACCGGGCTGACGAAGGCGCGCGGTCTCGTGGAGAGTCAGAACGTCCACGTCATCGTCGGCCCCATCAGCGCGGCCATCGGCTACGCGATCGCGCCCTACGTCGACGGCAAGAAGGTCCCGACGGTGTTCCCGATCGTCTCCTCCGAGGACATCACGCAGCGCAAGCGCAGCAATTACATCGTTCGCACTGGCTGGTCCAGCTCGCAGCCCTCGCACCCCTTCGGCAAGTGGGCGTACGACAACCTCAAGTACAGGAAGATCGCGATCATCGGGTACGATTTCGCGTTCGGCTGGGAGGTGGCGGCCGGCTTCCATCGGACCTTCGAGGAGGCCGGCGGCCAGGTCGTGCAGAAGCTCTGGTCCCCGATCAACACACCCGATTACGGCCCGTATCTGGCCCAGCTCCGGCGCGACGTCGATGCCGTGTACTGCGTGTTCTCCGGCGCCGACGCGCTGCGCTTCTCGAAGCAGTACGCCGACGCCGGCCTGAAGGAGCGCATCCCGCTGATCGGCGGCGGCACCTTCACCGACGAGCACGTGCTGCGGACGATGGGCGACGAGGTGCTCGGCGTGGTGACCGCGCTGCACTACTCGGCCGCTCTGCAGACGCCGGCCAACAAGAAATTCGCCGCCGCCTACGAGGCGAAGTACCGGCAGGTGCCGTCGTATTACTCCGAGGGCATGTACGTGGCCGGCCAGGCGCTGAAGGCGGCGCTCGAGGCGACCGGAGGCGACATCGAGAACGTCGACAAGTTCCTGACCGCGCTTCGCAAGGCCGACCTGTCCGACGCGCCGCGGGGGCCGATTCGCTTCGACGACTTCGGCAACCCGATCCAGAACGTTTACGTACGCAAGGTCGAGAAGGTGGGCGACCGTCTGCAGAACACGGTCGTCCACACGTTCCCCAACGTGTCGCAGTTCGGGCCCTACAAGCCGGACGATTATCTGAAGAATCCGGTGTACTCGCGCGACTTCCCGCCCTGCCGATACTGCTAACGTCGGAGGGGGCCTCTACGGCCCCCTCCGAGACCTCCCCCAGAGCGGGGGATTGCGCCGGCGAAGCCGGCGCTCGAACAGGAGGAAAGGTGGCCACCGTCGGAATCGTAGGGCTGGGGCTGCTCGGGCACGCCATTGCGTCGCGCCTGCTGGCGGGCGGCCATCAGGTCGTGGGCTACGACGTCCTGCCCGACAAGGTGGGCGCCGTGGTGGCCCGTGGCGGCAAGTCGGCGGCCTCGCCGGCCGAGGTCGCCCGCGCATCGGAGATGGTCTGCACCGTGCTGCCGTCGCTCGCCACCGTGGAAGAGGCGATTCTTGGCCGCGGCGGCGTGCTCGAGGGCTCACGCCCCGGCCAGGTCGTGGTGCAGATGAGCACGATCTCGCCGGCGCTGACCGAGCGTCTGGCGCGCGAAGCCGAGACGCGGGGACGCGGCTTCCTGGACTGTCCGATCAGCGGTACCAGCGCTCAGGTCGCCCGCGGCGACGGTATCGTCATCGTCGGAGGCGATCGCGCGGTCTACGAGCGCTGGCGTCCCGTGCTGGAGACGATCCTGCCTCGCGCGGTCTACGTCGGGCGGGCCGGCCACGCGATGGTGGTGAAGCTCGCCGCCAACCTCCTCGTCGCGCTGCACAGCGCGGCCGCGGCCGAGGCACTCACGCTGGTGAAGAAGGCCGGTCTCGACCCCGCGCTCGTCCTCGACGTGCTGACGACCAGCGCCGCAGCGTCGCGGATGCTCGAAGTCCGCGGGCCTCTCATCGTCAAGGGCGACTTTCCTCCCCAGATGAAGCTCGATCTGTTCATGAAGGACCTGCACCTGATCCAGGACGCGGCCCGCTCCGCCGGCGCCGCGCTGCCATTGACCGACGTGGCCGAGCGCCTCTACGCGACCGTGCAGCAGGCGGGCCACGGCGGCGAAGATCTCGCGGTCGTCGTCAAGGTCATCGAGACGCTGAACGGGCAGTAAGCGAGAGGGGCACCATGGCGAACTTCGGCACCGTGGGAGTGGACTGGCAACAGCGCGTCAACTGGGACCGCCTGCGCAAGTATCGGCTGGAGCGCGCGCGCGAGCGGATGAAGGCCCACAATCTGGGCGCGCTGCTCCTGATGTACGACGAGAACGTGCGCTACGTGACGAGCACGCTCACGCCTGGCTGGAACCGGCTCAAGCCTGGACTGCGCTACGCGTTGCTCTGCGGCGACGGCCCGCCCGTGCTCTTCGAGCAGGGCGACATCGGCTTCCAGATCCAGCGCCACGCGCCCTGGATTCCGAAGGAGAACATCCGCTACTCCTACGCATGGATCAAGGGCGCGGCGGGGCCGGCGTCCAAGCAGCAGGTGAAGAAGTTCACCGATGCCATCGTCAAGGAGATGAACCGCTACCAGGTCGCTGACACGATGCTGGGCGTCGACTTCATCGATATCAACATGATCAACCAGTTCCAGGAGTCGAAGGTCAAGTGGGCCGACGGCATGACGGCGATGATGGAGGCGCGCGCCATCAAGAACGAGGACGAGCAGGAGTGCCTGCGCATCGTCGGGGCCATCGGCGACGCCGCCCACTGGGAGACGATGCGGTTCCTCAAGCCCGGCCTCACCGAGAACCAGGTGACCGCTCACATCATGGAATTCCTCTACCGCATCCCGGGCATGGAGGACGTCGAGGACGTCATCGTCTCGTCGGGGCCGAACACGTGGCCGAACTGGCGGAACTTCTCGGACCGGATCATCAAGCCGGGCGAGATCGTCTTCATGGACCTCGCTGCGCTCACCTGGAACGGTTACAAGTCGTGCTACTACCGCACGTACTGCGTGGGCAAGAAGCCGACGCAGGAGATGAAGGACTACTACGCGACCGGGCTCAAGTGGCTCTACGACTCCATCAACACGGTGCGGCCGGGCGTCACGACGCGCGACATCGCGCTGAAGTGGCCGTCGGCCAAGGAAGCGTGGGGCTACGACGAAGAGGACCAGGCGGCGGCCAATCTGTGGGGCCACGGCCTGGGTGTCGCGCAGTACGATCCGCCGGTCATCTCGAGGATCTGGTCGCTGGACCATCCGCTTGAGATCAAGGCGGGCATGGTCTTCGCGCTCGAGACCCAGCACGGCAAGAAGTACGAGTTCGGCGTCCGGATCGAGGAGATGCTGATCGTCCACCCCGATCGGACGGAGATCATCTCCAACTTCCCGGTCGAAGAAATCACCGTCGTCATGTGATCGATCACATCAGAGGGGGCGAGACGCCCCCTCCGATACCTCCCCATTCACGTGAGTCGCGAATGAGCGTCTACAGCCCTCGATGAGCCACAGTCCTCGATGAGCTTCACTAGCCGCGCGGCCGTCCTCGATGCTCCGCATCGTTTCGCACTGGTCGACCGTGTGGTGCCGGCGCCCGGGCGCGGCGAAGTGCTCGTGCGCGTGGCGGCGACGGCCCTCTGCCACACGGATCTCGCGATCTACACCGGCCACCATCCGGGCGTGCAATACCCGCGGGTGATGGGCCACGAAGCGACCGGCGTCGTCGATGCCGTCGGCGCCGACGTCCGGCGGCTCTCCGCTGGCCAGCGCGTCGTCATCGATCCGATCATCGCGTGCGGCTCGTGCGATTGCTGTCGGCGCGGACAGGGCAATCTCTGCCGCAATGCCGGACTGCTCGGCCGCGAGATGGACGGTACGCTCGCCCAGCACGTCGCTCTCCCCGAGCGCTACGTCCACCCGTTGCCGCCGCACCTGCCGCTGGCCGCGGCGACGCTCATCGAGACGATGGCGACCGTGCGTCACGCCCAGCAGCGCGTCGGAATCGCCGCCGGCGATACCGTGGTCGTGCTGGGGCAGGGCGCCACCGGACTCCTCCACACCAAGCTGGCGAAGCTGGCCGGCGCGCATCGCGTGATCGGCGTCTCGCGTAGCCAGTGGAAGCTCGATCTCGCCCGGCGCTTCGGCGCGGATCACGTGCTGGGCGGTGGCGAGGACACGGCCGCCGCCGTCGGGCGGCTGACCGCCGGGGACGGCGCCGATGTCGTCATCGACACCGCGGGCAGCTCCGAGCTGCTGGCGCTTTCGATGCAGATGCTTCGCCCGGGCGGTCGGCTGCTGCTCTACGCCATCAGCCATCGGCCCGTGGAAGGGTTCACGACGTTCCCGGTGTACTACAAGGAGCTGACGATCTACGGAGCGCGCGCGCTCACCAGCGGCGACTTCGAGCCGTGCATCGCGCTGGCCGCCTCGGGAGCGATCGATCTCGCGCCGTTCGTCACTGCCGAGTACCCACTCCAGCGGGTGGCCACCGCCTTCGCCGACTACGAGCGCGCGCCCGAGCGGGTGCTCCGGCTCGTCATCGTGCCGGAGGGGTGAATCACCGCCTGGATTTCGTCGCGGACCTGACGGGCCGCCTGGCCAGCATATGGCCGCAGCCAGCGCGCCTGGCCCAGTATTCCCACGCCCGCCACGTTTCCGGTGAGTGCGGCTGGTAGCCGGCGGCGCGGGCAGCGATCTCGCCCGGCGACAGCGCCTTGACCGGACCGAGTCCCGTCGCCGCCAGCAGGGCCCGAGCATTGCGCGGCACGTACACGGACATCCGGACGACCTCGATGAGAGAGCGCGCCGCCGCGGCAAATCCGTGGCCGCGCATCAAGGCCACGTTGTCGGCGCCGAGGCATCGCGCCAGGTCACGGCCGTGCGCCATGTTGGCGACGAGCAGGTTGGTGTCGCCGAAATCGTCCCTGATGTCCCACACCGGGACGTGAACGCCCATGAAGCTGCCCGAGTGGATGACCGGTTGCAGCGGCGTTGGCGTGATCGTGAAGGGCAGCACTGCCTCGGCGTGGGCGTGCACGACGGCCTGGACGTCGGGCCGCGCTTCGTAGATCGCGCCGTGGAT
This sequence comes from Candidatus Rokubacteria bacterium 13_1_40CM_68_15, assembly GCA_001917585.1. Taxonomy (GTDB): domain Bacteria; phylum Methylomirabilota; class Methylomirabilia; order Rokubacteriales; family CSP1-6; genus 40CM-68-15. The sequence goes on from MNEG01000100.1 coordinate 13,455, forward strand.
GAAGCGCTCGAGATAGGGCTGGCGCGTGTCGCCCACCGGGGTGCCATCGAGCTCGAACTCCATGATGTCGTCGCGCTCGATCAGCTCCGGGCTGAGCGAGCGCGCGAGCAGGTACCGCGTGGGGTCGGCCGGGTGGCGGATACTCACGTGGCCGTACGCGTCGACGACGTCCTCGTTGGCCAGGATTCGGTTGGCGACGACGAGATCACGGATGGCGAGCCTCAGGTCGGTCATGGCGTCTCCTGATATATAGTCGGCCAGAAATGAACGGCTACGTCGTCGATCTCGCCCATTCGTCTGACACGGCGCCCGATCGGGTCGGCCCGAAGACGGCCACGCTCGCACGTCTGCGCCGGAGCGGTCTGCCGGTTCCCGACGGCGTGTGCCTGACCGCCGCCGTGTATCGCGCGCAGCTGGCGGCCGCCGGCGTGGAAGAGAGCGCGCGGCGTGTCGTGGCCGCCGACGGCTTCGAGCAGCGTCGACTGGCGCTCGAGGTGAGGCTCGCCTTCCAGCGCGTGCCGCTCGCGCCTGACGTGGCCGCGGCGCTGAGCGATGCCTGGACGCGTGTCACCGCGCAGCCGGGCGCGCTCGTGGCCGTGCGCTCATCAGCGCTGCTGGAGGATACCCCGTCCGCATCGTTCGCGGGCCAGTTCGATACCTTTCTGGGCATCGGGACCGACGCCGACCTGATCACCGCCGTCCGCGCGTGCTGGGCCGCGCTGTGGGCGACGCGCGCGCTCCACTACATGGAAACGCACGGCGTGGATCCGGCCGCGACCGCTATGGCCGTGCTGATCCAGGATCTGGTTCCCGCGCGCGCCGCCGGAGGCGCGCTCAGCCGCACCGCCGAGGGCGACGTGCTGATCACCGGCACGTGGGGCCTCGGCTCCGCAGTCGCTCAGGGCGAGGTCGTGCCCGACCGTTTCGTCGTGCGGCGCGACGGTACGCTGGCCGGCGTGGAGCCCGGCCGCAAGGACCGGCTCGTTCGCGCCGGCAATGAGGGGCCGCGACCGCACGCCGTCGCGCGCGAGCTCGTGGACGCACCGTGTCTCGACGCGGCTCAGGCGATCGAGCTCGCGCGCTTGACCATGAAAGCGGACGTTCTCCTCGGTGGCCCGGTCGAGGTCGAGTGGGCGCTCGGCGACGCCGGACTGCAGATCCTCCAGGCGCGCCCGCTGCGCATCGAGCCCGCGCCGGCGCCCGATGCGCTGTGGCTGCGCCACCCGGCGTTGCGCGGTCAGCCCGCCGGTGTGGGCTGGGGTGCGGGCAAGGCGTGCATCGTGCTCAGCGAGCACGACCTCGAGCACGTCGAGCCGGGCCAGGTCCTCGTCACGCAGGTGGCCGGGCCCGCGCTGACCGCGGTCTTGGCACGCGTCGCCGGCGTCGTGGCCGAGCTGGGCGGCAGCACCTCGCATCTCGCCTCGCTCGCGCGTGAGCGAGGCATCCCCGCGGTCCTCGGCGTTGCCGACGCCACGCGGCGCATCCCGCACGGCGCCACGGTGGCCGTCGACGGCGTGGCCGGCGTCGTGCGCTGGATGCAATGATGTCGTCACGCGTGTTCATCATCGAGCCCAGCTGCTGGAACCCCGAAATCTACGCCGCAGCCGGCTAGAAGTGCACGTGGGCGCCCAGGCCGATGTAGTCGAGCTTGTTCCGGAAGAACTGCCCGTTGGGTGAGTGGCCCCGGAAGTACTCGAGCAGGAGCTGGAGGTTTCGCGTCACCAATACGCTGTCGATCTGAATGCCGGCGCGCAGTGAGACATCGGTGTGCCAGTCGTTTTCCTCGCGGTTCTGGACGTCGAGGGCCGCGATGGGCCGCCAGCCGGCGGCGCGGTCGGGCCACGGGCTGCGAAACTCGACGCCGTACTGGGCGGACCACGGCGCCAGGTTCGTGGGCTCCTGATCGAAGAGATAGCCGCCGCCCGCGTACACGCGAAACGCGTCGCTGAAATCGTACGAGGCCTTCAGATCGACGCTCTCGTAGCTCAGGTTGATCCGGTTCTTCACGCGGTTACGCAGGAGGAACTCGTCGCCGACGTGGCTCGACTGGTGGAAGAGGCGTCCCTGCGCCGAGAAGCTGCCGTAACGAGCCCCGACCACCGCCGCCACGAGATAGTCGGCGTTGACCAGGTCCTTCGATACGGCGTCCAGATCGAAGACGGCAAAGACGCCGGCCTGGATGCCCAGCTCCCACCAGACGCCGCGGAATCGATCGCGATAGAGCGTGACGGTCTCGCCGAAGCTCACGGCCCCGACATTCTTGAGATCCCGGTCGTTCAGGTAGTACTGATACGAGGCCGCGAAGTGCGGCCAGCGCGGATCGGCGATGAGCGGGCTGAAGAGCTGCCCGCCCGGCAGCAGGCCTGTCTGCAGCTCGGTGAGCACGCGGGGCGGCTCCCGCTTGGAGGGCGCCGGGACCGCATCGGCCGGCGGGGTCGCTGGCGGGACCGGCTGATCGCTGATCTCGACCCTCGCTACCCCACGGATTCGCGCCAGGGCTTCGCGGATTCTTTCGCGCTCTCCTTGAGGAACGTCGGCAGCCGCGAGCGTGATGACGCCGTTCTGCACGCGTAGCGATGGAGCGACGAGCCCGAAGTCCCGCTCGAGGACGGCGGCAGCATAGCCCTCGATGAACCCATCGTTGCCCGGCGCCGCCTCGCCCGGCCTTGCCGCGCCGAGCGTGAGCAGCAGCAGCGCGAGGGCGACCGCCACGAGCAGCCGGTCGAAGTCGAACGGCTTCATAGAAACCACCGACTCTTCACGGCTTCACCGGCGGGTAGTTGCGATCGTAGGCGGGCATCTTCAGGAACTCTTCGGGCTTGTACGTCCAGAACTGGGACACCATCGGGTAGGTATGGATCACGGTGTTCTGCAGCTTTCCACTCACGCGCTCGACCTTGAGGATGTACACGTTTTGCGTGGGATTGCCGTACTCGTCGAGCGTGATGGGCCCGCGCGGATCGGGCGTGGTCTCACTGGCCCGGCGGATGGCGGCCAGGAAGCGCGCGCGGTCTTCGACCTGACCTTCGAGCGCGCTCGCCGCCGCGGTGATCCAGCGGCCGGCGCTGTACATGACCGCGGTGAAGTACGCGGGCGGGTTCTTGCCCTTGGCTTCCGCCAGCCTCATGAAGGTCTGGTTGGCCGGGGTCTGGAGCGTCGGCGCCCAGATGAGCGACGTCACGATGCCGATCGCCTCGTCGCCCATCGAGCGCAACGCCGACTCGTCCGTGAAAACGCCGATGCCGATCAGCGGCAGGCGCTCCTTGAGGCCTTGCTCGGCGTACTGCTTGGCGAAGCGCACCGCCTGGCCGGCCACGAACACCTGCACGACCGCGTCGATGTCGCGGGGAAGCTGAGTGAGATACGGCGCGAAATCCAGCGCGTTGAGCGGCACCCAGATCCTCTGGACGACTCGCCCGCCCGCGTCCTCGAAGACGCGCTGGAAGCCGCCGCTGCACTCGTGGCCAAAGGGGTTGTCCATGGCGATGACGGCCACGCGCCGGTATTTGAGGGTCTTGGCCGCATAGTCGCCGAGGGCGTGCATGGGTTGGCTCGCGCTGAAGTTCGAGCGCAGGATCCACTTCGTCGGCCGGCGCTTGGTGAGGTCGTCGGGCGTCGTCAGGAAGAGCGACGGCAGGCTGTCGCGCTCGATCGGTTGCACCAGCGCGTAGCCGATGTTGGACAGGAGGACGCCGGTCAGGACGTGGATCCTGTCCTGCTGCGCGAGCTTGCGGTACTTGGCCTGGGCCGTTGCCGGATTGCCCTCGGTGTCCTCCTCGATCAGCTCGATCTTCCGACCGCCCGCCTGGTAGTTGACCTGCTCGAAGGCCATCTTCAAGCCGTCGAGCATGTCCTTGCCGGCCTGGGCGAAGATGCCGGTCTGTGGGCCGATGTAGCCGACGCGAATCGACTCGGCGGCGGCAGCCGGGCGAGCGAGCGGCAAAGCGGCGAGCGACAGTGAGCCCGTGAGGAACGAGCGGCGATTCATTCCAACCTCCTCTTGTCCCGCATCCGCCACGCTACACCCCGAGATAACGTGACTGGACCTCGTGGTTCTTGGCCAGCTCTTCGGGCGTCGAGGAGTGCACGATCTGGCCGCGGCTCAGCACGTGCACCCGGTCGGCCACGCTCAACGCCATGGGCAGGTTCTGCTCGACGAGCAGGATCGAGAGCCCCTCACGCTTGAGGCGCGCGATGGTCGCGCCGACCTCGCGGACGAGCAGCGGCGCCAGGCCCTCGGTCGGCTCGTCCATCAGCAGCAGCTCGGGGTTGGTCATGAGGGCGCGGCCGATGGCGAGCATCTGCTGCTCGCCGCCGGAGAGCTTGTTCGCCCGGTTGACGGCACGCTCCTTCAGGCGTGGGAAGAGGCTGTAGACGCGCTCGAGGGTCCAGCCGCCGTCGTTGCCGCGGCCGGCGACCTCGAGGTTCTCGCGCACGCTCAGCGAGGGGAAGACGCGCCGCCCCTGTGGCACGAGGCCCATCCCCAGCTCGACCGTGCGGAAGGGTGGCCACCGCGTCACGTCGCGGCCCTTGAAGTGAATGCTGCCGCGCCGGGCCGGCGTGAAGCCGATGACGGAGCGGATCAGCGTCGTCTTGCCCATCCCGTTGCGGCCCAGGATCGTCACGACCTGACCGGCAGCCACCGTGAGCGACACCCCGTGGAGGACGTGGCTCTCGCCGTAATACGTGTGGACGTCCTGGACCTCGAGGACGGATCGCCCGCTGTCGCTCATGCCCCGAGGTAGATCTCGCGCACCAGCGGGTTAGCCTTCACCTCGTCGCGCAGCCCGTCGGCGATGACGCGGCCGTAGTGCAGCACGGTCACGTGGTGGGCGATCTCGAGCGCGATGTCCATGTCGTGCTCGATGATCAGAACGGTGATGGCGGGATCGAGCCGGCGCAACAGGTCGGCCATCATGTGCGACTCCGCCGGCGACAACCCTGCGCACGGCTCGTCGAGCAGCAGCACGCGTGGCCGTCCGGCCAGCGCGAGGGCGATCTCGAGCTGACGCTGCTCGCCGTGAGAGAGGTGGCGCACCTCCGTGCCGGCGCGGTCGCCGAGGCCGACCGATCCGAGCGCCGCGCGCGCGCGGTCGGCGAGACCACGATAGCGCCCCAGCGGCCGCAGCATCACGAACTTGGTCGACTCGAGCGCCTGGACGGCGAGCAGGCAGTTTTCCAGGACGGTGAGCGTGCGGAAGAGGTTCGTGATCTGGAACGTGCGGGCCAGGCCGAGCGCCGCGCGGCGGTGCGCCGCCACGCCGGTGACGTCCCTCCCGAAGAGACGGATCGAGCCGGAGGTGACGGGCAGCTCGCCCGAGATCAGATTGAAGAGGGTTGTCTTGCCAGCGCCGTTGGGTCCGATCAAGGCGCGGCGTTCGCCCGGCCGCACGGCCAGCGTGACCGCGTCCACGGCCCGCAACCCGCCGAAGGCCTTGCTGACTCCGTTCAGCGCGAGGGCGTGTTGGTCTTCAGCCATGCGGTCACGAGGTCCACGACCTCCTGGTCGATGCCGTTGAAGCCGTGGTACGCCCGGGCCTCGCAGGGAGGCCCCTCCGAGATCCCGCCGCTGAGCGTTTTCACGTCGACGCGCGGGGCGCCGGTCAGCAGCGTGCGGAAGGCCACGGCGTCGGAGACGGGCGAGAATCGACACTGATCGAGCTCGTGACCCACGAGCAGTGTCGGCACGGCGATCCGGTTGAGCCCACGGACGGTGGTCTGCGCCGACTGCGAGTCGCCCCGATGCGACATCAACAATCCGGACGTGATGACGATCCCGTCGGGCCGCTCGGAGCCGGAAAGGCGCGCAGCGGCGTTGGCGACCGACATGGCGCCCCGGCTCGTGCCGATGAGCCAGACCGGCGGCGCCTCCGGACGCAAATACGCGATGACCCCACCGAGGTCACGGGCGTGGCCTGACGTCGAGCGGTAGCCTTCGTCGGCCCCGCCCGGCCGCTTGAACTCCGGCGCGATGTCGGGGACGGCCGCGACGAAGCCCGCCACGGTGTAGAGGCTCCGCGTCCGCACGAGCTGGTTCCCCGCGCCCCAGCCGAGGCTGCCGTCGGCGGCGATCTCGAGATTGCCGTGACCGCCGGCGATGAGGACGACGCTGCCCAGCGCGCGCCCGGAGGGCCGCTGGACGAGGACGCGGATCGACTGGCCGGGCCGCGTCTCGAGCGTCACGACCTGCTCGGCCTGGGCGCCGGCTGACCCGGCGCCCAGCACCACGAGCACGAGCGCTGTCAGCAGGACTTGCACGGCGGATAGTCCCGCGTGTAGAGCGGCAACTTTAGAAATTCCTCGGGGTTGTACTTCCAGAACTGGCTGACGTTGGGGTAGGTGAAGAACACGGTGTTCTGGAGCTTGCCGCCGACCCTCTCCACCTTGCGGATGTAGACGTTCTGGACGGGATTGCCGAAGGTGTCGATCTTCACCGGGCCGCGCGGGAAGTCCTTCAGCTCCACCTTGCGTAGCGCGACCAGCAGCGCCTCGCGGTCCTCGACCTTGCCGCCGACCGCCTTGATGGCCTCGGTGATCCAGCGCGCGTTGGTGTAGCAGGTCTCCGCGTAGTACGAGGGGATCTTGCCCGCCTTCGCCTCGAACGCCTTCGCGAACCGCTGGTTGGTGGGATTCTCGAGCGCCGCCGAGTAGTGGAGAGTGCTGATCGTGCCGAGGGCCTCGTCGCCCATCTGCGGGAGGACCGACTCGTCCACGGTCGTGCCGTTCGAGAGCAGCGGCACGCGGCCCCTGAGCCCGTTGCTCTCGTACTCCTTCATGAACTGGAGCGCGAGCTTGCCGAAGAAGACCGCGAAGACCGCGTCCGCGTCGCGCTTGACCTGCGAGAGGAACGGGGCGAAGTCGTTGGTGTTGAGCGGGATCCACACCTTCTGGACGATCTGGCCGCCGCCCTCCTCGAACGTGCGCTGGAAGCCGCCCACCGACTCCCACCCGAACGCGTAATCGGCGGCCACGGCCGCGACCTTCCGGTACTTCGTGTTCTTGATGACCCAATCCCCGAGGGCATGCGTCGACTGGCTCGAGTTCCAGCCCGTGCGCACGACCCACTTGGCCGGCTTGCGCTGGGTCAGGTCGTCGGAGGACATCACCGGGTACGTCGTCGGGATCTTCTGGGCTTCGGCGAATGGATGGATGGCGTAGCCCGTCGAGGCGAGGAGGCCGCCGCTCAGGATGTGGACGTGGTCCTGATCGACGAGCTTCCGCGCCTTGGTGAGCGCCGTCTGGGTATTGCCCTCGGTGTCCTCGACGATGAGCTCGATCTTCCGGCCGGCCACCTGCCGGCCGATCTCGTCGAGGTACAGCTCGGTGCCATTGAGCATGTCCTTGCCCAGCGCCGACGCGGCGCCGGTCAGCGGCGACAGGAATCCGATCTTGATGGGACCGCCCTGCGCCCGCGCGGTTTCAGTGCCGAGCCCGGCGACGAGGGCGAGAAGGAACGTAGCGAGAGCGAGGACCGCGATGGTGCGACGGCTCATGAAGACCTCCTGTGGAAGGCGCCGGCCAGGCCGCGCGGCGCGAAGAGGATGACGCCGATGTACACGGCGCCCAGGATCAACAGCCAGCGCTTGGTGTACACGCTCACGAAGTTCTTGAGGAACACGATGATGGCGGCGCCCGCGGCCGGGCCGAGCAGCGTGCCCGGGCCGCCGAGCGCGACCATGAGGAGCGCCTCGACCGAGGTGACGAGCTGCACGTCGACCGGACTGACGAAGCCGTTGTAGTAGGCCCACAGCACGCCGGAGAAACCGGCGAAGGTGCCCGCGATGATGAAGGCGAGGTACTTGTGCAGCCAGACGTTGTAGCCGAGGATCCGCATGCGCGACTCGCTCTCGCGAATCCCCTTGAGGCTCATGCCGAACGGCGAGGCGACGATGAGCCCGAGCAGCAGGATCGCCACCAGTGCACAGGCCAGCGAGAAGTAGAAGAACGGCAGCGGTCCCCACAGGCTCCACGGCAATCCGAGGTCCGGCCGCGGCACGCCGGAGATCCCGTTGTCACCTTTGGTCAGCGAGACCCACCGGAAGGCGAGTCCCCAGACGACCATGCCGAGCGCCAGCGTGATCATGAGGAAGTAGGTGCCGGTGGCGCGGATGGCGATGAGACCGAAGAGCGCGGCAGTCACGGCGGCGGTCACGATACCGGCGATCAGGCACAGGACGAATCCGCTCTGACGCTCGGTGGTGAGGATGGCGACGGCATACGCGGCCACGCCGAAGTAGGCGGCGTGGCCGAGCGAGGGCAGCCCCGTGAAGCCGAGGAGCACGTCCAGGCTCATCGCGAGGATGGCGACGATCATCGCCTGGGTCAGCAACGTCAGCGGGTACGACGGCAGCCACGGCGCGACGCCGGCGGCGAGAGCCGCCACGACGGTCACGCCGACCAGCATTCCTGGACGCCGGCGCGTCATGCGCGGCCGAAGAGGCCGGTCGGCCGGAGGGCCAGGATGAGCGCCATCGGCGCGAACAGCGTGAAGTACGAGAGCTCGGGAAAGAGCGCCTTGCCGAAGTTGTCGAGCAGGCCGACCAGGAGGCTGCCGACCATCGCGCCGGGAAGGCTGCCCAGTCCGCCGACGATGACGACCACGAACGCGTAGGGCAGGACCTCGAAGTCGGCGCCCGGGTAGACGCCGAGGAACGCACCGCCGATCACGCCGCCGGCGGCGGCCAGACACGCGCCCAGCCCGAAGACGGCCAGGGACAGCGTCGGCACGTTGATGCCCACGCCCTGGGCCATCTCGCCGTCGTCGACGGCGGCGCGGATGCGCGCGCCGACACGCGTCCGGTCGAGGGCCAGCCACAACAGCGCGGCGACGACGACGGCCACGACGATGATGAAGATCCGATAGGTGGGGAACGACAGCGCGCCGGCGCGCACGGCGCCCTGCAGGAAGCGTGGGACCGGGATCGAGTACGGATCGCCGCCCCAGATGAGGAGGGCCAGATCCTGGAAGATCAGCGCGAAGCCGATGGTCATCAGCACCTGACCGAGCGTCTGGCCGGGCAGCCGGCGCAGAAAGAGCCGCTCCATGGCGATGCCGATGAGCCCGATGGCGACGGCGCCGGCCAGCACGGCGGCGGCGAAACTGCCCGTCCGCCACACCACCGAGAGCCCCACGTAGCCGCCCAGCATGAAGTACGAGCCATGCGCGAGGTTGACCACGCGCATGACGCCGAAGATCAGACTGAGGCCGCTGGCGAGCAGAAAGAGCAGCGCGCCATACGACAGGCCGTTGAAGGTCTGGATGATCCAGAACTCGCTGCTCACCACGCGGGCTCGAGGATCGCTAGGCGAGCCCCAGCAGGCGGGCGGCGTTGTCGCGAAGGATGCGCGCCTGATCGGCCCGCTTGAGCTTGAGCCGCTTGGTGATGATGTCGCGCGGCCGGTCGTAGCCCATGTCGAAGCAGAAGTCGCTGCCCAGCATCACGCGGTCGGCGCCGACGGTCTGGATGAGCCAGCTGAGCGCCTCCGGCGAGTGACTGATGGTGTCGTAGGTGAAGCGCCGCAGGTAGGCCCCGAACGGCCGCTTGGCCTTGTCCTTGTTCTCCGGGCGCACGCGCTGGCCGTGCTGCACGCGCCCGGCGAGATACGGAATCGCGCCGCCGGCGTGGGGCAGGAGCACGTGCAGCCGGGGAAACCGGTCGAGAACGCCACCCAGGACGAGATGGGCGGCGGCGATGGCCGTGTCGAACGGATTGCCGAGCAGGTTGTTCAGGTAGAAGGGCTTCAGCCGGTCGTTGGCGCCGATCACGGTGAGCGGATGCAGCAAGACGGGTAGCTCGAACTCCTGACACCGCTCGAAGACCGGTGTGAACGCCGGGTCGGAGAGGTCGCGGCCGGCGACGTTCGTCCCCATATAGACGGCGCGGACGCCGGGCAGGCGGGCCGCCCGCTCGAGCTCGCCCACGGCGGCTTGCGGCTCCTGCATGGGCAGGGTCGCGCATCCGACGAACCGGTCCGGAAACGCGGTGTGCGCTTCGGCGAGGCCTTCGTTGAAGGTGTGGGCCAGGCGCCGGCCGAACTCACCCCTGGCGAAGTACGTCATGGGCGCCGTCAGCGACAGGGCCTGGATGCCGACGCCGGTGCGATTCATCGCCTTGACCCGCACGTCCACGTCCCAGTAAGCCGAGCTCAGCGGCGCGGTGGCGGTGCCTCCGACCACGATCGACGGCCCCTTGGGATTCGACCGGTCGATCCGGGCGCCCACCGCCCCGCCCTCGGTCTCGATCAGCTTCAGGTAGCGCTCGGGAAAGAAGTGGCTATGGATGTCGATCGCCGGGGGTAGAGTCACGGGCCGGGATTGTACTATAGGCCACGCCGAACACCCATGTTGAAGGAGGCCGCTGCCGTGAAGCTTCCCCACGAGCGCTTCGAGTACTCTCCGATCGCGTCCCGCCGGCCGTGGAAGCTGCCCAAAGGCGCCCGCATCGCCGTGTGGACCATCGTCAACATCGAGGAGTGGTCCATCGAGAAAGGCATGCCGCGGCAGTACCTGTCCTCGCCTCAGGGGGTGGCGGTGATGCCCGACGTGCCGAACTGGGCGTGGCACGAGTACGGCATGCGTGTGGGGTTCTGGCGGCTTCACGAGGCGTTGACCAGGCGCAAGATCCCGGTGACGACGGCGATCAACGCTCATGTGTGCGAGTCGTACCCGGCGATCGCCCAGGCCATGCTCGAGGCCAGGTGGGAGTTCATGGGCCACGGCGTGGTGCAGGGGGCGATGCACCTGCTGCCCGATCAGCGCGCGGCCATCCGTGAGGCCGTGCGGCTCATCGAGAAGTTCACGGGCAGGAAGCCGAAGGGGTGGCTCGGGCCCGGGCTCACCGAGACGTGGGAGACGCTCGACCTGCTGCGCGAGGCGGGGATCGAGTACGTCTCGGACTGGGTGAACGACGATCAGCCGTACGAGATCCGGACGACGTCGGGGCCGCTCGTCTCCGTGCCTTACTCCATCGAGCTCAACGACATCCCGACGATGGTCATTCAGCACCACGAGTCGTCGGAGTGGCTCCAGCGCTGCAAGGACTACTTCGATCGCCTGTACGCCGAAGGCGCCAGGAATCCGCGCGTCATGGCGCTGGCCGTGCATCCTTATATTTCGGGCGTCCCGCACCGGATCAAGTACTTCGAGGCGGTGTACGACTACATGAGGAAGCAGAAGGGCGTGTGGCTGACGACAGGCGAAGAGATCTACGAGTGGTACCGGAAACACCCGTGGTGAATCCTGGTTCACCCTCCCGGCATCGAAATGGTCGGGAGGGTGAGCTATGTCCGCGCGACGCGCTGCGACTGGAGGCGATCCACCGGGATACCCGCGGGAGCTGATCCACACCATCCTGGTCGACTGGGGCGCGACGCTGCGCATCCGGCCGATCCGGCCCGACGACGAAGCCGGGCTGCGCGAGCTCTTCGAGCGACTCAGCACGAGGACCGTCTTCCAGCGATTCTTCCGCGCGTGGCGGAAGCTGCCCGAGGAGTGGTATCCGCGCTTCGTGCAGGTCGACTACGAGCAGCGGCTCGCGCTGGTCGCCGAGGTCGACGGTGCGGAGGGCGCGCGTCTCCTCGGCGTCGCGCGCTATGAGCCGACCGACACCGACGGCGTGGCCGAGGTGGCGCTGGTCGTGGAGGACTCGTGGCAAGGCCAGGGGCTGGGCCGCCGGCTGCTGGAGGCGATCGTCGATGCTGCCGACAAACGGGGCATCCACCGGTTCCGGGCCGACACCCTGAGCGACAACCGCCGGATCCTCAAGCTGCTCGCGCAGACCGTCAACATCGAGTCGTCAACGACGGAGCAGGGAGTGACCGAGTTGACGTTCGTGCCCAGGCCGCGCGGGGCCTGAGCGGCGACTACCTCACGGGCGCGACGACGACATCCGTGGGCGAGCCCTTGAGATAGTTCTCGATGTTCTCGACGGCCCGGAGCAGGCCGTCGCGGATGACCTCGGGCGTCTGGCCGGCGTGATGGGGCGAGAGCACGACGTTGTCCAGGGTGAGCAGCGGATCACCCGCCTTCATCGGCTCGTCGTGGAACACGTCGAGCCCGGCGCCCGCGATCTGGCCCTTGCGCAGCGCGTCGACCAGCGCGTCACGCTCGACCAGCGCGCCCCGCGCGGTGTTGATCAGGATGGCCGTGCGCTTCATCGTCGAGAATTCCTTCCGGCCGAGGAACGCACGCGTCTCGGGAATGAGGCGCAAGTTGAGCGAGACCACGTCGGCCTCGCGCAGGATCTCGTCCTTGCTCGCCGGCCGCGCGCCCATCGCCGCGATCCGCTTCGTATCGCCCTGAAGGCTCCAGGCCAGCACGGTCATGCCGATGGCCCGGCCGAGCTCGGCCACGCGGGCGCCGATGCCGCCGACGCCGAAGACGCCCAGCGTCTTGCCGAGGAGCTGGGTCAGCATCTCGCGCGGCCATTTGCCCTCGCGCATCTCGTGATCGATGCGGGGAATCTTGCGCGAGGTGGCGAGCATCAGTGCCAGTGCGTGCTCGGCGACCGCGTTCGCATTGACGCCCGGGGTGTTGCAGACGGTGACGCCGTGTCGGCCGGCGGCGGCCAGGTCGACGTTGTCGGTGCCGGTGCCCCAGATCGAGACCATCTTGAGATGTCGGCAGGACGCGAAGACGCCTTCGGTGAAGTGCGCGTGGGCGCGGATGTTGATGGCCACTCGGGCGCGATCGATCCGACGGATCAGCTCGTCCTCTTGATTGGCGCCGGCCGCGGTCACCACCTTCACCTCGCCGAGCTTCTTCGCACGTGCGTGGGCGGGCGTGCCGTCGAAGACGGTCGGAAAGTCGTCGGGGACCGAGATCAGCGCGTCGGTCATGCCCGCTACGAGTTGTTCGCGAAGATTTCTTGCGCCGCAGCCAGCCCCGCACCGGGATCGGCCTTGTAACCGAGATCGCGGAGCGCCAGCTCGAGCGCCGAGAGAGTCGGCAGCACGTAGTGCGGGCTGGCCGTCATCCCCATCGTCCCGATGCGCAGCGTGGTCGTGCGGATCTTGTCGAGGCCGGTGCCGATCAGGATGCCGTACTGATCGCGCATCCGCTGGACGACGGCTCCCGTCTCCACGTCCTTGGGCGCCTTGATCGACGCCACGGTGTTCGACCACAGCGACGGGTCGGGGAACATGTCGAGGCCCATCGCCATGACACCGGCGCGGAGCGCGCTCGCCGCGATCTCGTGACGACGGAAGCGCTGGGGCAGGCCCTCCTCGAGGATCAGTCGCACCGCGACCTGCATCGCCGACGTCAGGTGCGTGGGAATCGAGACGGGCTGGCGCCGTCCCATCCCGTCGGGCACCTTGCCGCCTCGCGAGACGGGAATCCACCATTCCTTCCAGCGCATCAGGTCGTAGGTGTAGGAGGTCGCGGGGCGCTTGCGCCGCTCCATGGCCTCCCACGCACGTGCGCCCACGGCGACCAGGCCCATGCCGAGCGGCGCGGCCAGGCACTTTTGCGAGCCCGTCATGTTCAGGTCCACGCCCCATTCGTCGGTGCGAACGTCGATCCCGGCGATGGACGACACCGTGTCGAGGAGGAACAGGGCGCCCACCCGGCGGGCGATCTGGCCGACCTCGGCGGCGGGATAGGTCGTCCCCGTGGACGTCTCGTTGTGCACGAGCGTGATCGCCTTGGGCCGGAGGCGCTCGGCTTCGGAGGCCAGGCGCGCGAGGTCGAGGGGCTGGCCGAGCTCGACGCTGAACTCCGTCAACTCGGCGCCGACGCGGTTCATGATCTCGCGCATCAGCACACCGAACTGACCGGCGCCGATCACGAGCACGCGATCGCCCGGCTCGATGACGGAGACGGCGCCCGCCTCCAGCGCGGTGCGTCCCGAGCCCGGCATCAGGATGACCTCACCCTTGGTCTGGAACACCTCGCGCAGCGCCAGCGTCGTCGGCTCCAGCACGCCCTCGTCGAAGGAGCGGTCGTACTGGATCGTCGGCGGCTGGTTCAGCGCCTGGATGACGGGAGGTGGCAACTCGGTCGGTCCGGGAATCATGAGCAGCGGACGCGTGAGGCACTGGGCCCAGCGGACAGTCACCGGCATGACGTCTCCTCGTTGGTCAGGGTGCGCGTATTGTACCCGCTAGGCGCCGCCCAGCATCGCCCGCAGCACTTCGTGGGCGCGCCGGACGTCGGCCGGCCGTCGGTGGCCAGCCACGAGCGCGAAGATCTTCTCGGCGTCCTCGCTGGGCGCGACGGCGCGCCGCCCGGCGCGAACGTCGGTCAGCTGGCGCAGGGGGACTTCCAGCGCCACCGCGACGTGATAGAGGCTATCGATGGAGATCGACTTCTCGCCGCGCTCGACCTCCCCGATGAACTTGCCGGACAGACCGGAGAGCGAGCCGAGCCGTTCCTGGCTCAGTTCGCGCTGCTTGCGGAGCGCACGCAGGCGTTGACCGAGAAATTTCCTGACGTGAGCGACCGCACGCTCTGCCACGCCGTCAGCCTAACATGGCTCCGTCGAGCCCGACATGAGAGCGACCACGAGCGCGCCGTCCTTGCTGGTCACCGTGTGGACGCAGCCGGGTGGTCGACGCGCGTAGGCGCCAGCCCGGCAGGTGCCGGTATCGTCGCTCACGGCGCCCTCCAGCACCCAGATCTGCTCGTCGCCGAGGTGACGATGGCGCGGGATCACGGCGCCGGCGTCGTAGCGGATCAGCACGGCGCGCCGCTCGCCCTCTTCCCACAGGGTCTTCCAGTGAACGCCGGGGCGACGCTCCACCCACGGGCGCGACGCCGGATCGACGTAGACGCTGACCGGCGGGGCGGTCACGGCAGATCGACCTCGACGGCGTCGCCGACGACGCGCACCGGGTACACGGGAATGGCGAGATCGGCGTCGACGCGGCACTGGCCGGTGACCAGATCGAAATCGAAGCCGTGCCACGGGCACACGACCGCGTCGCCCTCGAGCCAGCCGTCGGCGAGAGGTCCGTCCTCGTGCGGGCACACCGCGCCGCACGCGGCGAAGCGGCCGCCGCCGCGGTTGAAGACGGCGACGGCCAGCCCGTTGTTCTCGACGAGGAGACCGTGGCCCACCGGGATCTCGTGGTCGGCGGCGACGCGGACGAAGGGCATCAGCGCGCGTAGAATACCGCCGCGGTCGACCGAGACGCAATTGCGGGGGCGCGCATGGACCTCGTCAACCTGGTGTTCGGCACCTATGGCTCGTGGTCCCACCTCGTGGTACGCCTCGCGCTCGGCATCATCTTCTTCGCGCACGGCGCGCAAAAGGTGCTCGGCTGGTTCGGCGGGCCCGGCCTCAAGGGAACGGTCGGCTACATGAAGCAAGCGCTCGGCGTGCCGGCGCCGCTAGCCGTGCTGGCCTCCCTCACCGAGTTCCTCGGCGGCATCAGCATGGTGGTGGGGCTCCTCGTCCGGCCGTCAGCCATCGGTCTGATCGTCGTCATGCTCGTCGCCATCGCGAAGGTGCACGGCAAGAACGGGCTGTTCATCAACTTCGCGAACACGCCCGGCAAGGGCCACGGCTACGAATTGAACCTGGCGCTGGCCGCGATGGCGCTCTCGATCCTGATCGGCGGGGCGGGCGCGTTCTCGATCGACCGGCTGATCGCGCCGTGGGGACGGCCCTAACATCTCTACTCGATCTCTCGCGCGGGGAGGCTTCGGAAGGGGGGCAGAGCCCCCCTCCGAGGATTAGGCGGCTCGGCCACCTTCCTCGGTGAGCGAGGTGATGACGTAGGTGCCGCTCTTCTCGTCGCGCTCGAGGGTGACGATCTTCTGCTTGGCCGCCTCCTCGAGCAGTTTCGAGAAGGTCGAGTACCCGTAGTACGACTCGTTGAAGGCGGGGTTCTTTCGGATCATCGTCTGCTTCACCATCGAGCCCCACAGCGTTTCCTTGTTCTCGCGCTGGAGGGCCTGGATGGCGTCGATGAGCTGGGCCATGGCCTCGGCCTTCTTCTCGGGCAGGCCACGCAGCAGGTTGGTCTTCTTCGTATCGCGGATCAGGTCCTCGTAGAAGATGAACTCGTCGCAGTTGGCCACGAGCAGGTCGGACGACGACGACTTCACGCCCAGCCCGATCACGTACCGGTCGTTCTCGCGCAGCTTGGAGACGAGCGGCGAGAAATCCGAGTCGCCGGAGACGAGGGCGAAGCTGTCGATGTGAGTTTTCCCATAGGCGAGGTCGAGGGCGTCCACCACCATCCGGATGTCGGCCGAGTTCTTCCCGCTGTAGCGGCTCTGGGGCACGTCGATCAGCTCGATGGCCCACTCGTGGAACGGCCGCTTGTACTCGGTGAAGCGATTCCAGTCGGCGTAGGCGCGCCGGACGATGATCTTGCCCTTCTCGAGCAGCCGCTCGAGGACCAGCTTCAGCTCGAACTGCTTGTACTGGGCTTCCTTGACCCCGCGGGCGATGTTCTCGAAGTCGATAAACATCGCCAGCTTCCGCTCTCCGTTCATGGCGTCCATATTATAGTGGGGGCTGGCCG
Organism: Candidatus Rokubacteria bacterium 13_1_40CM_68_15; assembly: GCA_001917585.1. Classification (GTDB taxonomy): domain Bacteria; phylum Methylomirabilota; class Methylomirabilia; order Rokubacteriales; family CSP1-6; genus 40CM-68-15. Next base: position 29,928 of record MNEG01000100.1, read on the forward strand.
ATGGCCCGCATTCTGTGGACTTGTGGAGGCACCATCGTATGAGCCGCGTCGATCCTGCCGTCGCGCAACGCGTCCCCCCTGGCCAGACGCTGACCGCCAAGTGGCCGGTCCTCACCTACGGACTCACGCCGCGCTTCGACCCCACGCGCTGGACGTTCCGGTGCTTCGGGCTCGTCGAGCGCGAGATGACGTGGACGTGGGAGGAGTTCCGGCGTCTGCCGCGCGTGACCGTGCGCTCCGACATCCACTGCGTGACCCGCTGGTCGAAGCTCGACAACGAGTGGGAAGGCGTGCCGGCCCGCTTCATCATCGAGCAGGTGCGGCCGCGACCGGAAGCGAAGTGGGTCATGCAGCACGCCGATCCCGATTACACGACCAATACGTCGCTCGACGATCTTCGGGACGACGACGTGCTGCTCGCGCTCAAGCACAATGGCCGTGACCTCGAGCCCGATCACGGCGGGCCCGTCCGCCTGGTGCTGCCCAAGCTGTACTTCTGGAAGTCCGCCAAGTGGCTGCGCGCCTTCGAGTTCCTCGACGTGAACCCGCCGGGATTCTGGGAGCAGAACGGCTATCACATGCACGCCGATCCGTGGAAAGAAGAGCGGTATTCCGACCAGGAGACGCGGGCGATGCAGCAGATGCGCGCAGAAGCCGCTCGCAAGCTTCGCGATCGCTCGTAGGTCTCGCGGGGCGGGGGTCGGGGGTGACTCCCTCGACCACGCAATCCACGACGGAGCACGTGCCTTCTTCTTAGCCGGAACTCCCTCTACCCCCTGAGACACGGGTCTCGGTAGTCACCCCCGGCCCCCGCCCGCAGAAGCTCTGCTGCGATCGCGAAGCGGCGGGCGGTATCGGCGAGATCTGCTGCGCTCCTCACGGTTCGCCGCGAAGACCTGACACTAATTTAGAGGGCGCGGCGGTGAGTGCGGACGACCCACAGGTGCACGACGCCGGAGCCGAGGAGAATGCCGAGGCCGAGGATGATCCAGTGGATCTCGCCGCTTGGCTCGGTGTCGCGATAGTGGAGGAGGCCGACGACGATCAGGCCGCAACCGATGACGGCCGCGACGGAGCGCGCGGACTGCACGAAGCGCAACCACGCCGGGCGCGAGCGTCCGGCCATGAGTCCGAAGGCGAGCACGGTGAGCGAGGCGACGACGCAGGCGGCGGCGGCCACCCACACCGTCCATACCAGCGCCGTCTCGGTCGCGTCCTTGACCGGCCCCAGGTAGAAGACGTGCGCGATGACCCAGACCAGCACGAGGCCGACGGCGAGGACACCGACCGTGCGCATCAGGCGGCGAGGAACGTGCGGAGCACTTCGAGGAACTGCGCCGGCTGATCACCCGGCACGGTGTGACCGGCGCCCGCGATTTCCACCAGTCGGGCCTGCGGTCGCGCGTCCACCATTTGCTTGGCGATCTCGGGCGACAGCACGTCGGACTCGGCGCCGCGCACGATGAAGGTGGGGCACCTGACCGACGCCCACAGCGGCCAGACGTCGAGGTCCTCGCGCCAGCGTCCGTTTCGCACGGCGTCGCGGATGGCGCGATCGTACTTCCAGGTGTAGCCGCCGTCGGGCAGACGCCGGAGGCCGTGCGTGACACGCTCGCGTAGCAGTGCGTCGACGTAGCGCGGATTGGACGCGCGCGCCTGGGCGATGGCGTCCTCCACGCTGGCGAAGCGCTCCGGCGAGCGGGCCATCATCGAGCCGACGCGAGTCCGGCCGGCCGCCGCGATGTCGGGCCCGATGTCGACCACCATCAAGCGCTCCACCCACTCGGGATGGAGGGCCGCGTGGACGATGGCGACGCGCCCGCCCAGCGACAGTCCGACGAGGCTGAACCGCGTGAGTCCGAGCGCGTCCACGACCGCAGCGATGTCGCCGGCCAGGGTCGTGAGCGTGTAGTCGCCATCGGGCGCGGGATCGGAGTCGCCATGGCCCCGCTGATCGAGCGCGATGACGTGGAAGCGGCCGGCGAGCGCAGCCGCCTCGTGGTCCCACGTGCGCGCGTGGCCGGTGACACCGTGGAGGAGGAGGACCGTCGGGCCGTTGGCGGGTCCCCAGTCGGTCAGATGGAAGCGCTGGCCGTGCACCGTCAGGGACCGATCGGCGAACGTCACGTTCCCCGGCATCCGTCCCGGATTTTACAGGAACTTGATACGATCCGCTCGATGGCGCACGTCCACCGCGAAACCGCGGCGCACCGGTCGCGGCGGCGTTTGCTGGTCGTCCTCGGCCTGACCGGCGGCTTCATGGTCATCGAGGTGCTGGGCGCGATGTGGACGGGCAGCCTCGCCCTCGCCGCCGACGCCGGCCACATGCTCACCGACGTGGCGGGCGTCGGTCTGGCGCTGTTCGCCATCTGGATCGCGGCCCGGCCGCCCACGCCCGAGAAGACGTTCGGCTACTACCGTGTCGAGATCCTGGCCACCGTCGTCAACGCGCTCCTGCTCCTGGCCGTGGCGGTCGTGATCCTGATCGAGGCCTACCAGCGCGTGCTGGCGCCCCGCGAGGTGCTCGGCCCGCCGATGATGGCCATCGCCGCCGCGGGTCTGGGCGTGAACCTCGTCTCGGCGTGGCTGCTCCAGCGCGGCGCCGCGGCCAGTCTCAACGTCCGCGCCGCCTATCTGGAAGTACTGAGCGACGCCGTGACGTCGTGCGGTGTGCTGCTCGCCGCCGCCACGGTGACGTTCACGGGCTGGACGGCGATCGATCCACTCGTCAGCGGCGCCATCGCGCTCTTCATCGTGCCGCGCACGTGGCGGCTCCTCCGCCAGGCCGTCAACATCCTGCTCGAGGGGACGCCCGCCCACCTCGAGCTGGCCGCGGTCGAGACGGCGATGCTGGAGGTCGTCGGTGTCCTCCGCGTCCACGATCTGCACGTGTGGACGCTCACGTCGGGGCGGGAGGCGATGAGCGCTCACGTCGTCGTGGCCGATCCGTCCGACAGCGAGCGACTCCTCGACGAGCTGCACGCCGTGCTCCATGCCCGTTTCGGGATCGATCACACGACGATCCAGCTCGACCGGGCGCCGGCCGTCGTGGTGCGGCTGAAATCTCCACCGGGGCCGGCCGGGGTATAGTGAGGGACACCATGGTCACCTATCCGCTCACCGACCGCGCAGTCGTGCTGAAGCCCGACGACGACGTCGCCATCGCCAAGAAGGAGCTCACCGCCGGCACCGTCCTCGAGGACGGGCCGACGCGCATCACCGTCGCCGTCGACATCAAGCCCGGCCACAAGGTCGCCCGCCATGCCGTCGCCACCCGCCAGCCGGTCCGGCGCTACGGCCAGGTCATCGGCTTCGCGACGCGGGACATCGCCGTCGGAGACCACGTGCACAGCCACAACCTCGACATCGGCGAGCTGGCGGCCGATCGCTACGAGATCGGCGTCGACGTCAAGCCGGTGACGTTCTACCCGCGCGGGCAGATGCGCTACTTCGACGGCTTCAAGCGCGAGGACGGCCGCGTCGGCACGCGAAATTACGTCGCCATCGTCTCTACCGTGAACTGCTCGGCGAGCGTGAGCCAGTTCGTGAAGGACAAGTTCCGCGACGTGAAGGCCGACTATCCGAACATCGACGGCGTCATCGCGGTCACCCACAAATCCGGTTGCGGCACCAAGCTCTTCGGCGAGGATCATCAGGCGCTGCATCGCGTGCTGGCCGGTTACGCCAAGCATCCGAACGTGGCCGCCTACATCCTGATCGGGCTGGGCTGCGAGGTGAATCAGGCCGCCGTCCTCGTCGATCGCCAGCGCATGGCGGCACCCGGCCATCCGGAGCGCAGGCCGACCATCATCACCATCCAGGAAACGGGTGGCATCCGGAAGACGGTCGACCGCGCGGTGGCCGAGGTGGCCAAGATCCTGCCGCAGGCCAACGACGTGAAGCGCACGAAGCAGCCCGTCTCCGAGCTGGTGCTGGCGACGAACTGCGGCGGCTCCGACGGCAACTCCGGAATCACGGCCAACCCCGCGCTCGGCTGGGCCGTGGACGAGCTCGTCCGCTATGGCGGCACCGGCGTGCTCGCCGAGACGCCCGAGATCTACGGCGCCGAGCACCTGCTGATCCGGCGCGCCATCAACGAGGGCGTGGCCAAGAAGCTCATCGACCGCTACAAGTGGTGGGAGTGGTACTGCCGCGGCATCGAGGCGATGGACAACAATCCCGCGCCCGGCAACAAGGCGGGCGGGATCACGACCGTGTTCGAGAAATCGCTGGGCGGGGTGACCAAGGGCGGCACCACCCCGATGATGGACGTCTTCAACTACGGCGAGCCCATCACGACGCGCGGTTTCGTGTTCATGGACACGCCCGGCCACGATCCCGTCTCCATCACCGGCCTAGTCGCCGGCGGCTGCAACATCATTTGCTTCACGACAGGCCGCGGCTCGGTGTTCGGATGCAAGCCGGTCCCCTCCATCAAGCTGGCGACGAACTCGCTCGTGTACCGGCACATGGAGGACGACATGGACATCAACTGCGGCGTGATCCTCGAGGGTACGCCGCTCGAGGTCGTCGGCCGCCAGATCTTCGAGGAGATCATCGCGGTCGCGTCCGGCAAGGGGAGCAAGAGCGAGCTGAGCGGAGTGGGCGAGGAGGAATTCGCACCCTGGATCATCGGCCCGGTGCTGTGAGCGTGCGATGAGCTTCCCCTTCGGGAAGTACTTCGGCGAGATCCGGCTCCTGGCCGACCTGCAGTTCCGGGACGCGGCCAAGCCGTTCGAGGATGCGCCGCCTCGCGACCCCGAGCCCAAGGACCTGCTCCTCTATCTCGGCTGCAACGTCCTGCGCACTGCCCACCTCGTCACGACGGTCACCGCGGTGCTGAAGGCCATGGGGTTCGACTTCAACGCGGTCGGCGGCCCGGCGTACTGCTGCGGGATCATCCACCACATGAACGGTGCGCGTGAAGCCTCGCGCGGCTACACGGCGGGGAGCCTGCGCCACTTCGCCGCCTATCGACCGCAGAAGGTGATCATGTGGTGCCCGTCCTGCAACGAGCACTACGACGACGTGGTGAAGCAGGAACACGACGTCACGTTTCCCTACGAGCACGTCACGGCCTTCATCGCGCGCCACCTGGACCGGGTGACCTTCGTGCGGCCGGTCGCGCGCACGGTGGCGCTCCACTACCACACCGGTCACCCGCAGCAAGACCTGGACTGGGCGAGCACGCGGACGATCCTGCGCGCGATCCCCGGACTCGAGTACGTGGAGATCGACAACCCGTCGGCGCTCGGCCGTCACTGCAGCGCCAAGTACATCAACGCGCTGGGACGGCCCGCCTGGCAGGACCACGTCACGCGTGTGGCCGGGGCGGCGGCGGCGGCCGGTGTCGACGTTCTGGCCACCGTCTATCACTCCTGTCAGCGGGAGATCTGCGACCAGGAGGGCCGCCACCCGTTCGCCGTCACCAATTACGTGACGCTGCTGGCCGAGGCGATGGGACTGCCGTCGGAGGACGACTGGTTCAAGCGCCAGCGCCTGGCCGCTGATCCCGCGGCCACGTTCGCCGAGATACAACCCTGGGTGGAGGCGCGTGGCCTCGATGCCGACCGAGTGAAGGACGTGCTCACGAAGTCGTTCGCGCCCGCCTGCGAGACCCGGCTGCCGAACCCGTCCTAGCCTATCGGCGTTCGAGCGCTCGAGGCCGATCCCGCCTCTCCGCCGCCCCGCGCGGCCAGGTCGTGCACGAGGCGACGTAACCGCTCGCGCTCGGGCGCAGCCAACTCGGTGAAGACGAGTCCGGCCGCGCCGGCGCGGATCGAATGCACGACCGCCGCTGGCACCGTGATCGGCCGCGCGTCCGGTCCCGGCTCGAGCTTCACTTCCACCTGGGCACCGTTGGCGAGCATGACGTCGGTGTCGACCGTGCAGCCGTTGATCGACAGCTCGATGGCGCGGCCGGGCGCGGACCCGGGCAGGCCGGACAGGCGCACGGGAATGTCGGCGCGGATCCGGTCGTACTCGCGGCGCTCGGGCGCCGGCCGCGCATAGCGCCGGCCCGGCCGCCACGCGCGAAAGCGGTGGGCGCAGTACTGGCAGCGGAACGGGTACACGTACACGAGGCTGAGCAGCAGCTCGGCGGGGCCGCTGCGGTGTGAACAGCGGACGAAGCCCCGGCGGCACTTCGGGCACGTCACTCCGTGCAGTGGCTCGATGGGCGGCGCCCCTCTCCGCGACTCCTCAGGACTGTACCACCGTGACGACGAGACCGATCGATGCCAGGATGTTGCCGACGCGGACGCACTCCGTCTCGGCCCCGATCTTCACAACCGCCTTGCCGCTGTTGTGGACCCGCCACGCGATCTCCCAGCCCTCGGCCTCGCTGCACGTGATGGCCTTCTGGAGCTGGCGGACGACATCCTCGAACGTGTGGCAGTCACAGTTGTGGAGAATCGTCATCCAGGGCGGCGCGGCCGCGCTCTCGACGATCTCTTCGGTATCTGCGTATGGTCTAGCCTGCTCTGGCATCGCGGAGTACCTCCCGCGCGATCAGGCCGCCATTATCTCATTGGACTCCCACATGCAATCGCCGTGCGGCCTCCAACCGCACGAGGTTTGCGAGACAGGCGAGGCAGAGCCCACCGCCGTGAGCCCGCCTCGTCTGTCTGCCGTGGTCTCTTTCGCTCTGCGATTGGACGCGGATGCTCATCCGGACACCAGCCGGTGGGCTGGTCATGTCCTCGCGCCTCATCGCCGAGCAACACCAGAGTCGATCCCCATGCTAATCGTCGTGTCGATCGTCGCCGCTCAGCCCTTTCACGCGGGGGATGCGAGCCTTGATGCGCGACACCGTGTGCGTCGTGACCTGCGCCGCCCACGGTGAATCGACCGTCCGTTTCTCCGGGTCTCCGAGTGCGGTACCGAGGTCGAGTGAGAGGTTCGTGACGAACAGATCGTCGCCGTGGAACGCCAGGCTCGCCGGGAAGAGGAAACCAATAGGAGCCCCGTCGCGTCCGATTCCGTTGAAGTCGCCCAGCTTGGCGATCACGCGGCCTTGGGTCGGCTCGATGACGACGATCTCATCGGCCTGGTTCGCCGCCACCCAGATGTTGTCGTCGTCGTCGATGATCAAACCGTCGGCGCCGTTGATACTGTTGACGAATACCGTCGCCGCGCCGGCCACGGGATTGCTCGACTTGCCGCCAGTCACGTCGATCTTCACAACGGTGTCGTTACCCGTGTTGGCGACGAAGAGCGCCGTCCGCGCCTTGTTGAAGGCCAGGCCATTGGCCCCGAAGGGTGGCACGCCGGTGGTCGTCAGCCTGGCGTCGCTCTTCCAATCGGTTGCCACACCGCCAGTGGGACCTGTTCGCCAGATGGTGCCATTGAACGAATCCGAGACGTACACGTTCCCGGCGTCGTCGAAGGTGAGGACGTTCAGTCCCGCGTTGAGGCCCCTGGGGGGCGGGATCGTGATGAAGTCCGTCGAGGCTCCGGTGAACGGATTCACTTTCAGAACCTTCTTGCCGCCGAAGTCGATGATGAGCAGACCCGCTGTCGGATGAAAAGCGAGATCGAGCAGAAGATTCGTCGAGCCGGCAACGGCGACCTGCCGGCGCAGTTTCCCGTTCCGACCGAACACGAACAGCTGTCCAGGGCCACTCGCCTTGCTGACGTCGAATGTCGTCACGTAAACGTTGCCATCGCCATCTACGGTGAGGCCCTCGGGATGCGCCTGACCGGCCGGCAACGTGGCGAATCTTTGCACTTCCCCCCGGTCCCACGCATGGGCATTGAGCGGTAGAGCGACCAGCAACAGCAGAGTAAGGAGCGTTGTTGCTCTCGATATTGTCATGTGCTGCCCTCCCTGGTCAGTTGTCCCTCCCCGAGCGTGGGATGGTTTTTCTTGGGCACGAGGACTTTTCGCCGGAACGTCATCACCACCTCTTCTCGCTGGTTGCGGACGCGGGTCTCGACGCTTACCACACCTCGGTCGCCTTGTCGCGACTCGTGCAGGTCGAGGACGGTCGACTCCGAGTACAGGGTGTCGCCGTTGAACGTCGGCGCGTGGTGCACGATCTTCTCGATCTCGAGGTTGGCGATGGCCCTTCCCGACACGTCGGCCACGGTGAGTCCGATGCCGACGGAGAACACGAGGGGGCCGAGGACGACCCGCTGCCCGTGCTGGCTCTGCGCCGCATAGTGGGCGTCGCTGTGCAGGGGATGCTGGTTGTTGGTCAGCAGCGCGAACCACGTGTTGTCGGTTTCGGTGATCGTGCGGCCCGGCCAGTGCTTGATGATCTCGCCGACGGTGAACTCCTCGAGGTAGCGGCCGAAGGCCACGGGCGCGCGCTCAGCCGATCAGCCGCGCCGCCAGCGCCGCGCGGTCGGCGTCGGCGCCGCCGAGGGCGAGAAGCAGGCCGGGCGCATCACGGTAGTACCGCTCCACCGGGAATTCCGTCGTGTAGCCGTAGCCGCCGTGGATCCGCATCGCCGTGAGCGTCACCGCGCACGCGGTCTCGGCGGCGAAGAGGCGGGCCAGACCGGGAGTCACGTCGTCGCCGTCGGTCTCGAGTCGGGCCGCGGCATCGGCGGTGAGCAGCCGGGCGGCCGTGATGGCCGTCGCCATGTCGGCGAGCGCGAGTTGCACGGCCTGGTGCTGGCAGATCGGCTTGCCGAACGCGCTCCGCTGCTGCGAGTAGCGCAGGGCGGCCTCGAAAGACGCCTGGGCGATACCGACCGCGCTGGCGGCGAGCCACAGCCGGGCCAGCGCGCCGCTCTCCGTCGCCGCGACGCCCTCCCGCCCGTCGCCCGCGCCGAGCACGGACGTGAGCGGCAGGCGCACGCCGTCCAGGTGCAGCACGGCCGCGTCGGCGCCGCGCGCGCCCAGCGTGTCCTCGGGTTGGCCGACGCCGAGGCCGGGCGCGCGCCGCGGGACGGCCACGACGACGTGACCGGCATCGGTGATGGCGCGGACAACGAAGACGTCCGCGCGCGCGGCGTTGTCGGCGAGTGTCGTTGTTCCCGTCAGCACGCACTCGGTCCGCTCACGCCGGCCCGAGACGTCGCCGGCCATGGCCGTGCTCGCCACCGTCTCGGCGCGCGTCATGCGAGCGAGCATCGCGCGCTGCGCGTCGTCGCCGAAGCGCGCGAACACCCACGCGGCCGTGAGGTGCGCGGCGACCACGCCGGCGACGGTGGCGGAGCCACGCGCGATCTCCTCGACGATCATCGCGCACGTGAGGAGGTCGAGACCGAGGCCACCGTGCTCGGGCGGGACGACGGCGCCAAGGATGCCGAGATCCACGAGGCCGTCGAGCATCTCCAGCGACTCGGGGCGCGGCACGATCTCTTTCTCGACGAACTGGCGCACGGCCAGGAGCATCTGCCGGCGCTCGACCGGCTCGCCTTCTAATGATGTCAAGCCACCCAGGCGCTCGCCATACCGTTCGAGCAGCTGGCGCGCGATCAGCGTGCGCTGGATCTCGTTGGTGCCCTCGCCGATGATCATGAGCGGCGCGTCCCGGTAGTGGCGCTCGACGTCGAGCTTCGGCGACAGCCCGGCCTCGCCGTGCACGCGCAGGGCGTCGAGTGCGAGCGACTGAGCCGTCTCCGATGCCAGGAGCTTCGCCATGCCGGCCTCGAGATCGCAGCGCTCGGCGCGGTCCTTCATGCCGGCCGCCCAGTAGGTGACGAGCCGCGCACCGCCGAGCCGCGCGGCCATGTCGGCGATCATCGGCGGCGCGCTCGCCCGCGCGCGACAGCCGGCGACGGCTCGGTCCATGGCGGCCTGGCCCACGCCGACGGCGCGCGCCGCGATGTTGATTCGCCCCGTCTCGAGACCGCTCATGACGTGCTTGAAGCCGCGCCCCTCCACGCCGCCCACCAGGCTCGCCGCCGGCACGACGAAGTCCTCGAAGACGAGCTCGGCGGTGTCGACGCCCTTGTAGCCGAGCTTGCCGATCGACTTCACCACGCGCAGCCCTCGGGCCGAGGGATCATCGCCCTTCTCGACGATGAAGCAGGACATTCCGCGATGGCGCGGGCTCGCCGCCAGATCGGTGAGCGCGAGGAGCGCGAACGTGTTGCCTTCACGACCGTTGGTGACGAACATCTTCGTCCCCGTGATCACGTAGTCGTCACCCCGCCGACGCGCGACGGTGCGGATCGCCTGGACGTCGGAACCCGCCTGGGGCTCGGTCAGACAGAGCCCGCCTCGCGCGTCGCCCAGGGCGAAGCGCGGCAGAAAGCGGGCGCGCTGCTCCTCGGTGCCGTGCTGAAGCACGATGAGCGCCGCCATCGTGTGGCTGTTGATCACCCCCGCGAGCGACATCCAGCCCCGGCACAGCTCCTCGATGACTCGCGCGTAGGTCGTCACGTCGAGCCCGAGGCCGCCCCAGGCCCGGGGCACCAGCGCCCCGAACAGGCCCAGCTCGCGCAGGCGGGACACGAGGTCGTGGGGGTAACGGTCCCCGTGCTCGAGCTCGGACGCCACGGCCACGACCTCCGTCTCCACGAACCGTCGGACGGCGCCGACGATGGGAGGGAGAGAGACGTTGGGGGTGATCACGGCGCCCGGAGTTTACAATAGATGCGCATGTCGCTCGACGAGCTGGTCCTTCTCCTCCAGCGCCTGCTCGACCGCGCGATCCGACGCTTGCGTCTGGGACACGCGCCGGCGGCCGGTGGACGCCGCTTCCTCATCGTCCAGATCGACGGGCTGTCGCGCGCAGTCCTCGAGCAAGGCCTGGCCGAGGGCCGCATGCCGTTCCTGCGGCGACTGCTCACCCGTCATGGCTACCGCGTCGAGCCGATGGCCGTGGGATTGCCCTCGTCGACTCCCGCGTTCCAGCTCAGCGCGATGTACGGAGTGCGCCCCGACATCCCGGGGTTTCACTACCATGACAAGCGGCGGCGCTCCGATGTGTACTTTCCGCGCGGCGGCGACGCGGCGTGGGTGGAGCAGACGCAAGCCGCGGGTCGCCGCGGCATCCTCGACGGCGGCAGCGCCTACGGCTGTGTCTTCACCGGGGGCGCCCTCAACAACCTCTGGAGCTTCGCCATGCTCAAGCGCCCCTCGGCCAGCGGCGTGTTGCGGGCGTTTTCGGCCATCGTCGTCCTCGCCTGGGTCGTGGTGAAGGCCACCGCCCTCACCCTGGGCGAGCTCGGGCGGGCCGTGCTCCGGCTGGTTGCCGATCCCGTTGGCGAGACCCGGCGCGGCTGGAAGTGGCTCGCCATCAAGATCGGCGTCTCGGTGTGGGTGCGCCAGCTCTTCACGCTCGCCGTCGCCCGGGACGTGTACGCCGGCGTCCCCGCCATCTACGTCAACTATCTCGACTACGACGTGCTCGCCCACGCTTACGGTCCCCGCCATCGCCGTGCGCTGCGGTCGCTGCGCCGCGTGGACCGCTCGATCCGGCAACTCTGGCGCACGATGCGCCGCGTGTCCGAGCACCGCTACGATCTCTACGTGCTGTCCGACCACGGGCAGCTCCACTGCATCCCCTACGTCCAGCTGCAGGGACGGGGCCTCGAGCGTGTCCTCATCGAGGATTTCTTCGCACCGGCGGGGGCGCAGGTTGTGAGCCCCGAGGTGCCGCATGGCCGCCGACTCGCCCGCGGCATCAAGGCCACGCGCAGTCACCGAGCGCCGGGCATGTGGCAGCGCTTCGTCAATTATCTGGAGCAAGACTTCCCGCGGCTCATGGGCGAGCTGCCCGAGGCGCGCGAGCACGACGGTGTGCGGGTGATCGGCGCCGGGCCGAATGCCTTCGTGTATTTCCTCGAGGCGCCCGAGGGGCTCGGTCTCGAATGGATCGACCAGCGGTGGCCCGGCCTCGCTGACGAGATCTCACGCAGTCGTGGCATCGGCTTCGTCCTGGTCCGTTCGGCGGTCGGGACGATCTGCATCGTGCGGGGCAAGCGCTACCGTCTCGACCGGGACGAGGCGGGGCCATTCGCCGCGCGGAGCGACCGCGCCGTCGTGCTCGCCTACATCCGCGACCTGATGGCGATGGCGAGCGCCGGTGACCTCGTCATCTACGGGCACGACGCTCCCGACGGTAACGTCTCGTACGTCGCGGAGATCGGTGCCCACGCGGGCCCCTCCGGCGACGAGCTGTATACGTTCGTCGTCTGCGGACGGGACGTCGGGCTGCCCACGCCGATCGCGCATCCGGTCGAGCTCTATCCCCATTTCATCGGGTACCGAGCCGCTTGACCGGCATGCACGTCGTCGTCGCGTCCTACAACATCCATCGCGGCCAGGGGCTGGACCGCCGGCGGGACATCGATCGCATCGCCGACGTCATCGCGGAGATCAGTCCCGACGTCGTGGGACTGCAGGAGGTCGTCCGGGCTCCGGGCGAGCCGCGGGCCGATCAAGCGGCGTACCTCGCCAAGCGTCTCGGCATGGAGCTCGTCATGGGCGTGACCCGCGCTCACGGAAGCGCGGGTCACTACGGAAACGCCGTCCTCGCCCGACTTCCCGTCACCGGCAACGCGTGCTGTGACCTCAGCCATCGCACGCGCGAGCCGCGGGGCGCCTTGCGCGTCGACGTGTCCGTGAGCGGCCGGACGCTCCACATCTTCAACTGCCACTTCGGCCTGTCGCTCCGCGAGCGGCGACATCAGCTCTCGGCCCTGGCCGCCTTCATTCGCGCCTCGTCAGGGCTGGAGGGCCCCCGGGTGCTGATGGGCGACTTCAACGAGTGGCACCGAGGACCCATCACGCGCGGGCTGCGCGTGGAGTTCTCCTCGCCGATGCGTCGGATGCGACGCACCCATCCTTCGTTCTTCCCGCTCTTCAAGCTCGACCGCATCTACTGGGACGTGGAGCTGGAAGGCCAGACGTTCCATCCGCACCGCAGTCGCCTGGCCCGCGTGGCCTCCGACCACTTGCCGGTCGTCGCGCGCCTGCGCGTGCGTCCGTTCCGCGAGCTCCAGCACCCGTACGTCACCGGCGACGGCCTGCCGCCGGCGGAGTAGAGCGCGGGAGTAAGCGCAGCGGCGGACGCCCAGTAAAGCGCGGCGGCGCACGCGTGACAAATCGGTGGTGTGGCCGCGCGCGATGAGGGGGGTTTGGGGGGAAGCCGAACGGGTCCCCCCAACTAAGATGATCAGAGGGCGTCGAAAAAACCGCCGCGCATAGCGCTATAATCCCGCCGCACATCAGTCGCGGGCAGGGAGGCCTGGATGATCTCAACCACCGTCAACGGCAAGCGCGAGAACATTGACGCCGACGCGGACATGCCCTTGCTGTGGGCCATCCGCGAGAAGCTCGGGCTCACCGGAACGAAGTTCGGCTGCGGCGTTGCCCAGTGCGGCGCCTGCACCGTGCACGTGGACGGCCAGCCCGTCCGCTCGTGCGTGACGCCGGTCTCTGCAGTGTCGGGACGGCGCGTGACGACGATCGAAGGCCTGGATCCGAAGGCCGATCACCCACTGCAGCGGGCGTGGGTGGAGCTGCAGGTGCCCCAGTGCGGCTACTGTCAGTCGGGTCAGATCATGTCGGCGGCCGCGCTGCTGACGCGCACTGCCAACCCGACGGATTCCGACATCGACGACGCAATGGCGGGCAACATCTGCCGCTGCGGGACCTACCAGCGCCTCCGAGCTGCCATCCACAAAGCGGCGGCGATCAAGAGAGGAGGCGGGCGATGAAGACCATGACGCTGACTCGGCGCACCCTCCTCAAGGGCGGCCTCGCCGTGGGGGCCGGCCTCGTGATCGGATTCGAGCTGCCCGTGAGCCGGCGCGCGCTCGCCCAGCAGGCGGGTGTCTTCGCGCCCAACCAGTGGCTCAAGATCGACCGCGACGGCGTCGTGACCATCACGAACTCGGTGCCCGAGATGGGGCAGGGCACGATGACGTCGATGCCGATGATCGTGGCCGACGAGCTCGACGCGGACTGGGGGAAGATCAAGGTCGAGCAGGCGCCCGCCAACCCGGCCCTCTACGCCAATCCCGTCACCAAGACCCAGTCCTACGGCGGCAGTCGCGGCATCCGTGATCATCTCGAGATGTGGCGCAAGGCCGGCGCCGCCGCGCGGCAGATGCTCAAGCAGGCAGCCGCCCAGGAGTGGGGCGTGCCCGAGGGCGAGGTCGACACCGAGCCGGGTACGGTGATTCATCGCCCGAGTGGCCGCAAGCTCCTGTATGGCCAGCTCGTCGACAAGGCCGCGCAGGTTCCGGTGCCGCAAGATCCGAAGCTGAAGACGAAGGATCAGTTCCGCTACATCGGCAAGGAAGGCGTCGCGCGCCTCGACATCCCGATCAAGACTGACGGCAAGGCCATCTACGGCATCGACGTGAAGGTCCCGGGAGCCCGCATCGCGTCGATCGAGCGGTGTCCCGTGTTCGGCGGCAAGGTGGAAACCTTCGACGCCAGCGCGACCAAGGCGATCAACGGCATCAGTCACGTCGTCCCCGTCAGCAACGGCATCGCGGTCGTCGGCGACAGCTTCTGGACCGTATTGAAGGGCCGGCGCGCGCTCAAGGTGAAGTGGAACGAAGGGCCGCTGGCCAACCTCTCGAGCGCCCAGATCACGCGCGAGTACCAGGACCTCGCCAAGCAGCCGGGCCAGGTCGCGCGCAAGGAGGGCGACGCCGAACAAGCGCTCGCCGCGGGCGGCAAAGTGATCGAGGCGACCTATCAGGTGCCATTCCTCGAGCACGCGTGCATGGAGCCGATGAATTGCACGGCCCACGTCAAGGCCGACAGTTGTGAGATCTGGGCGCCCACGCAGAACCCGGGCGGCCACCAGGCCATCGCGGCGAAGATCACCGGTCTTCCGTTGGACAAGGTGACGGTCAACACGACCATGCTCGGCGGCGGCTTCGGCCGGCGTGGCGAGCTCGATTTCGTGATCGATGCGGTGGAGACGTCGAAGGCCGTCGGTGGACCGGTGAAGGTCATCTGGACGCGTGAGGACGACCTCCAGCACGGCTTCTACCGTCCGGCCACCTACAACGTCTTCAAGGCGGCGCTCGACGCGCAGGGCATGCCGACGGCGTGGTGGCACCGCATCGTCGGACCGGGCATCCTCATCCAGAAGGGCCGCGCGCCGGCCGGCAGCATCGATCCCGCCGCCGTCTCGGGCGCGCGTGACCATCCCTACGACGTCGCCAACATCCTCGTGGAGTGGAAGGAGAAGGACTTCGGCGTGCCGGTCGGGTTCTGGCGTTCGGTGGGCTCGTCGCAGAACGCCTTCGTCACCGAGAGCTTCGTCGACGAGCTGGCCCACACGGCCGGCAAGGATCCGTACGAGTACCGTCGCGGGCTGCTCGGCAAGGCCAAGCGGCACAAGGCCGTGCTCGAGCTGGCGGCGACGAAGGCGAACTGGGGTGCGCCACTACCGGCCGGACGCGCCCGGGGCATTGCCGTGGCGTTCTCGTACGGCAGCTACGCCGCGCACGTCGCCGAGGTGTCGGTGACGCCGGAGGGCAATATCCGCGTCCACAAGCTCGTCTGTGCGATCGACTGCGGGATCGCGGTCAATCCCGATCAGATCCGGGCGCAGATGGAGGGTGGCGCCGTCTACGCGATGACGGGCATGTACGACCAGATCACGCTCGACAAGGGCCGCGTCCAGCAGTCGAACTTCCACGACTACCCGCTGCTGCGGATCGCAGAGGCGCCGGTGGTCGAGACGCACATCGTCGATTCCGGCGAGGCGCCCGGCGGCCTCGGAGAGCCGGGCGTGCCGCCGGTCGTGCCGGCCATTTGCAACGCGGTCTTCGTGCTGACCGGCAAGCGCATCCGGACGCTGCCGGTTCGCCCGGAAGATCTGAAGAAGGCCTGACCTTCAGACTCGAGAATCTCGGAGGGGGCCGACGGGCCCCTTCCGAGATTACCCCTTTGTCGGTGCCTCCCCGCGGTTGAGACGCTGAAGGAACCTGGCCAGATCGCGCGCCATGTCGTCGAATGACTCCTTGAGGAGGTCTCCGTCGTCGCCACCGAAGAATGCGACCTGAGCAATGCGGCGGTCAGCGGTGACCATCATCACGCGGCCGGTCGAGGTGTCGACGAACCGCATGTCGGCTTGCGCGCGTGTGCGCCCGGCGCCGTAGATCCCAGCGAAGTAGCGGGCCGCCCGCGAGCCGCGGCCCAGCCGCGTGATATCGCCCTCGAGACGCAGCATCTTCTCACCGGCCACTGGTTTGTATTGGGTCTCGGCGAGATTGACGACGCGTTGGAACAGACCGCTCTCGCGCAGGCGGCGCACCAGTTCGGTGTTGAAGAAGGCCGCCATCGTGGCGGCGAAGCGTCGGTCGCCCTCGTCCTCCAGCTTGTCGACGACCGGAAAGAGTGACACCCCGATGACTCGATAGGCTTTGAGATCGAAATCGGGCGCGATCCCGACGAGGCCGGCCTCTTTGTCCTCGGCCGTCGGCGTGAGGCCTCCGGCGCTCATGGGCGTGTCGGGGCTGCTTCGCATCGAGCCACACCCGGTGAGGACAAAGACGAGGAGGACGAGCGCAATCGAAATGCGAACGGACATGGCGGGCTCCTTTGTGATGGCACGTGAGGAACAGATACTGAACGGTAGCGCAACGCTGTCCACCTCACCAAATTCTGCGCACGACTGGTCGGCTCAGGACCTCCGGCCGTGCGCCCTCGAGGTCGACGATTCCCTACGGGTTGCGGGCGAGAAACAGGTAGCGGTTCAGGCTGAAGAAGTAGTTGTCGGCGGCGCCGAGCTCGCGGAGGTCGGCCACCCACGCCGCGACTTCGGCCTCGCTGATGCCCTGCCGGCCCGGGACGAACGCCGCCATCAGCGCGGCGAGCCCGTGGCTGACCGTGTGCTGTCCGTACTCGCTGTTCACCAGCGTGAACACGCCGATGTCCTCGACGACGAAGCCGGCATCCTTGAGCCGCCGCCCCAGCGTGCGGGGCAGGTGTGGATGGATGACGTGCTCCTTCCACGCGGTGAGCATGCGGGTCGTGCGCGGGCGATCGCTCGTGTTCCAGACGATCGAGTCCCAGTCGGTGTCGAGCACGAGCAGGCGGCCGCCCGGGCGGAGCACGCGGCGCGCTTCGGCGAGCGCGCGCGCGAGATCGCCGACGTACTCGTAGACCTGTGCCGACACCGCGGCGTCGAAGGTGGCCTTGGCGAAGGGCAGCGTCACGGCGTCGGCTTGACCGAGCTCCACCCACGCCTGGGCCGCGCAGCGGACGCGGCTCATCGCCAGCATCTCGTTGCTCAGATCGATGCCGACGACACGACCACCGGGGCCGACCGCCCTCGCCATCTCGTCGGTGAGCAGGCCGGGACCGGTGCCGATGTCGATCACGTGCTCGCCCGGCTTGAGCTCGAGCCGGCGCATGATCTCGCGCCGCTGGGCGACCACCTCGGGCGTGAGGTAGTTGGCCTCGATGCGGCGCGCCGTCGCCGTGTCGAACGCGAGGGTGTTACGCGTCGTCACCAGGCGATCGCCGCCGCGCGTTCGACGATTCGCTGCACGTCTTCGGCCAGCAGGTAGCCGCCGCGCTCGAGCAGGGCCGCGGCCTGGCCGACCTTCGCCACGTACTCCGCCTGATCGCGATACCGCTCGTCGCGGGAGGCACGGGGGTCGCTCCTGGCCTGGCGCTCGGCCGCCGTCTTCGGGAAAGGAACCACCGAGCCGTCCAGGTAGCACAGCTCGCCGGCGGCGCCAGCAGAGGCCGTGCGCAGCGCCCAGCCCGTCGCGGTGGCCAGCGGGACTGCGACGTCGGGCAGGCGGACACCGGCAATCTCGTTGCCGTCGGCGTCGACCTTCGGCACCAACGCCACGTAGGGCCGGGGCAGGAGGTCGGGCGGCACACGGCCAATCAGTCCACGCTCGGAGTCGGCGCCATAGTCGAAGCGGAGCCGCGGCGCCGGCGCCGCGGGGGGCGCGAGGCCGGGGATCTTCGGAAACGTGAAGTGCTCGCCGCTGACGAGCGTGGCGTCGGCGATCGTCGGATACCGGCTGCCCGGCGGTGGCGTGCCGTCCTTCACCCAGCGATCGAGCGCCAGCGTGAGCGCGCGGAGCGCCGGCCTCAGATCGATCGGGTTGTGCGGCGTCGAGCAGACGCCCGCCGGCATCGTGGGGAACCCGACGTGCTGGGTTCCGGCGATCAGATAGATGCGGACGCTGTCGGGGATCTTGGCGTCCTGCCGTCCGAGCGGATCGGTCGCGACGAGCGATTGCGCCCCTTGCCAGTACTCCGTCGAGCTGACCGTGTGGACGATCTTCGGGCAGTTGCCACGGGCCGCGCAGCGAGAAAGGATCCCGTCCACCTTGCCCGAGATCGGATCGCCCTGCGTCTCGTAGGCGAACGGGAAGCCGACGTCGAGGTAGCCGAGGAAGCCGTGCCCCATCGAGAAGGCGCGGTTGGGCTGGGCGAACCGTTGGTTGAGGAACAAGCGCGCGGTGGCGATGTGCGGGTTCATGCCGTCGAACACGATGCGGCCGCCCTCGTCCTCGTTGAAGCCGCGATGGACGAAGTCGCGGAGGTAGCGCCCGCTCTGGGACGTCCCGTGCGCGAGGGCACGGGTGATCGCCGGCTTGCCGGCGACGACGAGCGGGTTGGTGGCCGCGCTCTCATGACGCAGGAAGGACACGAGATCGCGCGTGGCGGCGAAGCCGATGCCGGCCACCGGCGGGTTGGCAGCGCGATAGACGAGCTGATAGATGACGCCGGGCTGGAACGCCGTGCCTTCCGGCACGAGCTGGATCGAGCGCTGGTCCACGAATTCCCAGCGCTCGCGCGGCAGGATCGTCGGCGCGGCGGTGTTGGTCTCGCGCACCATCAGCGTGGCCTGGCCCTGATCGGTGCTCGTCGCCGGGAACGTCAGGAGAGCCCGCACCTCGCCCTTCGCGTTGAAGAGGAACTCGTCCCACACAGGCTGCTCGATCGGTGTGCTGTCGGCCGTGGCGACGGGAACCGTGATCCGCAAGTTGTCGTTGGTGGCGGGCAGGCCCGGGATCCAGCCGCTCCAGACCACCGTGAACCCGTGGCGCATCAGGAAGCCGTTGCCGGCGTCGCCGGCGGTCGTCGGGTCGTTGGCGCGGCGCGCGCTGTTGAGCTGATAGAGCAGGTTCTTGTTGCCGCGATTGTTCACGTCGTAGAAGATTGCGCCGTTGCCCTTGGCCAGATCGACCGGCTTCAGGATGTAGAAGTCGGCCGAGTATTCGACGCGGCCGCGTGCGTTGCGGGGCGCGCGGTCGATGTCGACGATTCCGGCGTTGAGCGCGTGCGCCGCGTCGAGCTCGCCGAAGAAGCGCCCGACGACCTTCTCGTAGGGCCCGGCGGTACCGAACGTCTGGCCCTCGGCGAATGGCTCGCGCCGCGAGATCTCCACGCGCGTGACGCCGGCGTCGGCCGTGGCAGCGAGACAGCTCAGAAGTCCGGCGACCAGGAGCAGGCGCTTCATGACGGCACCTCGAAAAGCGGGGGTCGGATGGCGCGAACGTATCACGCGCGCCCGGCGAGGTCGAGGGCGGCGACGTGATGCGCCGGTGTGGTGCCAGCGATCGACCTTCATCGGCGTCGTGTGCCTCCTCGACCGTCGGGCAGGGGGACGACCATCTCGCCGAACGGCTCGTAACGCTTCAGCGTGTACGCGCACGCGGTCAGCGCCGCGCCGATCGCGTCGCGGCCGTCCTGGTTCAGGCGGCTCGGCACGTCGCGCAGCTTCCGGCTCGCCAACGCCCGGGTCGACCATCGCGCCCGAGATTCGCGGCGTCTCGGCCCGAGCCACCGCGTCCACGACGCCGTCGGGAAGCAGTCGATCGCGGTGAGCTTCGCCTCCCGCAGGGCGGCGTAGAGCTCCAGTCCATGCTCGATCCACTCGTAGTACGTGGCGGCGGCTCCGCGCTTGCGGCGCTGCCGGGCCAGCGTGGAGGCGCTCGGCGTCGGCCGGATGCCGCACAGTGTCCGCGGGGAGAAGAGACGCTCGCAATCGCGCATGGTCTTTCCAGCCTCGGCGAGGCTGCACGGGCTGTCCACGCCGACGACGAGCGGCTGCCACGGCGCGATCCATTCGACGACCGCGGCCGGACCGGGCAGGCAGGTGGGCCCGGCGACCAACCGCCGATCGTCTACGACGGCGGCGTGAAAGCCCTTGCGCCGTCCGCCGACATCCACACCCGCCCAGACCGGCGGCCGTGTCGAAGCCCGAGCCGAGGCCTTCAAAGAGTCTGAGCCGAGGCGTTCAAAGACCGCCGTGCGAGGCGAAGACGCTCGGCGCTGCCGCAGGCACGCCCGTCGGAGCCGAGGCTTTCAAAGACCTAGATACGCTCGCTTCAAGCGCTCGTCGCCCAGAAGTTCGCGAGCCGGGCCGGAGAGCACGAGACGGCCGCTCTCCAGCACGCACGCGCGGTGGGCCAGCGTCAGCGCCTGGCGCACGTTCTGCTCGACGAGGAGAATGGTCACGCCGTCCGCGTTGATCGTCCGCACCGTCTCGAAAATACGCCCGACGAGCACGGGCGCCAGCCCCAGCGTCGGCTCGTCGAGCATGAGCAGCCGCGGCCGGGCCATCAGCGCGCGGCCGATGGCGCACATCTGCTGCTCGCCGCCCGAGAGCGAGCCGGCGAGCTGGCCGGCGCGCTCGCCCAGCACGGGGAAGAGCGCGAGGACGTACTGGAGCGTCCGCTCCTTCTCGGCCCGGGCGCGCTCGGTGTGGGCGCCCAGAAGGAGGTTTTCGCGAACGGTCATGAACGGGAAGAGCCGGCGTCCTTCCGGGACCTGCACGATGCCGAGCTCGACGCGGCGGTGCGCGGGAACGGAGGCGAGGTCGGCGCCGTCGAAGAGCACGTGGCCGCCGCGCGGCGCCACCAGCCCGGAGACGACGCGGATCGACGTCGTCTTGCCGGCCGCGTTGGCGCCGACCAGAGCCACGATCTCCTTGTCGCGCACCTCGAAGGACACGCCGAACAGCGCCTGGAGATCGCCATAGAAGGCGTCCACGCCCTCAAGCCTGAGCAAGCACGAACTCCTCACCCAGGTACGCGTCGACGACGCGGCGATCGGCGACGATCTGAGCGGGCGTGCCCTCGGCGATCTTCTCGCCGTGGTGGAGCACGACGATGCGCTGGGCCAGCCGCATCATCGCCGCCATGATGTGTTCGATGACGACGACGGTCAGGCCCTCGGCATGGAGACGGCGGATGAGGTCGACCATGCCGCCGAGCTCGGTCGGGTTGAGGCCGGCCATGACCTCGTCGAGGAGCAGCACGCGCGGCCGGGTGGCGAGCGCGCGCGCCACTTCCAGGCGCTTGCGGAGCGCGATGGGAAGCGCCCGGGCGCGGGCCGTAGCGTAGGGCGCGAGGCCGCAGGCGTCGACCACGCGCTCGGCGTCGGACCGGGCGGCTCTCACGCCCGGCGTGCGCGTCAGCGCGCCGATCATCACGTTGTCGACGACGGAGAGATTTCCGAACGGCTTGACGATCTGGAACGTCCGGGTGAGCCCGAGCCGGCAGATGTCGTGGGGCGCGCGGCCGGTGACGTCGCTGCCGGCGAAGAACACGCGCCCCTCCTCGGGCCGGTAGTAGCCGGCGACCACGTTGAAGAGCGTCGTCTTGCCGGCGCCGTTGGGCCCGATGATGCCGACGAGCTCGTGCTCGCGCACGTCGAGCGAGACGGCGCGGACCGCCGTCAGGCCGCCGAAGCGCTTGGTGACGCCCTCAAGCGTGAGCACGCGCCCCTCGGGCGCCGGCCGCCGCCCGCGCGCGCAGGCGCGCCGCGATCCCGGTCAAGCCCTCGGGCGCCCAGCGCACGACGAGGATGAGGGCGGCGCCATAGATCACGAGATAGATGCCGGTGAAGCCGGTCTTCATTCCCGCGAAGGTCGCTCGCAGATACGTCTCGAGCACGGTGATCAGGATGGAGCCGAGGTACGGGCCGAGCGCGGTCCCGATACCGCCGATGATCGTGTTGAGCGCGAACCGCACCGAGAGATCCACCGAGAACACGTACGCCGGGTCCACGAAGCCGACGTACTGCGCCCACAGCGTGCCGCACACCGACGTCAGGGCGGCGCTCACGGTGACCGCGATCACTTTGAGCGCCCGGGTGGCGATTCCGAGCGCTTCGGCGGCGTCCTCGTCCTCGCGCACGCCGGCGAGCTGATAGCCGATGCGCGAGTGCTCCAGATACACCTCCACGCCGTAATAGAGGATGGCGACGGCCAGCGCCATGTACACCCACGCGACGTGACCGAGGCCCAGCGTGGCGAAGCCGGGCCGGAACGGCACCGGGATGCCCTCGCCGCCCGCGGTGAACCCGCGCCAGCGGCTCACCGCGATGAGCAGGACCTGCGACAGCGCGATCGTGGACAGCGCGAAGTACGGTCCCTTGAGGCGGTTGGACAGAAATCCAATGATCAGGCCGGCCCCGATCGAGATGACGACGCCGAGGAGCAT
This sequence comes from Candidatus Rokubacteria bacterium 13_1_40CM_68_15, assembly GCA_001917585.1. Taxonomy (GTDB): domain Bacteria; phylum Methylomirabilota; class Methylomirabilia; order Rokubacteriales; family CSP1-6; genus 40CM-68-15. The sequence goes on from MNEG01000100.1 coordinate 52,278, forward strand.
GCCGAGCCAGGGGCTCTTCCCGAACCGCGTGACCATGAGCGCGCCGGCGTAGGCCCCGATCCCGAAGAACGATGCGTGGCCGATCGATACCTGGCCGGCGTAGCCGCCGGCCACGTTCCACGCCGCCGAGAGCGCACCCCACAGGAGGATGAGCACGAGACTGTCGAGGAAGAACGCGTCGCGGATCACCAGCGGCACGACGGCGGCGCCGCCGAACAGCACGACGGCGCCGGCGTGGCGCGTGAGAGCGGTCATCAGGCGCCGAGCGTTTCCGAGCCGCGCTGGCCGAAGAGCCCGGCGGGGCGGAACACCAGGACGAGGATGAAGAGCAGGAAGTAGAAGATCTCCTTCCAGGCGATGCCGAAGACGTACGAGCCGGCCACTTCGACGGCCGCGACGATCAGGCTGCCGATCAACGCGCCGGCCATGTCGCCAAGGCCGCCCAGCACCACGACCACGTAGGACAGGAGAACGAACTGGAGGCCGGCCGTCGGGTACACCGAATAGAGCGGGGCGACGAGGACGCCGGCGGCGCCGACGGCGGCGATGCCGATGGCGAACGTGAGCCGGTACACGCGGTCAGTGTCGATGCCCATCAGGGTGGCCGCGTCCCGATCCTGGGCGGTGGCCCGCATCACACGGCCAGTGTGAGTCCACTTCATGAACGCGACCAGCGCGACCGTGAGCACGACGGCGATGACGAACGCCACCACCTGCGAGAGATTGAACGTGGTGCCGCCGATCCGGAGCGCGACGGAAAGGTGCCAGGGCCGCACGAAGCGGAAGTCGCCGCTCCAGGCCACCAGGGCCACGTTCTGGAGCAGGATGGAGAGCCCGAAGGTCGTGAAGATCTGCACGTTGTGGGACGCGGTGATGACGCCCTTCATCACGAGCACGTAGGTGACGAGCCCGACCACGAAGAAGAGCGGGATGGCCACGACGAGCACGAAGTAGGGATCGACGCGCCACAGCGTGAACGACCAGAACGCGAGGTACATGCCGAGCATGAGGAACTCGCCGTGGGCGAAGTTCACCACGCGCATGATCCCGAAGATGAGCGTCAGCCCCACCGCGATCAGGGCATAGATGCCGCCCAGAAGAATGGTGGAGACGCCGAGCTGGGCGACTGCGTCTATTTGCGCTGGTCCCAGGGGCCGAGCGGGATCCACTTGGCCCGGTGTGTCGTGAACTCCTCGGGCCACACGGTGACGAGCTGGCCGTTCTGCCACTGGAGCATGTAGTGCTGCACGCGCTCGTTGGCGTTCTGGCCCGTCTCGGAGAACTTCACACCCCACCCGTTCATCGTCGATCCCACCGGGAGGTCGAGGGACATCACCGCCGCGTTGAACTTGTCCGGTTCGTCGGTGCCAGCGCGGTCGAGGACTATCTTGAGGAGCCAGAGACCGGGACCGGCGAGCTGATGTCCGCCCAACGGGTAGGAGCCGGTGCGCTTCTGGACCGCCTCGCGAAAGTCACGCTCGATCTTCTGCCCCTCGGGCCGGAGTGCCTCGAGGCGGAAGCCGGGCCCGGGCTCGAGCAGCGCGAACACGCCGTTGGCGTCGTTGCCGAGGGCCTTGCCGAAGTCGGCGCCTCCGTACCCGGTTGCCCCAGCATGGACCAGCGCTTTGAAGAGGAAGTTCTGCTCCTTCGACTGCCGCCAGAACAGCACGGCGTCGTTGCCGAAGCCGATGTGATGGACGATGTCGGGATTGAGCTGCTTCAGCTTCAGCACGATCGGCGTCATGTCGTTGATGGTGGTGAAGTTGTAGTAGTCGGTGGCCAGCTCCTGCATGCCGAACTCCTGCTTCGCGCGCTGGCGGGCCGATTCCGTCACGCCCTGGCCGTAGGAGGAGTCCTCGCTGAGGAAGGCGATCTTGAGCTGGTTGGGCCGGAGATTGAAGCGCGGCGCCAGATGCTTGGCGATGAACTCCACGTTGTACCAGCCGAACCCGGTGGCGTCGATCTCCGTGCGATACACGGTCTTGAGCCCGCGCTTGTTGAAGCGCGGGTCGACGCACGAAGTCTCCCAGTAGATGACGTTGTGGCGGGCCGCCACCTCGCTGGCGGCGCCGCAGAGACGCGACGAGAACGTCCCGACGATGATCTTGACGCCCTCGCGCGTGATGAGCCGGTTCGCCTCCGACGCCGCCACGGTCGGATCGGTGGCATCGGCGAGGGCGAAGGTCAGCTTCTTGCCCATCACGCCGCCTCGTTCATTGATCATGTCGCGCACGATCTCGAGACCCTCGAGGTGACGCTTGCCCTCGAAGGCGAGCGGACCCGTCAACGGCTCGAGCACGCCGAGCTTGTACTCGCCCGAGAGCGTCTGGGCGTGGGTGCCCGAGACGAAGAGTGCGCAGGCGAGCGCGGTGAAGGCGACGGCACGATGGCGCATGAACGGCCTCCTCTCGAAGGGAGCGGACGGTGCGGCGGTTCTAACATCGCGTCGGCAAAGGTGTCAAGGAGCGCATGCTAGACTCGCCTCGTGAGCGACCACGACACGCACCGTGTGCTCGCGCCCGAGACCATTCGCTTCTGTCCGCTGTGCGCGGGAGCGCTCGGACGCGAGGCGGTGCCGCCCGATCAGCGCGAGCAGGCGGTGTGCCCACGGTGCCGCTTCGTCTTCTATCTCAACCCGAAAGTGGTCGCCGGCACGATTCCCGAGCAGGACGGCCGGATTCTCCTCACGCGCCGCTCGATCAATCCCGGCCGTGGACTGTGGACGTTTCCCGGTGGATTCGTCGACTTCGGTGAGACCGTCACCGACGCCGCCCAGCGCGAGACGCTCGAGGAGACCGGGCTCCGCGTGGAGCTGGCCGGGCTCCTCAACGTCTACTCGTACCCGAGCTCGCCGGTGATCATCGTCTACCGCGCGCGCGTCACCGGCGGAAATCTGACACCGTGCGCCGAAAACGACGCCCTCGAGTGGCTCAAGCCATCGGAGATCCCGTGGGAAACGCTGGCCTTTCCATCGACCCGTGACGCGCTGCGGGAGTGGGTGGCCGCGCGGGGCGAGACGCCGGCCGGCTGAGCGCCGATTCGACGCAGCGCAGCTTGACTCGTGACCGACGACCGTCGAAGATCGCAAACCCACGGTTCATCCCATCATTCATCGTAGTGAGGTGTTGCATGCAGGATTGGTGGTACGGGATAGAGCACGAGATCCTCGACTGCGTTAGGACCTGCCGTGACGTGACGCCGGCGGAGCTGGCTCGGAAGCTTCGGATGTCGGAGGCCGGGGTGAACTCGCTCCTGGCGATGATGGCCGCGGAAGGAAAGATCCAGATCCGGGCCGTGGGTGCCGTGCCCGATCACGTGAGCGCGTGCTGACTAGGCGCGCGAGGGCAACACGAGCGTCGCCTTGCCGGTGACGACCTTGTCGCCCTTCTGATTCTCGGCCCACACCTCGACGTCGACGAGGCGCACGTCGTCTTTCTCCGACTTGGAGATGACCCGGCCGGTGCAGGTGACGGTGTCCTTGAGCCGCACCAGCGCGGCGAAGCGGACGCCGAGCTTGCGGACGCTGCCGGCGCCCGCCCAGTCGGTGAGGGCCTGGCCCACCCAGCCCATCGACAGCATGCCGTGGGCGAACACGCCGCCCATGCCGGCCGCGCGCGCGAACTCCTCGTCCTGGTGGATGGGGTTGAAGTCGAGCGAGGCGCCGGCGTAGCGCGTGAGCTGAATCTGCTGGAGCGGTCCCTTGGTGAGCGGCGGCAGCGCGTCGCCGACCTGGACGTCCTCGAAGTAGACCCGGCCGTACTCCACTCAGCCTCGCCTGGCGGCCATCATAGCCGGACCACCGTGACCTGGCGCATGCTCACCACGATCTCGCCGGCGCGATCGGTCACCGCGGTCTCGCGCACGACGAACGCCATGGGGCCGCTGCGGCCCGTCTTCTCGTAGACGTCGACGACCCGGGTGCGGCAGAGGTACGTCTCGCCGGGCACGAGCTGCCGGTGAATCTCGAATTCCTGCTCGCCGTGGAGGAGACGCGAGATGTCGACGCCGAGGTCGCGCAGCAGCGCGCTGGAGTCGGCGGCCTCGTCCCGGAACGAGATGCCGAAGGTCGGCGGCGCAATGACGTCGCCCCACGGCGAGGCGGCCCCGACCGCGTCATCCATATAGAAGGGATTCAGATCGCCGACCGCCCGCGCGAAGTCCTTGATGCGACCGCGCTCGACGGTGACCGGGAAGGGCGGATACTCCTTGCCGCCGATCGCCTTGTTGACGGCGATCGGCATCAGGCCCCGCCCTTCAACATGGCGCGCTCGAGGAACTTCTCCATGTTGAGGACGAGAACCCGCTCGTGCTTGCCTTCGGCGATCTTGTCCTTGTCGTCCCACGCCTCGACCGCGAAGAGATAACGCTTGCCGTCGGTCTCCAGCAGCGTGGCCTTGGCGCGGACGTTCATACCGACCGGCGTCGCCGCCAGATGCCGCATCTCGACCATCGTCCCCACGGTCCCGGCGCCCGCCGGGAGATGAGGCCCGATGACAGCGTGACAGGCGTTCTCCAGCAGGCCGACGAGGAACGGCGTGGCCAGGA
>MNEG01000009.1 GCA_001917585.1 Candidatus Rokubacteria bacterium 13_1_40CM_68_15
GTAGATCACCATGATCGTCGAGGGCGGGATCATGATGCCGAGGGTGCCGCCACCCGCCACCACGCCGGCGGCGAGCCGGTCGGAGTACCCGAATTTCTTCATCGACGGATACGCCACCTTCGCGAACGTGGCCGCGGTGGCGATCGAGGAGCCACAGATGCCGCCGAACCCGGCCGAGGCCCAGATGGTGGCCATGGCCAGTCCGCCGCGCAGGTGGCCGATGAAGGCGTAGGCGGCGCGGAACAACTCCTGCGACATGCCGGCGCGGGTGACGAAGTTGCCCATCAGGATGAACAGCGGCACGACGGAAAGCGTGTAGTTCCGCCCGGTCTCGTACAGCTTCGTCTGCGCCATGGCGAACGCGACCGTCCAGTTCCAGTCGCGCATATAGGCGTAGCCGACGATGCCGACGATGGCCATCGCGAACGAGATGGGCACGCGCAGGCAGCAGATCAGCATCATCACGGTCAGGCCGACCAGCCCCTCGATCATGCGGGCGGTCTGTCCGTGCGCTGCCCGACCTTGTAGAGGTGGATCACGCCGGCGAGCCCGAGGGTGACCGCCATGAAGTAGACGAACGGCCCGTAGACGATCCGCAGGACGTCGGTCGCGTCGCGATAGGCCCAGATGCGGTCGGCCTTGAGCCAGGTCAGCCACGCCAGCAGGAACATGAACGCTGCGTTCACCGCCTGCACGGCACGCTGGAGCAGGCGCTGCGCGCGCGGGCCGAGGACACGGTCGATGAAATCCATCACGGCGTGCTCGTCGGAAAACGACACCAGCGGTAGCCCGGCGAAGATGAGGACCAGCAGCATCAGCTCGGTGACCTCGAAGGCGCCGCGTACGGGACGACTGAAGACGTAGCGTGCCACCACGTCGACCACCGTCAGGAGCATCATGGCGAGCAGGATCGCGGAAGCGGCCACACCGAGGAGCGCGTCGGCGCGCCGCTTCCGTTGCTGGTCGGGCGTCGTCACTTCCCGGCGGCGACCTTCTTCAGCTCTTCGCGGAACTCGCCGAGGATTTTCGCCGCGTCCACGCCCTTGGCTTTCGCTTTCGTGATCCAGTCATCGATGATGGGCGCCGAGCGCTTTTTCACCTCGGCCACGAGCTCCGGGTTGGCGTTGACGATCTTCACGCCCGACTTCTTGAGCTGCTCCAGGCCCTTCCGGTCGGCCTCGTCCCACGACGCGCCGGCCAGCCGCGCGATGTGCTCACCGGAGATCTTCTCGAGCGCCTCCTGGTCCTGCCTGGGCAGCTTGTTCCATTTGTCCTCGTTCATGAAGAAGCCGAAGGCCGAGCTGTACATCCCGCCCGGAAACAGCGTCGCCTGCTCGAGCACGGTATCGAGCTTGAACGAGATGATGGATTCCAGCGGGAAGAACACGCCGTCGGCCACGCCCGAGCTGAGCAGCTCGTAGGACTCCGGCGCGGGCTTCACGAAGGCGGAGGCGCCCAGTGCCTTGGCCACCGACTCGGCCACGCCGCCGCCGGTGCGGATCTTCAGGCCCTGCACGTCGGCGATGGACGCGACCGGCTTCTTGGTGAACATCTGGCCGGGGCCGTGGGTGAACACGCCCAGCAGCTTCACCCCCTTGTACTCGCCGACCTTCTGGAAGTACTTCCAGTGGATCCGCGAGAAGGCCACCGAGTTGACGAGCGCGGTGTCGCCGCTGCCCGGCAGCTCGGGCAGGAGCGGCAGGATGTGGCGCGCCGGCGTGTAGCTCGCGGTGACGAACGAGAGATCCACGAGGCCGTCCCTCACCGCGTCGAAGGTTCCGGGCGGGGCCGAGGGGTGCTTGGGCAGCATCGTGAACTTCACGCGCCCGTTCGTGGCCTTCTCGGCCTCGGTGGCCCAGCCCTGCAGCACGTTGGCGGTCAGGTGATGCTGGGGCGAGACCCACGACGACATCGTCAGCGTCGTCTGCGCGAGGGCGGGGGACGCGGCGGCGATGACGCCACCGAGCAGGACGGCGAGCATGAATCTCCTCACGTGCGACATGTGATCCTCCCATCGAGGCGCGACGATGCACTGCGGCCGGTAGTCTATCAGTCCGTGCAGGCCGTCGTGCGAGCGATAGCGTACAATCCGCTCGGATTGGCCGAGTAAGCCATGCGTCTCCGAAGCCACCTCATCGTCCTCGTGCTCGCCGCGCTGGTGCCCATCCTGGGCTTCGCAGCGTTCGTGATCCGCGAGAACGCCGCGTTGCAGCTCGCGGTCACCGAGCGCGGCATGCGCGAGACTGCGCGGGCGGTGGCGCTGACCGTCGACAAGGAGCTGGAGACGGCCATCACCACCCTCGAGGCGCTCGCCGAGACGGAGTATCCCGACGCCGCGGATCTCGGCGCCTTCCACGCGCTCTGCCGGCGCGTCGTGCAAACGCAGCGATGGTCGAACCTCCTGCTCTTCGACACGGCGGGGCGCACGCTCATGCACACGGGCGCCCCGCTGGGTGCGCTCCTGCCGCCGGCCCGGCGGCCCGAGATCGTCGCGCGCGTTCGAGACGAGGCCCGGCCCGTCGTGTCCGACCTCTTCGACGGTGTTCGCACCCGGAATCTCGTGGCCGTCTACGTTCCCGTCGTCCGCGCCGGCGCCGTCCGCTTCGTGCTGACGGCGTCGCTCTCTGCCGCCGATTTCGCGGAGGTCCTGCGGGCGCAGCAATTCGGCGGCGACACGGTCGCCGTGCTGCAGGATCGCCAGCACGTCATCATCGCGCGCACGCACGGTGGGGAAGAGATGATTGGCCGGCGAGTGGCCCAGCCCACTCCGGGTCGGGAAGGCTGGCTGCGCAGCCGACTGCAGGAAGGAACCGACGTCTACGTCGCTTTTGCCACCGCGCCGCTCTCGGGCTGGCGCGTCGTCCTCACCGCTCCGGTGGCCATCGTCGAGGGCGCGTTGCGCCGCGGCCTCTGGCAGATGCTCGCCGCTGCCGCCGTGGCGACCGCGCTCGCCGCCACCCTGGCTTTCCTGTTCGGACGGCAGATCGCCGCCGCGGTCGGTGCGCTCGTCCGCATCGCGCGGGCCGTGGAGCGTGGCGATCGCGCGGAGCGGCTCAGCACCGGCGTGGCGGAGGTGAACGCGCTCGCCGAGCAGCTGGCTGCGGCCGCCGATCTCGCGCAAGCGCGTGAACAGGACGCGGCGGTGGGGGAGCGTCAGGCCCGGGCGATGGCCGAAGTCGCCCGCGCGCTGAACGCGTCGCCGGATCTCGACACGGTGCTCCGGACGGCGCTGGAGGCCGTGCGCGGCCTGGTGCGCGCCGACAGCGCACGCATCGCGCTCGTCGACGACACCGGGCGCCTCGTCCTGCGCTTCTCGACGGCGGAATCGAGCGTGATGCCGCCGGGCTTCGTGATCGAGCGCGGCCATGGGATCGGCGGGCTCGCGTGGGCCACCGGGCACGCGATCCGCACGGAGGACTTCGGGGCTGACCCGCGGTTCCGTGACGACCGCTACCGGCCCATTGCCGTCGCGGACGGCATCGTGTCGTGCGTGACGGTTCCGATCATGACGCCGGGGGCTGTGGTGGGCGTGATCTATGCCAACAACTTCACGCGCCGTCCGTTCACCGCATCCGACGAGGCGGCGCTCATCACGCTCGCCCACCACGTTGCCGCGGCCGTACAGAAGGCGCGCCTGCTCGCCCGCGAGCAGGCGGCCCGCGCGGAGGCGGAGGCGGCGAGCCAGGGCAAGGACCATCTCCTCGCGATGCTCGGCCACGAGCTGCGCAACCCGCTCGCCGCCATTGCCAACGCGGTGCGCGTGCTGGATTCCCCGAACGTGCCGGCGGAATCCGCCGGCCGCGCCCGCGAGATCATCGGGCGGCAGAACGCTCAGCTCGCCCATCTCGTCGACGACCTTCTCGACGTGGCCCGGGTGACGTTCGGCAAGATTGCGCTCGACCGGCATCCCGTCGAGCTCGCCCAGGCCGTCCGGCAGAGCATCGCCACGCTCACGGCGAGCGGCCGCATGCAGCGGCACAAGGTCGGCCTCGATCTGGAGGCGGTGTGGGCCGACGTCGACGAGACGAGGTTCGAGCAGGTCGTGGCCAACCTCGTAGGCAACGCGCTGAAGTTCACTCCGGCGGGAGGCACCGTCGACATCACGCTGCGCGCCACCGACGGGCACGCCGTGCTTCGCGTTCGTGACTCCGGTGTCGGGATCGATCCCGAGATGCTTTCGTGCGTCTTCGATCTGTTCGTGCAGGGCGAGCGCGGGCCCGATCGCGGCCCGGGTGGCCTGGGCCTCGGGCTCACGCTCGTCCGTCGTATCGCCGAGCTCCATGGCGGAAGCGCCGAGGCTGCCAGCGACGGTCGCGGGCGGGGGAGCGAGTTCACCGTTCGCCTGCCGGCCCTCGCGGTGCCTCCGGTTCCGGCGCCGGCGGCCGCGCCGGCCACGACGATCACTTCTCCGCGTCGGATCCTGATCGTGGAGGACAACGCCGATGTGCGGGAGACGCTACGCCGGGCGCTGGAGCTCGCGGGGCACGAGGTGCACGAGGCGTCCGACGGTCCGCTGGGGCTGGCCGCGGTGTTACGCCTGCATCCCGACGTCGCGCTCATCGACGTCGGCCTCCCCGGCTTCGATGGCTATCAGATCGCGCGGCGCGTGCGGGCGTCGGGGGGCAAGTCGATTCACCTCGTCGCGTTGACGGGCTATGGCCAGCCGGAAGACCGTCGCCACGCCCTCGAGGCGGGATTCGATACTCACGTCGTGAAGCCCGTCACGCCGGATGTGCTGTTCGCCACCATCGACGCCGCAGCGTCCGGGACCCGCTGACAGGCTCGTTCAGTCCCTCGGCCAGACACGCCGGGCGACATCGGCCACGAGCCTGAGCTTGGCGGCTTGCTGATCCAGGGTGAGCGGGTTTCCCGCCTCGCCCGAGGCGAAACCGCACTGCGGGCTCAGCGCCAGCTCCTCGGCCGGCACGTATTGCGTCGCTTCCTCGATGCGTGCTTCCACGGTCTTCGCGTCCTCGAGCTCCCCCCGCTTGGTGGTGACGAGACCAAGCACCACTTCGGTCCCTGAACGGACGTGCCGCAGCGGGCTGAAGTCCCCGGCGCGCGGCGTGTCGTATTCGAGGAGCAGGCGATCGTAGTTGGTGAGGCGGGGGAACACCTCGCTGGCGATGCGGTCGTAACCGCCATTCGCCAGCCAGCGGCCGCCGGGCGCGTTGCCGCGGCAGACGTGCATGGCGCGCGTCACGCCGCCGATGCCCGCGAACACTGCGTTGTCGATCTCGGCGTCCGCCACCAGCTCTCGGGCCATGTCGTGGCCCCAGGCCTCGAAGGCCGCGCGGTTGTCCGGATCGACGTGCCACTGGGCGTAGTTGGGGGCGTCCATCTGCACGTAGTCACCGCCGAGCGCGACGACCTTCGCCACGACGTGGTCGCGCAGGTATCCCGCGACCGCGTGGAGGAAGCTCTCGGGCGTCGCATAGGCCGCGCGTGAGTACTCCGGGTGCCAGAAGATGCGGTGCCAGCTCGGTGCGGGAATCGTGAGCTTCGTGCGCGCCCGCGCGTTGGTTCTGAGAAACGCGTACTCGTCGGTCACGAGGTCCCGCACGACGGCGAGTGGCTTCGTGATGAAGGGCCGCGTCGGTGACGTCCACGCCTGGGCCCGGCTGCCGTCGGGCTCCTTCCACAGGGACCACCAGCCCGGGTCGGCGGGTAGGAACTCGAAACCGGAAAGCGGCGCGTCGGGAATGGCGACCTCGCGGAGGGGAATCGTGACGACCCAGGAGTTGCGACGAAGCTCGCCGTCGGTGATCACGTCGAGCCCCGCCGATTCCTGGAGGACGATGGCCTCGCGCACGGCGCGATCCTCGGCCGCGCGCACGTCGGCCCGGCTCGCCGCGCCGTCGCGAGCCCGCTGCCGTACGTCGCGCAGATAGGCCGGGCGCAGCAGGCTCCCCACCACGTCGGACCGCGAGATCTCCGTCGCCGGTCTCGCCGCCATCGTGTCAGCCGCGAGCGATGAGGCGCCGGAACACCGCGCCGTACTCGAAGTCGTAGCCCGTCGCCAGTGTCGCCGCGTGCCGCTTCACGCGGTCGCCGATCGTCTCGCCCGTTGGTACATTGAAGCCAGGCACCTGGCTCTCGTGCCGGACCAGCGCGGCGATCTGCCGGTCGATCGAGTCCGTTACATCGACGATGACGTTCGGCTCGTCCATGCCCCAGTACCAGAGCTCGCGGACCTTGTGGGGCTGGAGTCCGTCACGCGTGATCTGCTCCGGGAAGTGCAGGTGGTCGCGCGCGTACGGATAGACGGCGTCCGTCGTCGCGATTCCCGCCTTTCGGTGGTCGCGATGCTGGAAGCCCTGGATCCGATACGGGTCGTGGACGAAGACCGTGTGTGGCCGGTACTGGCGGATCGCGCGCACGACGTCGCCGAGGAGCCGACGGTTGTCCTCGAGCTCACCGTCGGGATAGCCGAGCATGACGACGTGCTTCACGCCCATGAAGTCCGCGGCCGCGCGTTGCTCGGTCGCCCGCTTCTTCGCGAGCTCCGCGGACGTGAGCGAGCGGTCGGCGGTGCCGGCATCGCCGTTCGTGCACAGGACGAAGGTGACCTCGCAGCCCCGGCCGATCCACTGGGCCACGACGCCGCCGGACCCGATCTCGGCGTCGTCGGGGTGAGCGAAGATCACCATCGCTTTATCTGGAACATCCGTCACGATCTCGAGCTTTCGGTCGGTGTCTGATCGCACGCGACGATTCTACAGGACGAGATCGTGCCGGCGGCGATTCCCCGACGCGTCTAGCGCAGCAGCCGCCGAGCCTTCGCTGGACTCGACACCGTCAGCACGACGGCGCCGCTCCGCCCCGCCGTCGTCGCGTAGGCAGACTTGATGTTGATCCGAGCGCGCGCCAGCTTCTCTGCCACGCGGGCGACGGTACCCGGCTTGTTGCGCAGCCTCACCACAAACGCCGGCTCCTCCGTCGCCCGAAGCTTTGCCGCTCTGAGCGCCCGCTTGGCCCGCCCGGGATTGTTCACGAGGATCCTGAGTTTGCCGCTGCTGCCTCTGTCGCCGGCGGAGAGCGCTGTGATGTTGACGCCGGCGTCGGCGAGCGCACGCGCGACCTTCGCGAGGACGCCGGGCTTGGACTGGAGGGTCAGCGTCAGCTGCGTTGTCTTCGGCATGGCGGCTCCTCCTCCTCAACGGTTCGACGGCAGCATCCTACGCCGTCGGATGGGTCAGCGCGCGTGAGGCGAGGAGCGAGTTCTTATTTCGCCTCGTCGAGTCGATAGGTGTCGTGGCATGTGACGCAGTACCCCGTGAGAGCCGCCAGCCGTTTCACGACGTCGTCCCTCGTGCCGGACTTGACCGCGTCGGCCAACTGGTCGAACCGCTGGTGGACCCGCCGTTCGAGCTGCTGAAATTGGGGTGGCAGCTTCTTCTCGAGTTCCGCATTGAGTGCGGCCTTGGTGCCCGATGCCCGCGCGGCTTCCTCGACCATGCTCATATCCGCGGCAGCCAGCCACGCTGTCGCGCTCTGCCGGCTCAAGACGAATTCGCGCGCGGGTGTCACTGGCGTCCTGAGCCTCCGCCAGTTGCAGGCGCGCTTCAGGTAGCGGTAGATCAGCGATTGCAGCGGGCGTCAACAAAACGAGAGCAGAAAGACCCAACACAAATTCCGGGTTCTTCATGTCAGGGAGGGGCAAACGGCGTCACGTGCTGTTGTCATCGCCAGTGGGGGCGGCGAAAGCCGCCCCCAACTGACTAACGGTAGCTTCTCTAGTCGTCGCGATCGCCGCGGTTCCGGCGGTCATTCCGGTCCTCGCGGTCCTGCGCCGCAGTCCTGCAGATCTTCCAGATCACGCCAGTGCCTGGAATCTGGACGAGCGGACCGTTTGCGGGGCCGATGAACTTGGAGTCCGGGTCGGACTGGCCGAAGTCCCGCACAGCCCCATAATCCACGAGGTACGCGCAGTTGTCGGGCCCGAACTTCAGATCCACTGGCCGGTTGATCCCGCGAGTGTGCGCCACGAACGCCTGCTCGAACGTGGTGTTGTGAGCAAACCGCTGAAGATTGACCCGCAAAGGCTCATCCGCGGAGCTGAAGTTGATGAGCTGGACATCATGGCCTTCTTCCGGTGTGCCGTTGGCCTTCGAGAATCCGAAGTCACCCTCGCGCCCAGCAAGCGCCGCACCGCGCTTGACCGGGCCGCCCACAAAGGAGTCAGGGACGAAGTCGAGGCCGACGATGGCGACGTCCGCCGGCTCGAGGGCGAGGGGTGCCGTGATCGGCTGTGGTGGAAACGCGAAGAGCGGCTTGACCGGGCGATCCTCGGCGAGAATGCGCGTCAGGCTCGCCGGCGTGCACGGAGGCGAGAACGCCGCGTTAAAACCGCACAGATCGTCACCGGGCCCGCCGACAGGATTGAACACCGCCTGAGTCGAATCGAGGAAACCGAACCGATCCGGCCAGCCGTGGTAATCCGGGCTACCATCGGGATTCTGCTGGGCGACGTGGAGCCGATCTGGTGCATTGTTGGTCGGCCGTGCGCCGCGCTCGTCTTCACCGTTCTCCGTCACGAGCAGCCGGCCCTTGAGAGCGTGATCGTTCGGCGCGAACCGAATGCCGTACGGGTTTCTGTAGCCCCAAGAGAAGGGCTCGATCGTGTCTTTGGGATTCCTGGCGTTGAGCCTCGCTCTCAGGATGGCCCCATCGCAGATCCCCGGGCCGGTCGCGCTTTCGAATGCCGGGACAATTGCCCCCGGCCGGGCGACGTTGTGGGGCGAGTAGCCACTAGTGAAGTGCCCGTCGCCGGAGTCGAAAGTGTTATCGCTGAGTTTGATCGTCTGGCACGGGATGTCCTGCTGGTTGTCGCCGCCGCCGTTGTCGTGGCCCACCACGCCGGAATTGGTCGTGGACCCCTGGGACCAGTAGATCCAGCCGTCTTTGAACGTGATCTGCTCGGCCGGGTGGTCGCCAGTCGGCAGCCCGGTGATGAACGGAGTCACGCGTCCGGTATCAGGGTTGACAGTCACGATGCGTGAGCTGTTATTCCTGCCGGTCGTGCGAAGACTTTGATTGGAGTCAGTGGCGAACAAGCGCCCACCGTCGAAGCCGTTTTCGAACGCGATGTCGACCGCCGGGCCGTGGGGCTGGAAGACGTTTGTGCCACCGGTTTCGTTCGTCGCACGCGCGTCAGTCGGCTTGCCGAGGGGACGAGGGGCGATCTTCGTCCCGCTCTGGTCGAAAACGAGGATGTCGGGCGTGAACGGATTCGATAACGTCGGGTGTGCCAGCTGGAACGCTTCCTCATCGTTGCACCGGCTCGGCAGGCCGTGGCCCGACTCGAGCACGTAGACGTCAAACTTCCTGGCGCTACCGCGAAACGCGACGGCGACGGGGAAGTTGAGGTCCTTGACAAAGACCGAGACCCTGAAGCCCGAGGGGACGACGATGTCTTCGCCGTTGCCGGGATTGTAGAAGACAACCTCTTCAGGACAGAGGGGATTGGCGGCAGTGGTCACGGCGTAGCCACTCGAAGGCCGACAGAGGATGCCGACCAGGGCGATGAGCCCGATGAACAGCCAGGAAAATCGACGAGCGATCCTTTGCATCGTTCCACTCCTTGTCAATTGCTGCTGCCTCACTGCTCGCAGCTTCATTGCTGGAGAGAGCGTTGCTTCACCAGAGCGAACACACGGCGGTCCGCGGGGCGAGAAGCGATGAGCGCGAGGCGGCATCACCAGGAGAGCCCAAGAATCCCTGACGGGATCCTCGTCGCCCCAGTATCGACTCGAAGCTCGCCCCGAAGCGTCTCCATCATCGAATGCTGCTCTTCTTTTCGGCGCGCTGGACTGTAGGATCGCATCGGCAAACTGTCAAGCCCGCCCACCTCGCGAGACACCGCTCACTGATCGAGAGATTGTCCACATCAAGGTTGTTGGCTCCTCAGCAGCACGCGCCGCCCGCGATCTTGCGCGCCTCCACCAGCTCGAGCCGCGTGTCGTCCGGCCCTTGCAGGAACGCGATGCGCGGTCCGTTGGGTACCTGCGTCGGCCCTTCGAGGAGCCGGGCGCCGAGACCGGTGAGCCGCGCGATGTCGGCCTCGATGTCGGTGGAGTCGAAGCCGAAGTGCTCGAGGCCGTGGTGCGGCAACGCGTTGCCGGACCCGAGCTTCTCGTTGGTCCGCGCACCCGAGATGTTGACGTTGATGCCGCCGTCCGCGCTCCGGCAGCGCACGAAGCGATCGCCGAACACGCGGGTCTCGTCGCTGGCGATCTGGAAGTCGAACGCGTTGACGTACCACTCGGCGGTCTTGCGGGGATCCTGCGACTTCAGGTGGATGTGGTTGATGCGGTAGCCCATGGCCGTCTCCTTGTCGGGTGTGACTCCGAGCGGAAGTGTACTCGGTCTCGCGCCTTCCGGCGTTTGACACCGAAATTCTCGCGTGATACTTGTGCGCCGTTTCTCGAACGCGCGTCGTTGTGGACTCGACCCGATGCAGTGCCCACGCCGTCACTGAAGGGGGTCCGTCATGAGTCCGCAGTACCGTCGCCTCGCCCTCGCCGTCACCCTCCTGATCCCGCTTCCCGCGCTCGCATCGGCTGCCGGGGTCGAGGCGCGCTTCGACCTCTCCTCGCCGGCGGGCGGTCCGTTCCCGAGCGACCGCTTCACGGTGTTCGACCACGAGAACAACACGGGGCTCCGCGTGAGCTTACCCAAGCCGGACTGTGCGGTCCGCGTGTCGGATTGCGCCGATCTCGACGTCATCAACACGCTCGACGGCTTCAACCTCCAGCCGCGCCTCTCGATCCCATTCTCCGGGCCGATCGACGTCTCTAGCGTGAGCAGCAGCACCGTGTTCCTCGTCCGCCTGGGCGACGTCCACGGTGGCCGTAGCCGCCACGTCATCGGCATCAACCAGATCGTCTGGGACCCGGCGACCAACACGCTGCACGCCGAGTCCGACGAGTTCCTCGACCAGCACACGCGCTATCTCCTCGTCGTCACCGACGGCGTGCGGGACACGGCAGGACGTCGGGTGAGGGCCGCCGCGTTCGAGGACCTCCGCGACGACGATCGTGACTCCGATGATCGCGGCCGTCGCGGTCATTACGACGGCAGGCTCACCGCGTACCGCAAGGAGTTGCGCGAGGCGCTGGAGGACGCGCACACGCATGGCCGCCGGATCGTCGCCGCCAGCGTGTTCACGACGCTGAGCGCGACCGCGGTGCTCGAGAAGATCCGCCAGCAGATCAAGAGCTCCCACCCGGCGCCCGCCACGATGCTGGCGACGTTCCCGCTCAGCAATGTGACGGCGATCCAGTGGCGTCGCCAGGTGGGTACGGCGTCTTTTAGCACGTCGTTCCTGCCGACGCCGGCGCTCAACGTGTTCCCCGGCGCGGTCGGCGCCATTTCCTTCGGCAGGTACGAGTCGCCCGACTGGGAGACGGCCGAGAAGTTCATCCCACCGATCGGCACCCGTACCGGCGTGCCGGTCGCGCAGTTTACCAACACGCTCTACTTCAACCTGTTCATTCCGTCAGGGACCGCGCCGGTCGGCGGCTGGCCGGTGGCGATCTTCGGTCACGGCTTCACGGACAGCAAGCACGGCGCTCCGTTCGCCGTCGGCTCGACGTTCGCCGCGCACGGTATCGCCACGATCGCCATCAACGTCGTCGGTCACGGCGGTGGCCCGGAAGGGAGGCTGACGATCATCCCGACTGCGGGCTTGCCCGTGACCATCCCCGACGGCGGCCGCGGCATCGACCAGGACGGCAACGGGACCATCGATCCCACCGAGGGAGTGAACGCGGCGCCGCCGCGGACCATCATCAGTAACCGCGACGGCCTGCGGCAGACCGTCGCCGACCTGATGCAGCTCGTGCGAGTCATCCAGACCGGCGGCATTCCTGGCCTCAGCCACACGAGGATCTACTACGCGGGTCAGTCCTTCGGCGGCATCTACGGCGTCAAGTTCCTCGCCCTCGAGGATTCCGTGCGCGCCGGTGTACCGAACGTTCCTGGCGGACCGATCATCGAGATCGCGCGCCTGAGCCCGGCGTTCCGGGGACTGGTGGGATTCACGCTCGCCACTCGGACGCCTCAGCTGCTCAACACGGGTCCCCTCGCGCCGCCGACCTGGGGCTTCAACGAGAACATCCCGCTGAGGAATCTTCCCGCGGTGATCAACACCGTGCCCGGCGCGATGGCCATCCAGGAGGTCCTCGACAACACCGAGTGGGTCTCGCAGTCGGGCAACCCGGTGGCGTACGCCCCGCACCTCCGGAAGAGCCCGCTGCACGATATCGACCCGCCGCCCGTCATCATCCAGTTCGCCAAGGGTGACCAGACCGTTCCGAATCCCACCGCGTCGGCCATCTTCCGCGCGGGCGACCTCACCGATCGGTCGACCTTTTTCCGGAACGACCTGGTGCGCGCGGCGATTCCGGCCGCGCCGGCCAACCCTCACACGTTCCTCACCAACATCGCGCTGCCTTCGGTCGCGGCCCTCGCGATCTTAGGGCAACAGCAGATTGCGATCTTCTTCGAGAGCGATGGCACCGTGATCGTGGATCCTGACGGCGGAGGCCCCACCGGGAGATTCTTCGAGGTGCCGATCGGTGGCCCGTTGCCAGAGGTGCTGAACTTCCCCTGACGGCAGGCGATGGATCCGTTGCTCAGACGCGCTTGAGCCGGGGCAGGAGCCTGGAGGCCGCTTCGTCGACCTGAGCGAGCTGGTCACCACCGGCGAAGCGCAGGTTGATGTGGCGTGCGCCGGCGTCGATCCAGCGCTGGAGCCACTCGACGCAGCCGTCGATCGGTCCGGCGTAGCAGGCCTGGCGGGCCAGGAGCGCGCGCGCCGGCGCCGCATAGTACGTCTCGAGGAAGCGGTGGAGCCGCTGCTCCGCGGCGGCTGGGTTCGCGTCAAGCGCGAGCGTGACGTACGCGGCGCCCGTCACGTCGTCGGCCTTGCGCCCCGCGGCGGCGGCGGCGCGGATGCGAGGGAAGTGCTCGGCGAAGAACTCGACGCTGGGGCCGGTGGGAAACCAGGCGTCGAAGCGGGCGGCCTCGCGCAGAGCTGTCGGGCCACTTCCGCCGATCCAGATCGGTGGACCGCCCGGACGATGCGGCTTCGGCTCCATCGTCACGTCGTGGAGCGTGAAGTGCTTGCCGCTGAAGCTGACGTGATCGCGGGTCCACAGCGCGCGACAGATCTCGAGAATCTCCAGAAACCGTCCGACCCGACGCTCGAACGGCACGCCGACGGCCTCGAACTCCTTCCGGATGGCCGGCGTGTCGGCCGCGATGCCGACGCCGAGGATCACGCGACCCTCGGCGACGCGGTCCAGCGTACCGATGACGTGGGCCAGCACCACGGGATTACGTAACGCCGGCAGCAGGACCGCGGTGCCGAGCCTGACGCGCCGCGTTCGCGCGGCGACGGCGGCCAGCAATGTCAGTGGCTCGTGACGTGGTCGCGCGGTCACCGAATCGCCGATCCAGACGGAGTCGAAGCCGGTAGCCTCGGCCCGCTCGGCCATGGCCAGCATGGGCGCCGTCTCCGGCCGCCCGGACACCACCGCCTCACGCGTGGGAAGCAGGACGCCGAACTCGGCAGGCGCCATCACCACGTGCTCACGGGCAGTCTGACAGGCATCACACCGCTCCGGCGTTGTCGGGGCATCGAAACGTTCGGCTCACACCGCAAGATTGCGCGGAAGTATAGCACCGGCCCGGTGCTCGACAGGATCGGTGCCGAGAAGCCCCGGGCTCCGTGCATGGCTGGCACCTCGCGATGCGGGCCGAGGTGAGGGGTCAAAGCAACTGAGCGATTTCTGGAGCGTCGGAAGCAGCGCTCGCGTCGAGCGATCTGGCTTGGAAGTTGCCTGATCGGTGTCGAGACGGCCATGGCACCCGAGCGATCGACGATCGACGACATCCAACTCGCCCAACACATCATCGAGTTCGATCCGTCGAACCCCGAAACCTATGCCCCATGGACCGAGCTGTCACCGGCGACTCTTGCCACCACCCATCCGGCATTGCAGCCGATTCCGTGGCCGGAGGCCGAGGCGCCGCGCCCGCGACCTCTCGCGGCGACGCCCAGGGCGTCCGCACCCCTGCCACAGGCCGACTATCTCGTCGTCACGTGGACGGTGGCGGAAGCGCAGGCGCTGGCCGACGTGCTGACGCCGGGATATCCGAGCTTCGCCTGGTATCCCTACACGCACTTCTTCGCGTCCCACTACGAAGGCGACATCCGACCCGGCGCGCCCGCCTCCAAATCGAGGAGACTCGGCACGTACCTCCCGCTCACCATCGGAGCGAAGAAGGTCCTCTGCTTCAAGTCAGAGCTCCATCTCAGTCAGGACGGCGTCAAGCTGCCGGTGAGGAAGCTCTGGCACCAGCTCCTCGGGGAGACCCGTGCGCGCGTGGTGATCACCACGGGGACGGCCGGTGCCATCGGAGCCGACGTGAAGCTGGGAGACGTGGTGCTGGGCCGCGCGGTGCGCTTCGACTGTTCGCGAACGTTCGCGCGCGAATCGTTCAGCGCCGAGCAATTCCACAGTCCCCTGGCGGTGCCACTCCGCCGCCTCGACACGGCCATGCAGAAGCTGATTCCGGTCAACGCCGGCATGCTCCCCGCGCCGCACCACCGCCTTCGCTTCTACTACGACGGAGCGCCGCCGCGGGAAGCGCCGACGGTGGTGACCACCGACTTCTTCGCCTTCGACAACTCGGTGAACACCTACAAGCTGCAGGGATTGGGGGCGGCGGTGGAGATGGGCGACGCCGTGCTCGGGCTCGTATGCCAGGACCTCGGCAGCGCAGCCCCGGGATGGCTCGCCATCCGCAACGCGTCCGATCCCCAGATCGACGGGACGCTGCCACTGGACGAACAGAAGAAGACCGCGGCGAGAATCTACGAGCGATACGGCTACTGGACGACGGTCGGCAGCGCCATCGCGACCTGGGCCGTGATCGCGGGAAGCCCGTGAGACACTGGCCGACCGCCCAACCTTTCCGACGATGGTCGATTGTTTTCCGAGGAGGATCTATGAAAGGCATCAGCCGTCACGACATCGACGCAGCCGTCCAGGACGCCAAGCGTGAGGCAACCAGCCGATTCCTCTCCCGCGCCGAGATCGGGTCCGCGTCGGCGTACGCGGTGTCCACTCGCCCCCAGCAAAACGTGGTCGGCGTCGGCCTCGGTACCAAGATCACGAAGGGCAAGGTGACTCGTCAGCGGTGCGTGCGCTTCTACGTCGAGCGCAAGCTCGGCGCGACGGCCATCCCACCCGAGTTCATGCTGCCCCCGGTGGTCAATGGCGTCCCCACCGACGTGATCGAGACGGGGCGATTCCTGGCGTTGCCCGCGGCCGTCCCGATCGAGCAACGGCGACTGCGACCGGCGTCGCCGGGCTGCTCGATCGGCTTTCAGTTCACGGGTGCGAAGGCAGGGTTCGTGATGGCGGGCACGCTCGGCGCCGTGGTGGCCGCCGGCAGCGTCCGATACATCCTCAGTAACAATCACGTGCTCGCCGACGAGAACTCCCTGCCGGTCGGGAGCGCCATCTTCCAGCCTGGCCTGCTCGATCATGGCAAGGTGCCGACGGACGAGATCGCCCGGCTCACGCGCTTCGTCCCTCTCAAGACGGGCTCGGCCAACGCCATCGACGCGGCCATCGCGGAGGTGCTGGTTACCAAGAGCGTCCGTCCCCGCGTGCTGTCGAAGGTCGGCGCCCTCAAGAGCGCGACGCCCGTCGATGCCACGGAAGGGATGAAGGTGCACAAGACCGGGCGCACGACGGGATACACGCGAGGCTCCATCTTCGACGTCAGTGCCACCGTGAAGGTCCAGTACGATCTCGGCACGCTGACGTTCGACGACCAGGTCCTGATACGGGGTGAGGCGGGCGCGTTCTCCGACGCCGGAGATTCTGGGTCGCTCATCGTCGACCGCGCGACCGGACGTGCCACGGGCCTGCTGTTCGCCGGCAGTGCCCGGTTCACGATCGCGAATCACATCGCTGACGTCCTGGCTGCCTTCGGCGTCGCCCTCGTCGTGTGACGGTTGCGTCGGGTGCCCTGCTCGGGGTTCACTTGGGGCCATGCCGCCTGAGGCGGACCTCAAGGCCCTGAAGAACCGGCTGGCGCCCCGTCTGCTCGCCATCGATGGCGTCACGGGCCTGGGGACTCCCGGAGGAGTCTTGGTGGTCTACCTGGAGAACGATTCGGCGGCCCTCCGTCGCGAGGTCGACGCAGCATTGCGGGCGGAGGGCGTGCCGGAGACCCACGTCGTCGTGACGGAAGGATTCAAAGCGCAGTAACCTGCTATCATCCCCGCGCCGCGCGGCCCCGAGACCGCGCCGGTGAGAAGGGGACCGATGCGCTTCCCGCGTCTCTTCGAGCCAATCCGGATCGGCTCCCGCACCGCCAAGAATCGGGTGATGCGGCTGGCCACCGTCACCAATCTCGCCGAGGGCGGCCGCGTCAGCGACCGGATGATCGCGCACTACGGCACCGTCGCCCAGGGCGGCGCCGGCACCGTGGTGATCGAGGCGTTGCGGGTTCACGCCAGCGATGCGGGCCGGCCCACGTTCATCGCGCTGTTCGATCCCGGCGTCGTCCCCGGCCTGCGTCGTCTCGGCGACGTCGTCCACGCCGAGGGCGCGCTGATCATCGCGCAGCTCTACCACGGTGGCCGGCAGCACCTCGGCCGCCTGGTGCCGACGATGTGGGCGCCCTCGGCCATCGCGTGTCCCTACAGTGGCGGCGTGCCTCACGAGATGACGACGGCCGAGGTCCGCGACGTCATCGCCGGCTTCATCCGCTCGGCACGCCACGCCGTTGACGGCGGCGTCGACGGCGTGGAAGTCCACGGCGCGCAGGGCCATCTGATCCAGCAGTTCATCTCCCCGTTCAGCAATCAGCGACGCGACGCCTACGGCGGCAGCTTCGAGAACCGCCTGCGCTTCGCCCGCGAGATCATCGGCGGAATCCGTGAAGAGCTCGGCCGCGACCTGATCGTTGGCTACCGCATGGGCGTGGACGAGTTCACGCCGGGTGGCCTCACGGTCGACGACAGCGCCCGGATCGCCCGTGAGTTCGCGGCCGAAGGCCTCGTCGACTACCTCTCGCTGAGCCAGGGCAACTTCAACTCGATCGATCGCCATCTACCCGATCGTCACTCGCCTCCGGTGACCTTCGTCGAGCAGAGCGCTCGCATCAAGGCCGAGGCCGGACGGCTTGGGGTCGTGACGAGCGGCCGGATCGAGACGCCCGAGCAGGCGGAGGCGATCCTCGCCGGAGGCAAGGCCGACCTCATCGGCCTCTGCCGCCCGCTCATCGTCGACCCGGACTGGCCGAGGAAGGCGCAGGAGGGACGGCCCGACGACATCCGCTACTGCATCTCGTGCAACCAGTGCTGGGGCTGGGTGACCGAGGGACGGACGATCGGCTGCGTCTGCAACGCTCGCGCCGGCCGCGAGATCGAGCTGGGGCCGCTCGGTGCCGTGCCCATCGCCCGGCGGATCCTCGTCGCCGGCGGCGGCCCGTCCGGGCTCGAGGCCGCCCGTGTCGCCGCGGAGCGCGGCCATCGCGTGACGATCATGGAGCAGAGCGACGCGCTGGGCGGAAAGGTGCGGCTGACCGAGCACGTGCCGCACGGCGAAGAGATGAGGCGAGTGATCGATTACCTCATCGGCCAGGTCGGCAAGCTCGGGGTGAAGGTCCGGCTCGAGACGGAAGCGACACCGGAAACCGTCGCCGCCGAGCAGCCCGATGCCGTCATCGTCGCGACGGGCGCGATTCCGGTGGCGCCCGATGTCCCGGGCGACGGCTCGGTGCCCGTGTCCACGAGCGCCGGCGCCCTCCTCGTCGGCATGCTCGCCGGCGATCACGTCGTGATCATGGACGAGGACGGCTATTACTGGGCCGCGGCGGTGATCGAGACCGCGGCAGCTCAAGGCAAGAAGGTAACCGTGGTCACGCGGTTCTTCGAGATCCTCCGTGAGCTGCCCGCCGTCTCACGCATCTCGGCGCTGCGCGCCCTCGACGAGCAGGGCGTCGCCTTCCGTCCTCACATGTACGTCGATCGCATCGAAAAGGGCGCGGTCGTGCTGAAGGACTTCTACACCGGCCGCGACGAGCGTATTCCCGGCGCGTGTGCGGTGATCTGGGTCGGGCCTCAGGAAGCCAAGGACGGTCTGGCCGAGGCGTTGCGCGCCGCCGGAATCGACGACGTCCAGGTCGTGGGCGACGCCTTCGCCCCACGCCGGCTCGCGAACGCGATCGAGGACGGTCACCGCGCCGGGCGCGCGGTCTGAGATGAGGACGGCCGAGCTGGTTGCCGACGCCGCCTGGGTCACCCTCGGCCTCGGCATCTGCCTCTACGCGCTGAAGCTCCGCCTGTGGGATGCGTCGGGGCCGGCCAGCGGCTTCCTGCCGTTCATCGCGGGCGTGTTCATCGCGGTGGTCGGTCTCGCGCTCGTCCTGCGCGAGTGGGCGCGGCGCCCGGTGAGGGAATCGACGGCGCCGTTCTGGGAGGATAGGACGGGACGCAATCGTGTCGCGCTCGTCACCGCCGCGCTCTGCGTGATGGCCTACCTGATGCCGGTGCTGGGTTTCCTCGTCACCGCCAGCCTGGTCATGACGTTCCTGCTCGGCCTGACCGAGCGCACGCGGCTGGCCTCGTCGGTCGTCCTCGCCGTCGTCTCGAGCCTCGCGACGTACTGGCTCTTCGGCTCGCTCCTGCAGGTGCGGCTCCCGCGCGGCCTGCTGGGCTTCTGACCGCTCCTCGTGGACACGCTCCAGCACCTCTTCGCCGGCTTCGCGGTGATCCTCACGCCGACCAATCTCTACTACTGCGTCATCGGCAGCCTGGTCGGGACACTGGTCGGCGTGCTGCCGGGCATCGGCCC
>MNEG01000008.1 GCA_001917585.1 Candidatus Rokubacteria bacterium 13_1_40CM_68_15
GGACAGACACTGGCCACGCGCAATCACGACGTGATCCGGCGGTGGGCGGAGGAGCGCGGGGCGCAGCCGGCCACCGTGCCCGGCACCGAGCACGAGGGTCGCCCGGGTGTGCTGACCTTCGACTTCCCCGGTTACGGCGGTGAGCGGCTGCGACACATCAGATGGGGCGAGTGGTTCCGGACGTTCGACGAGCGTGGCCTCGTCTTCCTCTTCCAGGAGCACCTCCGGAACGGGCGGCCGAGCAACTTCTTCCAGTTCGACAGTCCCCAGCGCGAAGCGGCCTAAGCGGAGCGCGAACCGTCAATGCTACAAAGCGTTTGCAAGATGCGCACGCCGTCTTGTCGCGCGCCGCCGAGGCGCCGCCGCGACGCTCCTTCCGCGCCGCCGCCGTGATCGAGTAAGATGACAGGCGACAACGACGCAGCGGATTGGAGCCAGGGATGGCGGACTTCAAGATCTGGATGAACGGCCGGCTGGTGCTTCAGGCGGAGGCAGTGCTTCCGGTGAACAGCGCGGCGGTCTTCTATGCGACCAACGTCTTCGAAGGCCTGCGCGCCTACTGGAACGAGCGCGACGGCGAGCTCTACGGCTTCCGCCTCGCCGATCACTTCGCGCGGCTGCGCGAATCGATGAAGATGATGCGCTTCAGCGTGCCGTACTCGGTCGAGGATCTGTTCGAGGCCGTGCGCGCGGTGCTCGCCGGCAACGAGGTGCGCGAGGACGTCCACATGCACCTGGTGGCCTACGTGGGAGGCGCCGGGCTCGACGCCACGTCGCCGACGGGACTCTACATCAACCCGCGGCGCCGGCAGCGCGTCGTCGAGGGCAAGGGCGTGAGCGCCTGCATCTCGTCGTGGGTGCGCACGTCCGACAACGCCATCCCGATCCGGCTCAAGTGCGGCGCCAACTACCAGAACGGTCGGCTGGCCCGCCTGCAGGCCAAGGTCGATGGCTACGACGAGCCGATCTTCTTGAACGGGCGCGGCCGCGTCGCCGAGGGCACCGGCGCCACGCTCTTCATGGTCCGCAAGGGGCGGCTCTGCACGCCCACCACCAGCAACGACATCCTCGAGTCCATCACGCGCACGACGATCATCGAGGACGTGGCCCCCAACGTCGTCGGCATGGACGTGGTGGAGCGCGAGATCGACCGCACAGAGCTCTACACCGCCGACGAGGCTTTCCTGTGCGGGAGCGGCTACGAGATCACTCCGGTGACGTCGATTGATCGCTTCCCGGTCGGCACCGGCGAGGTGGGGCCGGTCACCCGGGCGATCTCGACGGCGTACATCAACCTGGTGCGCGGCGTCGACATGCGGCACCCGGAGTGGCGGACACCGACCTACAAGCCGGTCCGGCTCTAGCGCGCACGGCCGGGCGCCGGGGCGCGCCGGCCGGCGATCGTGCGCCAAGTCCAGCTCGCCGAATCCCTCGGTTTCGACACAGCGTGGATCACCGACTCCCACCTGGTGTGCCGCGAGCTGTGGGTGACGCTCACGGCGTGCGTCCTCGGGACGTCCCGCATCCGCCTCGGCCCCGGCGTCACCGTGCCCCACACGCGCCACTTCTCGGTCACGGCCAGCGCCATCGCCACGCTTCACGATCTGGCCGGCGATCGCCTCGTGCTCGGCATCGGCACCGGCGGCTCCAGCGCGGAGACGATGGGGTGGAGCGTCCAGCGGGCCGCCCGCATCGCGACGCTGGAGACGATGGCGCACGGCATCCGCGCGCTCGTGTCCACGCGCACCGCGCGCTTCGAGACGGGCGTGGAAGGTCGGATCGCGTGGCTGGAGGCGCCGCGCGCGGTGCCGATCTACGTGGCCGGCTCGGGTCCGAAGATGCTGCGCGCGGCCGGTCGGCTGGGCGATGGCGTGATCATGTACGCGGGGAAAGCGCCCGAGATCCTGCGCGCCGGGCTCAGCCACGTCGCCGACGGCGCGCGCGAACGTGGCCTCAAGGTCGCCGACCTCGACGTGGTGCTGTGGACGCCGACGGCCGTTGGCCGCGATCGTGCGGTGGCGCGAGACCACGTGCGCGGCCGTGTCGCCTCGGCGATGCGGCATCCGCTTCCGGTGGATCTCTCACCCGAGGACCAGGCGGCGGTGCGGCGGCTGCGTGACGCCTACGACTCCTACCAGCACGCGACGGCGGCGTCACGCCATCGCGAGCTGGTGCCCGACCGCTTCGTGGATCTCTTCGCGCTGGCCGGCACGCCCGAGGAAGTCGTCGCACAGGTCCGTCGCGTGATGGACGTGCCGGAGGTTCGGCGCATCATCATCCTGCCTCAGGTGCCCGGCGCGGGCTTCAGCGAACGCGAGACCATCCTGAAGCTCTTCGCTGACGAAGTCATGTCTCGCGTCTGAGATGTCTTCGCCGGCGAGTGCGATCGCGCGCGGCCGGCGGGCCGTCGGCGGGCAGCCCCCCGGGGCTCGCCGCCCCCGCCCCGGTGTGGGGTCCCCCGGCTCGCCTCGCGGGGCTCCCCGCCCGCCGCACCACCCGCCGGTGCGGTGCTCGCTCTCGGCGTTGAGGACGTCAGCGAACGGCGTCGAGCACGCGCGCGATGAAGCCGTCGACGTGCGGCTTGTCGATCCAACGCACGACGACGACCAGATCGTGGTCGGGATCGATCCAGATGACGTTGCTGCCAGCCCCCCGGGCGGCGAAGGACGACTCCGGCGCGCTGGGGAGATGACGGCGCCCGGTGTTGAGCCACCAGAGGAGCCCGTACTCCGGATTCAGCGCGCACGGTCGGCGTAGCTCGGCGATCCATTCTGCCGGCACGAGCTGCCGTCCGTTCCACCGACCGCCGCGCGCGATGAGCGCCCCGAAGCGGGCGTGGTCACGGCTCGACATCCACAGCCCGCCGCCCCAGTGCGAGCCACCCGGCACCGACGCCAGACGGCGGCCGTCGATCTCCACGATCGAATTGCGATAGGGCTGCCACTGCCATTCGGGCGACGCCCCGATGGGATCCATGATCTCTCGCCGCAGCACGTCGGCCAGCGGCTCGCGGAAGACCTGGAGCAGCGACAGGCTGAGCCGGTTGACGCGCACGTCGTTGTACTCCCACAGCGTGCCGGGCGGGCGCATGGGCCGGGCGCGGCCCTTGTCGGAGTGGCCGAGCTCGCTCTTGCCGACGTCGCGATTGTGATCGATCGTGTCCGGCTTTCCCCAGAGCGTGCCTTGCCACTCGCTCGTCTGCTGCAGCAGGTGACGCCACGTGATGTCGCGATTCTGCGCCGACGCGAACGCATCGTCGAGCGCATAGTCGCCGACGCGATCCTCGACACTGCGGATGAGGCCGCGCCCGATCGCGACACCGGCGAGCACGGCGAGATAGCTCTTGGCGATGGAAAAGCTCATGTCGACGTGATCGGCCTCGCCCCACTCGGCGATGACCTCACCTCCGCGGACGATCACGCCGTTGGGGTCGCCACGCGGCCGCACGGGGCCGAGGACGTCGCCGACGGCCGGGGCTCGTCGGCGACGCCGATGTAGCGTCCGTCGTCGGTCAGGAAATCTCGCCGCCACCTCGACTCGTGACTCCGGTGGTAGCCGACGGCAGTGGCGAAGGCGTCGCTCACTTGGGCTTGACCCAGGTCTCCGACCACGCCAGGCACGCGCTCGACGACTGGCGATCGCCGCGCGTCTCCGGCCAGGGCTGGCTCTTGGCGGCGCGGCCGTTCATCTCGACCTGAGCCGCGCGGGCCGGGAAGAACGTGCTGAACACGCCGATCGGGCGGTTCATGAAGCCGGGCGGCATCGTCAGCACGAACGGTTCGACGAAGTCGCGCCAGGTGAGGCGGATGCGGTCGTTGCCCGCCACGACCTCCTCGCTCGCCGTCGAGCGGGCGTCGCCGGCCCGCGTGAACTTCGCGGCCGCGATCGGCAGCTTCTCGTCGGCGAACGCGGGATAGAGGAGCGTCTCGATCGTCTTCTGCAGCCACCGCGCCACCGGCGGGTTGTCGCTGTAGATCCGCACCTGGCCGTCGAGCAGCGTGCTGTGCACGAACAGGGCGTGGCCGGCGCCGTCCGGGCACCAGAGCACGCGCCAGTGACTCAGCCGATCGGTCATGGTCTTGCCGCCGTCGGAGCTCAGGCGAATGAACGAGTTCTCGCCGGTCATGAGCACTTGATTGGGATCCACGGGAGGTGTCATGGCGTCTCCTTGTTTGGGAGGATGCGCTCGAGCCAGGTCGCGATGTCTTCGATCTCCTGCGGACAGAGGGAATGCGCCATCGGGTATTCGTGCCACTCGACCTTGTAGCCGAGCCCGAGCAGCGTGTCGCGCGCGGCTCGGGCGCGGGTGACGGGAATCACGGCGTCGGCCACGCCGTGGGCCATGAAGATCGGCACGTCGCGGTTGGGGGCGCTGGCCTCGGCCGCGAGCGTGCGGGCGACCGGCAAGAAGCAGGAGAGCGCCATCACGCCGGCCAGCCGCTCGGGATGGCGCAGCCCGGTGTGCAGTGCCATCGCACCACCCTGGGAGAATCCGGCCAGCACGATGGCGCGCGCCGGGATGCCCCGGGACTTCTCGCGCGCGATGAGCTGCTCCACGCGCGCCTGCGACGCCCGAACGCCGGCCTCGTCCTCGCGCCGCTCGCCGGCGGCGCCGAACACGTCGTACCAGGCTCGCATGACGTAACCGTTGTTGATCGTCACCGCCATCATCGGCGCGTGCGGATACACGTAGCGCACGGCCGCGCCGGGCGGCGTCACCTGGCGCTCGATGCCGGCGAAGTCGTGGCCGTCGGCGCCGAGGCCGTGCATCCAGATGACGGCCGCCCGTGGCGATGGCGCAGTCTCGACCTCCAGCGTCTCGAGGAGGGCGCTCACCGAATCGTCAGGAGAGCGCAGGCCGGCGGGCGATCCACGGCCGCGCCGTCTCGAACGCAGCCGAGGCGCGGAGCACCGTCGCGTCGTCGAAGCGGCGGCCGACGATCTGGAGCCCGATCGGGAGGCCGTCCTTGGTGAAGCCGCACGGCACGGAGGCGGCGGGCTGGCCCGTCACGTTGAAGGGATACGTGAAGATGCTGGACGCCTCGCGGTCCACCTTCACGCCGGCGATCTCGGTCGGATAGAGGATCCCGTGGCGGAACGGCGGCGTCGCCGTCGTCGGAGTGAGGAGCAGGTCGTAGCGCTCGAAGAACGCCATCGCCCTGGCGCACCAGGCGAGGCGATCGAGCCAGGCCTGGACGTACTTCGCCGGCGGCCACGCCAGCGACTCCTCGACGATGGCGAGCAAGCCCGCGTCGATCTCCTTCTTCCGTTCGAGATAGGGTGCCAGCCGCGCGGCGATGCCGCCGAGGAAGATCGTGCGCCAGGGCTCCCACGGCGACGCCCAGGACGGATTCGCCTCCTCGACGCGGCAGCCGAACTCGCGGAACACGTGCGCGGCCTTCGCCGTCGCGTCGCGCACCTCCGGGTCGACCGCGGGGGCCAGGCCGAGCGTGTCGCTGTACGCGACGCGCACCCCTTTGAGCGTTCCCTTCAGCGCCTTCACGTAGTCCACGCGCTCGGCGGGCAGCCAGTACGGATCGCGCTCGTCGGGACCGGCGATGACGTTCAGCATCAGCGCGGCATCCTTCACCGTGCGGGTCATCGGCCCGACGTGCGAGAGGCTCCAGGCCGCGCTGGCCGGATACACGGGCACGCGCCCGTACGAGGCCTTCAGGCCGAAGGTGCCGGTGAAGGCCGACGGCTTGCGGATGGAGCCGCCACCGTCGGTGCCGATGTGGAGCGGCGCCATCCCGGCGGCGAGCGCGGCGCCCGCGCCGCCCGACGAGCCACCCGGCGTGCGCGCGGGGTTCCACGGATTGCGGGTGAGTCCGAAGAGCAGATTGTCGGTGACGCCGACCCAGCCGAAGGTGGGTGTGTTGGTCTTGCCGATCATGATCCCGCCGGCGGCCTTCATGCGCGCCACCGCCGGCGCGTCCTCGGTCGGGACGTTGTCGCGGTAGAGTGGCGTGCCGAACGTGGTCCGCACGCCCTTGGTGATGATCAGGTCCTTCACGCCGAAGGGCACGCCGTGGAGGGGCCCGAGGCGCGCGCCCCGTCGCATCGCCGCGCGTTCGGCCGCGCGCGCCGCCTTCAACGCGGCGTCGGCGTCCACGGTCACCCACGCGTTGAGCTTCTTCGTCTTCTCGATCGCGTCCAGCACGGCTTGCAAGGCTTCCACCGGCGAGACCTTGCGGCGGGCAACCGCGGAGGCGAGATCGGCGGCGGGCAGGAAGCGCAGGTCGTCGTTGGCCATGAGCCCTCCTCGGCGGAGGGGATGCTACCACGTTCGCGACGTGACCCTTCAGGCGGCGCGCGGTTGAAGCTGGCGACGGATCTCCGATTCCAGGTCGTCGGGAAGACAGGGCTTCAAGAAGTACGCGTCGCAGGGCAGCTCGCGATCGGTCTGTGGCGTGCCTCGCAGCCCGTGGCCGGTCACCACGATCACCCTCGGCGGGGAAGGCTGGCTCTTCAGGCGCTGGCAGACGTCCCAGCCATCCATGCCCGGCATCGAGAGGTCGAGGATGACCACGTCGGGGTTGTGAAGAGCGGCGAGCTCGAGGCCAGCCAGGCCGTTGGCGGCGCTGAATAGTCGATAGCCGACGAACGAGAGATACTGAACGTACAGTTCCCGGCTGTCCTCGACGTCGTCGACGACGAGGACGACCGGGCTCGGCGTCATGATGGGTTCGCGCTTCGCGGGTCTTGGCAAATTTTTACTCCGTTCGTTGGCGTCCTTACCACAATCCCTGGTTCCAAAGCACCTCCCGGGCCATGCAAGCAAAGGATGTGCCGAACGGTCAAGATCGGCGGTCGAGCTGCTTAAGGACGAAGGCGTAGTCGAAAGCGAGGTCGCGGAGGGCATCGTATCGCCCGGATGGGCCGCCGTGGCCGGCCGTCATGACGGTCTTGAGCAACAAGGGGCGGCCGTCCGGCTCGAGCGTCCGCAGCCGCGCCACGTACTTGGCGGGCTCCCAGTACATCACCTGGCTGTCGTGGAGCGACGTCTTGATCAGCATGGATGGGTACCGCCGCGCGGCCAGGTTCGTGTACGGGCAGTAGGTCTTCATATACTCGTAGTGGGCGCGGATCTTCGGGTTGCCCCACTCCTCGAACTCACCCACCGTCAGCGGCAGCGACTCGTCGAGCATCGTGTTGATCACGTCCACGAAGGGGACGCGCATCACGGCGACGCGGAAGAGCTCGGGCCTCATGTTGAGCACGGCGCCGATGAGCAGACCGCCCGCGCTGCCGCCCTCGATGACGAGCCGGTCAGCGGCGGTATCACCGCGCGCGATCAGATGCTCGGCGCAGGCGATGAAGTCGGTGAAAGTGTTGCGCTTGGCGAGCATGCGGCCGGCATCGTGCCAGCGCTTGCCCAGATCGCCGCCGCCGCGGACGTGCGCGATGGCGTAGGTCACGCCGCGCTCGAGCAAGCTCAACCGGCTCGACGAGAACGTGACCGGGTAGGGAATGCCGTACGCGCCGTAGCCCGCGAGGAGGAGCGGGCTCGAGCCGTCACGCGGCGCCGCCTTGGGCGCGATGAGTGAGATGGGCACGCGCGTGCCGTCGGGCGCGGTGGCGTGGATGCGCTCGGAGCGGTAGCGTGCGGGCTCGTAGCCGCCCAGGACCTCCGTCTGCTTCAGGAGCGTCAGCGTCCGGTCGGCCGTGTCGTAATCGAAGACCGACGCCGGCGTGATCAACGACTGATAGCGGAAGCGGTAGAGCCGGCTCGCGAACTCGGCGTTGGGCTCCGAATCCACCTCGTAGGTGGGCTCGGGAAATTCCACGAAGTGCGAAGTGCCGGAGGCGATCTCGGTCACGCGCAGCCGGGTCAGCCCGTCGTCTCGTTCGTGAGTCACGTAGTGGCCGGCGAAGACGTCGACGTCCTCGATCATCACGTCCTCGCGGTGAGCGATCAGCTCCGTCCAGCGGTCCGGCCGCGGATCGGCGACGGGCGTGCGCACCAGGCGGAAGTTGCGCCGGCCCTCACCGTTGGTGCGGATGTAGAAGACGTCACCCTCGGGCCCCACGCCGTGATCGACGTCGTACTCGTGGTCCTTTTCGCGCTCGAGCACCGTCCGCCAGGCGCCGGCGGGATCACCGGCCGGCACGTAGCGCACCTCGGCGCTCGTGAACGAGCGCGACGCGGCGAAGAGCCAGGCGCGGCTGCGCGAGCGCCACACGTGGAGCCGGAAGAGCTCGTCGGCCTCCTCCGAGATCAGATCGTCGCTCGTGGTGCCGAGGCGATGACGCCAGAGGCGGTACGGCCGCTTGGCCGCGTCCTCGCTGACGTAGAGCAGGACGCCGGGCCGCGCTGACCAGGCCACGGTCGACACCTTCTCGATACGATCGGGCTCGAGCTCGCCCGTCGCGAGGTTCTTCACGAACAGCGTGTACTCGCGAAAGCCGGTGTAATCGAGCGTGTAGGCCAGTCGGTCGGCGTCATCGCTGACCACGTAGGCGCCGAGCGCCAGGAAGGGATGGCCCTCGGCCAGGGCGTTGAGATCGAGGAGGATCTCCTCGGGCGCGTCCGGCCTCGCGGCTCGGCGGCAGTGGATCGGGTACTGCTTGCCCTTCTCCGTGCGCGAGGTAGAGCGCGTCCTGGAATGCCTCCGTCGGCTGCATCACGGCCGCCGTGTAGGCATTTTCGGCCTCGAGGTAGGCGGTCACGCGAGGGTCGTCCTTGTCGCGCAGCCAGAAGTAGTCGTCCTCGCGTCGGTCGCCATGGATCACGTCGACCTTGGGGACGCGGGGGGCGAGGGGAGGGACGGGCACGGTGACCCTATGGTACCGTGGGCAACTCGTGGGCGGGATTTCTCGCGCGGCGCTGACGGCGCTGGCCGTCGCCCTCCTCGCCGCCCTCTTCTGCTTCGTCCGACTCGGCGCTGTTCCCTTCGATGACCCGGGCGAGGGCATGCACGCCGAGATCGCCCGTGAGCTGCTGGGCTCGAGCGATCCGTTCCGACTGACGCTCAACGGCGTCGTCTACGTGGACAAGCCGCCCCTGCCCTATGCGCTGCAGGCGGCTGTGTTCACGATCTTCGGCACGTCGGAAACCGCGGCGCGCGCGGTGTCGGCGGGCGCGGCCGTCGCGGCCGTCATGGCCACGGCCTGGCTCGGCGCCACGCTCCTCGGCCCGGGAGCCGGTGCTTCGTCGCCGCGCTCGCGTGGGGGTTTGCGCTCGTGCTCGTCGGGGTCGCGGACCGCCGACGACCGATGATCGGGTGGGGCCTCGTCCTGTTCGGCATCGCCGGCCTCGCCAAGGATCCTCTCGGAGCCCTCGCGCCGCCGGTCGTCATCCTGGCGGCACTGGCGCTCGCCCGTCCGGCGCCGCCGCGTGCACGCTGGCTGCCGTGGCCGGGCGTCGCCGTGTGCGTCGTGCTCGGCATCGGCTGGTGGATCATGACCGAGTTCCGCACGCCGGGCACGCTCTGGTACGTCGTCGTCGACAACAAGATCCTCAACGTCCTCGGCGCGCGCGTCTTCGCCGACGAGGATGTTCCGCTGTCGGCCGGTGAGTTCCTCAGCGTCGCGTGGCTCGGCGCGCTGCCCTGGAGCCTGGCTGCTGTCGTGACGATCGTCCGGCTCCTTCGCGCGCGGGCCTGGCGTCGTCCGGCCGAAACCCCGTGGATCGCGCTGTCGCTGTGGACGCTCGTCATCCTCGCCGTGACCGTGCTCTCGCGCTTCCGCCTTCCTCACTACGGCCTGCCGATGTACCCGGCGCTGGCGCTGCTCGCGGCGCGCGCCTGGTGCGCGCCGGACACGCGCTGGCTCGCCCTGGTACACGCCGCGCTGCTCGGCGTGCTGTCGGTCGTTGGCACCGCCCTGGCGAGGACCGGAGGTCAGGGCTTCATGAGCGCGGTGATCGGCGTGACCGACGTGGCCACGCGCAAGACGCGCATGACCGGCGAGGCCGATCCGTTTCCGACGTGGGAGACGCTGCAGCCGCTCGTCGCCCACGCGTCGCTCGCCTTCGGCCTGGGCGCTCTCGTGCTGCTCATCGCGCTGGCGCTTCGTCCCCGCGTGAGGACGTCGTCGGTGGCGCCCGGCGTCGTCGCGCTCGTCATGCTGGCGGTCATGCCGGACGTCGCGACGGCGCTCGGCACGATGTCGGCCCACCGGAGCGCACGTGCGGTGGCAGCGGCCGTGATGTCCCGGCTGGGAGAGGGCGACGTCCTGGCTCACGAGGGCCCGATCGAGCAGTCAGGCGCGCTCGAGTGGTACTCGGGGCGGCGCCCGGTCATCGTCGACGGTCGGCGAAGCGTGCTCGCGTTCGGCGCCACGCGGCCGGAGAGTGCGCCGTTCTTCTGGACTGCGGCGGAGCTCGAGCGCGCGTGGCGGCGGCAGCGCGTATGGATCGTGACGACACGATCACCCGCGCACAGCCTGGCCGCGCGCCTGCCGGGCGCGCGTCTGATCGGAACGTTCGGCGGACGCTCGCTCTACGGCCCGCCCGAGTCGCGCTGACGAGTCAGCAGCCGAGACGGTCGGCCAGCTCGCCGAAGTCCTTGGCGACGACGTCCCACGCGCGACTCGGCGTCAGGTCCTTCATCTGGCCGGGCCCGTACTCGCTGGGCCGGGGGACGAACGCGTTGTGGAAGCCGAGCGCATTCGCCGCCTCGTGGTCGCCGTTGTGGGCGGCGACCATCATGCACTCATCGGGACGGAGGCCGAGAAATTCCGCTGACCGGAGATAGGCCTCCGGTTGAGGCTTGTACGCGCGCGCGACCTCCGCGCCGAGGATGACGTCCCACGGGAGCCCGGCCCGCTTCGCCATGTTGACCATGAGCGCCACGTTGCCGTTCGAGAGCGTGGCCAGGATGTACTTTCGCTTGAGCCGGGTGAGCCCGGCCACGACGTCGGGCCATGGATCGAGCCGATGCCAC
>MNEG01000033.1 GCA_001917585.1 Candidatus Rokubacteria bacterium 13_1_40CM_68_15
CGACGACCTCGGTGCTCGTCAACATCCCGGGCGAGGCCGCGTCCGTCGTGACCTGCCTCGATGGCTACCAGATGGCCAAGGCCGGGCGAGCGGGCGCGGCGCTGGGCATGGCCGCGTTCGGCTCGTTCATCGCCGGGACGCTCAGCAACGTGGGGCTGAACGTCTTCTCGCCGGTGCTGGTGACGGCCGCGCTCAAGTTCGGCCCACCTGAGTACTTCGCGCTGATGACGCTGGGCTTCGTCGTGACCATGTTCATGATCGGCGGCTCCATGCTGAAGGCCCTCCTCATGATCGCCTTCGGGCTCTTCGTGTCGACGGTCGGCATGGACGTGGTCAACGGCGTCGAGCGCTTCACCTTCGGATCGGTCAACATGACGGGCGGCTTCGATCTGGTCGCGGTCATCATGGGGACGTTCGGCGTGTCGGAGATCCTCATGAACATGGAGCGCAGCGCACGGGGCGAGGTCATCCGCGCCAAGATCCGCGGCCTGCTGCCAACGCTTCAGGACTGGCGCGATTCGGCGCTGCCGATCCTCCGTGGCAGCGCGCTCGGCTTCGGCCTCGGCATCCTGCCCGGCGGCGGCCCCGTCACCGCGTCGTTCGTGTCGTACGCGGTCGAGCGCAAGCTCTCGCGCCATCCCGAGAAGTTCGGCACCGGCGTCATCGCGGGCGTGGCCGGCCCGGAGGCGGCCAACAACGCGGCCGTGGCCGGCTCGATGATCCCGATGCTCTCGCTCGGCATCCCCAGCAACGCGGTGACGGCGCTGCTGCTCGGCGCGCTCATCATCCACGGCGTCCAGCCGGGGCCCATGCTGATGACCCAGCACCCGGAGATCTTCTGGGGTGTCATCGCCAGCATGTACGTGGGCAACGTCATCCTGCTCGTGCTCAACCTCCCGCTGATCGGCATCTGGGTCCAGTTCCTCCGGATCCCGTACCGGATCCTCTTCCCCCTGATCCTGCTGCTCGCGGTGGTCGGCACCTACGCCGCGAACCTCAACATCTTCGACGTGTGGGTGATGATCGGGTTCGGCGTCCTCGGCTACCTGCTGACGAAGCTCGGCTACGAGCTGGGGCCGTTCATCCTGGCCCTCGTGCTCGGGCCGCTCTTCGAGCAGTCGCTTCGACAGTCGCTCATCATGTCCTCGCAGAACGTGCTCATCTTCCTGACTCGCCCCATCTCAGCAGCCCTGCTCGCGCTCTCCGCGCTGCTGCTGATCCTGTTCGTGCGCGGCGAGTGGACGAAGCGGCGACGAGTGGTGGCGCTCGACGCCATCCAAGGAGGCCGTCGATGACAACGCTGTTCGGAATCGTGACCGCGCTCCTGCTCACGCTCGGGCTGGCCGGCGGCGCGGCGGCCCAGGGCGACGCCAAGGCCAAGCTCCAGGCGCTGCGGCCCAAGGACTATCCGACCCAGCCCATCGAGTTCGTCGTCGTCTATCCGGCCGGCGGCGGCATGGACGTCACCGCGCGCCTGCTCGGCAAGTACGTCGAGAAATACATCGACCAGCGCGTGATCGTCGTCAACCGCACCGGCGGCGCCGGGTTGATCGGCCACACGTATCTCGCCACCCAGGCCAAGAACGACGGCTACACGGTCGGTGTGCTCGCCAATCCGTTCTGGACCGAGGACGAGCTGATCCGCGCGAAGGGCAAGTGGGCGCTGAAGGACTTCACGCCCGTCGCCTTCATCAACTACGACCCGCTGACGTGGGTCGTCTCGACGGAAGGCGGTCTCAAAGACAGGTCGGTGAAGGAGATCGTCGCGCTGGCCAAGGACAAGCCGGGGAGCGTGCGCATCGCGATCACGCCCGACGGCGCGTTCCAGTTCCTGGCCGAGAGCGTCGAGGCGCTGACCGGCGCCAAGCTGGTGAAGGTGCCGTTCCAGGGCGGCGCGCCCGGCATGACCGCGCTGGTGGGCGGACACGTGGACATCGCGACGGGGTTCCTCGCCGAGTACCGCGGGCACCTCGACGCCGGCAAGGTGCGCCCGGTCGCGGTGGCGGCCCAGGAGCGCTCCACGTTCTTTCCCCAGGTTCCGACGTTCAACGAAGGGCTCGGCACGAGCGGCGTCGTGTGGACCGCGTGGCGGTTCGCCGCGGTGCCCAAGGGCACGCCGGCCGATCGCTTGAAGTTCCTGGAGGCGGCCATCGACGTCGCCATGCACGATCGCGAGCTGCTCGACGAGTACAAGAAGGTCGGCGTGATCGCCGGTACGCAGTACCTCGGCGCGCGCGAGACCGTGGCCGAGATCGACCGCTTCTACCAGGGACACAAGGAGTTCCTGACGAAGACGGGCCGGATCGGCCAATGAGCCGCGTCGGCTTCATCGGGCTGGGCAACATGGGAGGGCCGATGGCCCTCAACGTCGCGAAGGCCGGGCACACCATGGTCGTGACGGACATCCGCCGCGAGGCGGCGAAGCCGCACCTCGATCAAGGGGCCCAGTGGGCCGACTCGCCGAAGGCGCTGGCTCAGGCGAGCGAGATCGTCTTCACGTCACTGCCCGGTCCGCGCGAGGTCGAGAGCGTGGCGCTGGGGCCCGGGGGCATCCTGGAGGGCGCGGCGCGCGGCGCCGTCTATGTCGATCTGTCCACCAGCTCGGCGACGCTCATCCGCCGCATCCATTATATATACGCTGAGCGGGGGGTGGACGTCCTGGACGCCCCCGTCAGCGGCGGCGTGCCGGGCGCACGCTCGGGCAAGCTCGCCGTGCTGGTCGGCGGCGACGACGCGCTCTACTGGCGGATCAAGCCCGTCCTCGACGCCATCGGCGACAAGGTCATGCGCGTGGGCGAGATCGGCTGCGGCACCATCGCCAAGCTGGTCCACAACATGGTGTCCGCGTGCGCCCGCATGGCCATCGCCGAGGGGATGACGCTCGGCGTGAAGGCCGGCGTGAAGCCCGAAGCCCTGCTCGATGCGCTCCAGCGCAGTTCGTTCGGCCAGGGACGGGTGCTCAAGGAGATGATTCCGAACACGGTCTTCCCGGGCAACTTCGACACCGTCAACTTCGCGCTCGAGCTGCTGCGCAAGGACGTCGGGCTGGCCACCGAGCTGGGGCGCGAATATCACGTGCCGATGATGATCGCGGCACTCGCCGAGCAGCAGCTCGAAGAAGCGCTGCGGCGCGGCTGGGGCCAGCGGGACTCGAACTCGATTTTCCTCCTGCAGGAGGAGCGCGCCGGCGTCCACCTCCGGACGGGGAAGGGATGATCATGAGCGACGCACTGACGACGATCCTCGAGACGACGAACGCGGAGCGCCTGGCCACGGGCTTTGTCTTCACGGAAGGGCCGCTCTGGCACCCCGACGGCTTCTACTATTTCGTCGACATCCGCCGGAGCAATCTCCATCGCCTGATCCCGGGAAAGGAGCCCGAGCTGGTGCGCGCGAACACGGGCGAGGGCAACGGCACGACGTTCGATCTGCAGGGCCGCGTCGTCATCTGCGAAGGCGGCAATCGGCGCGTCACACGCTGGTCCAGCGACGGCCGTTCCGAGATCCTGATGGACCGTTACGAGGGCAAGCGCCTCAACCGTCCGAACGACGTCGTGTGCAAGTCCGACGGCAGCATCTACTTCACGGATCCGGGCTTGCGGGTGCCGCTGGCCGAGCGAGAGCTGTCGTCCGCCGGAGTCTATCGCATCGGTCCGGACGGAAAGACCTCGCTGGTGGCGGACTGTGAGTACCCCAACGGACTGGCCTTCTCGCCCGACGAGCGCGTCCTCTACGTCGCCAACACGCGCTGGACGCAGTACATCCACGCGCTCGAGCTGGATGCGGGCGGCCAGGTCGTGCGGCGCCGGATCTTCGCCGACATGTCGTCCGACGAGACCGACGGCGTTCCCGACGGCATGAAGGTGGACGTCGCGGGCCGCGTGTACTGCACCGGCCCCGGCGGCACCTGGGTCTTCGCGCCCGACGGCACCCGGCTCGGAATCATTCGCACGCCGGAGGTACCGGCCAATCTCGCCTTCGGCGGGCCCGATCTCCGCACCCTGTTCTTCACCGCGCGCACCTCGGTTTACACGCTGCGGGTGAAGACGCCGGGCCAGCCGCACCCGTGGTACCGCGTGCGGTCGCGCTGATCCCGGGGCGCCGCGCGCCGTTCAGCGCGCGACGAAGATCGATTTCGGGATCATGCCGTGGATGCCCTTGGTGCCATCCACCACCTGCGTCACGTGATAGTCCACGGCGACGCTCGCGATCATGTAGGCCTCTTGCCGGCTGAGGTGAGGGAAGCGCTGGGTGATGAAGTCGATCGTCTCCCGCACCGCGATCTTCATCGCCTCCTCGAGGTTCTCGTGCAGCCCCATCACGATCCAGTGGCTGGCCGTCTCGGCGCGCGGCCAGCGGAGCTTCATGTCCTTGCGCACGACGAGCTGGAAGCGGCCACGCAGGTTCGTCTCGATCGCCGTGAGGTCGACTTCGCCGTGGCCCTGGGCGGCGTGCGGGTCGCCGGCGGAGAAGAGCGCGCCGGGCACGTGGACGGGGAGATAGAGCGTCGCTCCCGCGCCGAGGTCCTTGTTGTCGAGGTTGCCGGCGTGGATGCCGGGAGGGCCGCTGCTGATCCGGCCCATCTGAGCCGGTGGCGCCACGCCCATCGTCCCGAAGAACGGCCGGTCGACCGGCACGACCACGCCATCGGCGACCTTTGCGGTCTTCTTCTCGCGATCGATCCGGATGAAGCGGTACCAGACCTGGGTGAACTCGTCGGGCAGGGTGGCCCGGTACGGGAACTGGCTGTTGAAGCCGTAGTTCGAGCCCAGCTCGACCCCGAGAATGCGCACCTCGAGGACGTCGCCGGGATCGGCGCCGTCGACGTGGATCGGGCCCACGAGGATGTGCACGCTCGGCCCGCGATCCTTCACCTCGCGGTAAATCGCCCGATGGTTCTCAGGAATGTCGGTGGCCGGGACCACGCCCGAGCGCTCGATCAGCGCGGGATCGACGTGCGTCACGCCGTCGATGACGACGATGTCACCCGACTTGACGCTGAGGGCGGGCTTGATGGCGGCGTTGAAGTGGCCGATGTGAACGGTCGTCGGCCCGGCTCTGAGCTCGTGCGTCTGCTGAGCGGCCGCGTCGGGAATCGATGACACGGCCCACCACACCAGCGCCACTGCCGTCAGCCTCGTGAATCTTGGATTCATCGTCTCTCCTTTGGCCGGGTGAGCGCCGCCAGCTTCTTCCAGGCTGACCTCCCTTGTCAACGACGGCGCCCGTCGAGCGTGTGCCGCTCCAGCGAGCGCACCGGGCGCTGCACTGACGGTGTCCAAACGGCGTGAGGACCGACGTGCGGCTGTCGGCATCCCGCTGCGCGGTCTCCGCCCTGTTCTTCGTCAATGGCGCCATCGTCGCCTCGTGGGTGCCATACGTCGCGATGGTCAAGCAGCGCCTTCACATCGGAGACGGTCAGCTCGGCGTCGTGCTGCTCTTCATGGCGATCGGCGCCCTGGGCGCGCTCCCTTTCGCCGGCGCGCTTGTGAGCCGGCTGGGCAGCCGCGCCGTCTCCGCGGGCGCCGCGCTCGGACTCTGTCTGACCCTGCCGCTGCCGGTGCTCGCGCCGACGCCGTTGCTGGTGGCGCTCGCGCTGCTGATCTTCGGCGCCTTCAATTCCACGCTCGACGTCGCCATGAACGCCCAGGCGGTCGAGGTCGAACAGCGGCACGGGCGCGCGCTCATGTCATCGTTCCACGCGCTGTTCAGCGTGGGCGGCCTGGCCGGCGCCGGGCTGAGCGGTGTGATCGTCGCCGCGGGCATCGGCGCGGTGGATCACGTCGTCGGCACGGCGCTGCTCGGAACCGTGGTGGTCCTGATCGCACTGCGCGCGCTGATCGCCGTCGCACCATCCCCGTCGACGGTATTCGTCAAGCCGACCCGCGGCCTGCTTGGCCTCGGCGTGCTGGCGCTCTGTGCGCTCCTGGCCGAGGGCGCCGTCGGCGACTGGAGCGCGGTGTACCTGATGGACGCGCGAGGGGCGAGCCAGAGCGTTGCGGCCGCTGGCTTCGCCGCGTTCTCGCTGGCGATGGCCGCGGGCCGGTTCGGCGGCGATCACGCCGCCCGGTGGCTCGGTGCGGCGCGTCTCCTTCGTCTGTCCGGCGGGCTCGCCACCGCTGGTCTCGTCCTCGCGCTGAGCGTGAAGGATCCGATGATCGCGATCGCCGGCTTCGGCCTGGTGGGGCTGGGCGTTGCCAACCTGATCCCCGTCCTCTTCAGCGCGGCCGGCCGCGCGCACGGCGTCGCGCCGGGACACGCGCTCGCCGCGGTCGCCACCACCGGCTACGTCGGTTTTCTCGCAGGCCCGCCGCTCATCGGGATCGCGGCGGAGGTGGCCGGGTTACCGGCGGCCCTCGGGATCGTCGCGCTCGCTTGCGCCGGAGTCGCCGTCGCTGCGAGTGTCGCCGGTGATCGCCACTCCTGACGTAATCGCCTCGTGATCCGATACTTCTCGACCAGAAGGGTCTAGAATGTGCGGCGTGAGCAGTCCGGTGGTGCTCAACTGTTCGCCGTTCCTCCAGACCCAGCTCGGCACGTGAGCGGCGTAGACCCGACCGTGGACGCCGACACCGAGCGGCGGCTCGTGCAACGCCTGCAGGCGGGCGACGCCTCCGCCCTGGACGGACTCATGGAGCGGTACTCGTCCCGGCTCTACCGGCTCGCCTTCGGCATCACGCGAAGCTCTCGCGATGCCGAAGAGGTCTTGCAGGACGTCTTCCTGACGGTCTTCCGCAAGATCGGATCATTCGCGCAGCGCGCGAAGCTCGGAACGTGGCTCTACCGCGTCACGACGAACGCCGCGCTGAACAAGCGGCGCGGCCTGGCTGCCACCGTCGAGGTGGCTCTGGACGATCTGCTGCCGACATTCCTCGCCGACGGCCACCGCGCCGGCGATCGCTCCTTCCTCCTCGCCGACTGGTCCGAGACTCCAGAGGGAGAGCTACTGGCCGGCGAGGCACGTGCGGCGCTGGATCGGGCGCTGGCCGCGCTGCCCGACGGCTATCGCGCCGTGCTCGTCCTGCGGGACGTCGATGGGCTCTCGAACGAGGACGCCGCCGACGTCCTCGGCGAGTCGGTGCCCTCGGTGAAGTCACGCCTGCACCGCGCCCGCATGGCGCTCCGCGAGATCATCACCCGCTCACTGGCGCCGAAGCAAGCGACGGCGATGGTCCGCGGGGAGATTTCGCGGCCTGCGTGAATCTTCGGCAGTCGCCGGCGTGTCAAATCGGTGTGAGCCTGGTCCCAGCGTGAATCCGATGAACTGTCGAGAGCTGACCGCCGTGATCCTCGAGTACCTCGAGGGGGAGATGACGCCTCGAGACGTCGAGGAATTCGAGAGGCATCTCGAGAAATGCGCACCGTGCCGGGCGTACCTGGCAACCTACCGGAGGACGAAGGAGATGGCCGCCGACGTCGGTCGGATCGAGATGCCCGAAGAGATGAAGGAGCGCCTGCGGGAGTTCCTTCTCCGCCGTCTCCCCCGCCAGGCTCCTGCGTCGTAGCCGACCGCTCGGGCTCGCGCACGAGCGGTATGCTCCTCGTGTGACCGCGCCATCCTGGCAGCGTCTGGTGGCCGCGATCGCCGCGGCCGTGAGCCTTGCGGCGATTGCCGCCGGCGCAGGATTTCCCGCGCCCGAGCGGCCGGTCGCCGGCATCATCTCGCCAGTCTTCTCCGACGAGGCGACCCGTGACGGCAACCGAGAGGCCGACCGCGTCCTCGACCGGCTCGGGATCACGCCAGGCGTTCGGGTTGCCGACATCGGCGCTGGAACCGGTTACTACACGGTGCGGGTCGCCCGCCGTCTCGGTGCGGGCGCGACGGTTTACGCCGAGGACATCAAGCCCGAGTATCTCGAGCAGCTCCGGGCGCGGCTCGGGCGAGAGAAGATCCAGACCGTGACGCTCGTTCTCGGACGCCCAGGCGATCCGATGCTGCCGCACAGCTCGATCGACGTCGCGATCCTCAGCCACGTCTATCACGAGATCGAAAACCCGTTCGAGTTCCTCTATCACTTGCAGCCGGCGCTCGCGCCCGGCGCCCGGGTCGGCATCGTGGATGTCGATCGCCCGACGCAAGACCACGGGACGCCACCCGCGCTGCTGCGCTGCGAGGCGGCCGCGGTCGGGTATCGCCAGGTCGATTTCGTATCGCTGGCGCCGGCGGAAGGCTACCTCGCGATCTTCGTCCCGCCGGTCCGTCTGCCTGCCGTCGACGCGATCAAGCCCTGCCGGCAGTCATGACGCGGGCGAATCCGCCGCGCCTTTGCCCGTGTCAGAGGCTCTGAGCGTAAGGAAGGAGCGTCACGTGATGAGTAGCGGGCGATCGGCCACGACTGTTGCGATGGACCGGGAGGGTAAGGTAGCGTCTCGTCTCGCTGAGCGACCAATGACCGAAAAGTCTCGAGCGCCCGGATGGCTGACCGCGACGGCGCCCCTCTGGCCGCTCGGCCTTGCCCGGATCCTGTACGGCGTTCTCTGGTGGCAGCAGAGCAAGTGGAAGGTGCCTTCGGATGACTTCGGCCGTCGGTCCGGCGGGGGGCTGTGGTACTGGGTCCAGCAGGAAATCCAGTATCCGACGCTCACCGCCTACAAGGACTTCCTCGAGAACGTCCTGATTCCCCACTGGACGTTCTTCGGCTGGATGACGCTGATCACCGAGACGTTCATCGCCGTCACCCTCATCCTCGGCCTGGGCACGCGCCTGGGCTCCCTCGTCGCCATCGGAATGGCGGCGAACATCACGATCGGGATCCTCAACGTGCCGCACGAGTGGGGATGGACGTACGTGATGTTGCTGACACTGCCGGCCCTCTTCCTCCTCACCGATGCCGGGCGGAGCTTCGGCGTCGATTCGTGGATCGTTCCGCGGCTGGAAGCCAGCCATCACCCCATCGCCCGGCTCATCCGCTGGTTGGTGTGACGGCCGCTCACCATGCCATGGGCGATCCTGGTCAGTGGAGCTGTCGGCCTGGTGGCCGCGTGTTTCGCGCTGGCTCGCATCGAGAACCTGGCCGAGGCACCACGCACGTTCCTGGGCCTGTACGGCGCGGCGTTCGCGTGCTACGGCGGGGCGCTCTGGGCCCTCGCTCGTCTCCGCGTACGCGTTCCGTTGAGTGTCGTGATGGTTGTCGCGCTGCTTTGCCGCCTGGCCCTTCTCGTGGCGCCGCCCACGCTCTCGACCGACATCTATCGCTACGTCTGGGACGCGCGCGTGGCGAGCGCCGGTATCAGCCCGTATGCCAGGGCGCCGAGCGCGCCCGAGCTCATCGCGCTCCGCGACGACCGGATCTACCCGCACCTGAATCATCCGAGCTGGCGGACGATCTATCCACCCGGGGCGCAGCTCTACTTTCGTCTCGTGTACACGCTCGCGCCGGACAGCGTGCTCGCCATGAAGATGGCGATGGGGCTCGCCGAGCTCGCCACGCTGGCCGTCCTCGTGTCGCTCCTGGGCGCGGTCGGCGTGCCGCTCGCCCGGGTCGCTGTCTACGCATGGAACCCGCTGGTGCTGGTCGAGGTCTGGGGCAGCGGCCATCTCGATGCGCTGGCGGTTCTCTCCGTGGTGGCGGCAGTCCGGCTCGCCATCGGCGGCCGTCGACACGCCGCCGCCGCCCTGCTCGGCGTCGGAACACTCGTCAAGCTCTATCCGGCAGCGCTTCTTCTTCTCCTGCTGACCGGCGCAGGGTTCGCGCCGCTGGCGACGTTCGCTCTCGTCGTCTTCGCTGGATACGCTCCCTTCGCGCATCTCGGCCTCGGCGCGCTCGGCTCGCTCCCGCAGTACGTCACGACGGAGTTCTTCAACCTGGGACTGACCCGGAGCCTGATCGACTCCCCACGAATCACGCTGCTGGCGCT
Organism: Candidatus Rokubacteria bacterium 13_1_40CM_68_15; assembly: GCA_001917585.1. Taxonomy (GTDB): domain Bacteria; phylum Methylomirabilota; class Methylomirabilia; order Rokubacteriales; family CSP1-6; genus 40CM-68-15. The sequence continues at coordinate 9,859 of MNEG01000033.1, forward strand.
CGCCGGTTGGATCGTCCTCGCATCGGTGCTGACGCGTGGCGTGCCATTCGTCACCCGCGTCATCATCCTCGTCGGGGGCGTCATCGTGTTGAGCCCCAATATCTTTCCCTGGTACGTGCTCTGGCTCGTGCCGTTCCTGGCCGTTCGGCCGTCGGCGCCCTGGATCGGCTTCACCGGGACGGTCGCGTTCGCCTACACGTTCTTTCTCGGCCAACCCTGGGCAATTCCCACCTGGGCCAGGGTCGTCGAGTTCCTTCCGCTGTTCATCGGCGCCGGGCGGGCTCTGAAGCAGTACGCGGGGGCCGACCGCAGCGAGCGCCGCGAGTGGCTCATCCCTCGACCCGTACGAGGAGGAGGTCAGCAGTGACGGCATTCTCCGTGGGCATCGGCCTGACCAACGAGTGCAATCTCCGCTGCGCGCACTGCTATCGGCCCGACATGGCCATCGAGCGCCTGACCCCCGCCGACGTCGAGCGCGTGTGTCGGAGCATTCCGGTGCGCTCGGTGAACCTGGGCGTCGGCGAGAACGGTCTGCACCCGCAATACCGAGCCATCCTCGACTATCTCTGGTCACTCGACGTCAAGACGACCATCACGTCGAACAGCCGCAGTATCGCGGCCTTGCCGGACGCCGAGGTCAAGCGCTTCCACAGCGTCGAGTTCTCGCTCGATTTCCCGACCGAGCGCGAGCACGATCTCGTCCGCGGCGCCGGCAACTGGCGCAGCGTGATGGCCTCGCTCGAGCGCTGCGCGACGCTGGGCGTCGCGACCACGGTCACCGCCGTGATGATGAACACGAACCACCGGCGGCTCGGTGAGCTCGCCAGGATCGCGGCTCGGATCGGCTGCCATCTGCGCGTCAACGTCTATCAGCCGTCGAAGACCGATCGCTTCACGTTGAGCTACGACCAGTTCTGGACGGGCTTCCGGACACTGCTCGGAGCCGCTCGCCTGGTCGCCACGTCGGAGCCCGTGCTGGCGGCGGTCCTTGGCCTCCCGGCGTTTTCGGGGCCCGCGTGCGGGCGCTCCACCGTGCGCGTCGCTCCCGACGGCCGCGTCTTGCCGTGCACGTATTGGCCCGACAGCGCCCTCACCATCGACGACCTGGCGACGAACGGCGCAGCGATCGTCGACGCGCTTGAGTTCGTCGATGCGCGGCGCCGCCCGGCCGCCTGCGCGGGCTGCCCGTGCCAGGGAGGGTGCGCGGGACGCCGGGCGCTTGCCGGCGCGCTCGATGCATCCGACCCCTACTGTCCTTACGCCCTGAAGGACCGCATCGCGATCGATTGGGAGCCGGCGAGAGCCGTCGACTTCCCCAAGCTGGGGAGCGCATGCACGACCGTCGTCACGGCAGGCTGACTATGAACACGCCGACCGTATAATCCGGGCCGTGGACGCGACCCTGGTCATTCCAGCTCTCAACGAGGCCGGCGCGATCGGCGACCTCGTGCGCCGTGTTCCCGCGGGAGCAGTCCGTGAAATCATCGTGGTCGACAACGGATCGACGGACGCCACGGCCTCGGTGGCTGCGGCCGCGGGCGCGCGAGTGGTGCGCGAGCATCGCCGTGGCTACGGCGCCGCCTGCTGGGCCGGGGTGAGCGCCGTCTCCGCGGACACGGACGTCGTGGCCTTTCTCGATGGCGACGGCAGTCAGGACCCGGCGGAGCTGCCGGAGATCCTCGAGCCCATCGCCGATGGACGCGCCGATTTCGTCCTCGGGGCTCGGCGACGCACGGGCGGTCACCCGGCGCATGCGATGCTCGGCACGCAGCTGATCGCGCGCCTCATCTCGTGGCGTCACGGCACCCACGTGACGGATATCCCACCGTTCCGCGCCATCCGGGTCAACCTGCTGCGCGAGCTCGACATGCGCGATCGCGCGTTCGGATGGCCCGTGGAGATGGTGGCCAAGGCGGCAGCCCGGGGCGCTCGGATCGTGGAAGTTCCCGTGTCGCATCGACCGCGCGTCGCCGGACGCTCGAAGGTCTCGGGGACCGTCGTCGGCAGCCTCCGCGCCGGCTATGCCTTTTTCGTGATCGCTCTGCGCACCACGAGGGGGGCGGCGTGACGCCGGCCGCCGCTGCGCTGACGCTGCGCCCGCCGCTACCGCGCTCGCTGTACGTGGAGACGACGAGCCGTTGCAACTCGAAGTGTCAGACCTGCATCCTCACCTTCGGAGGACGCGAGCCGGCCGAGGATCTGACGTGGCCCCGCTTCCGGCAGATCGTCGATCAGTTTCCGGTGCTCGAGAGGGTGCTGCTGCACGGCATCGGCGAGCCGCTCCTCAATCCCGATCTCCCGCGCATGATCGAGCATCTCGTGGCGAGGGGCGCCCACGTCGTCTTCAACTCGAACGCGATCAGCCTGTCGCGCGCGCGGGCGACCGCCCTGATCGACGCCGGCTTGCACGAGCTTCGTGTCTCGCTCGACGCGAGCACGCCCGAGACCTATGCGCGGGTGCGGGGCGCCGACGCCTTCGACAAGGTGCTCGCCAACCTCGAGCGGCTGCGGGAGATCAAACAGGAGCGCCAGGCCGTCAGGCCGCGCGTGTCGCTCTGGTTCACGGTGATGAGGGACAACATCGAGGAGATCGCCGGCCTCGTCGGCCTGGCCACGCGGGTCGGCGCGAGCGGCATCTACCTGCAGCGCCTCGTCTACAACGGCCTGGGCCTCGCGACCGCCGAGCAGTCGCTCCATGCGCGCCTGGGACGCCGCGAGGCGCAGCTGATCGCCGATGCCCACGCGGCGGCGACGGCCGCGAGCCTCGACTTCAGCGCTTCGGGTGCCACCGCGCCGGAGATCAGTCTCAGCGCCTCACCGGACGCGAAGCCGTGGAGCGCCTGTCGCCGGCCCTGGTCGCTCGCCTACGTGACGGTGCACGGCAACGTCCTGCCCTGCTGCATTGCTCCATGGATCACCGCGCATTACGACGGCATCGTGCTCGGCAATATTTTTCGAGAGTCGATCGACGAGATCTGGTGGGGGCGCCGCTACCAGGACTTTCGTCAGGCGATCCAGACCGACACGCCCCCCGAGCCCTGCGCGGGATGCGGCGTCCGGTGGAGTCTGTGACGCTCAGCCACAAACCGGCCGTGGCGGTGATGGCAAAGGTTCCCGGCGCGGCCGCCGTGAAGTCGCGGCTGCATCCTGCTCTGGGGGCGACGCTGGCCACGCGGCTCTACGAATGTTTCCTGCGCGACCGCCTCGACGCCCTGGCGACGGTCGACGGCATCGATCGCGTGATTGCGTTCACGCCCGCCGAAGCGGCCGACACGATGGCCGAACTGGCGCCAGCTGACTTCACGCTCGTCGCCCAGCGCGGGAGCGACCTGGGCGAGCGGCTCGACAATCTCCTGACCGACCTCCTCGTGGCGGGCTACCCCGCTGCCATCGCGATCGACAGCGACAGCCCGACCCTGCCCATGACGTACGTCACCGAGGCGGCGATGGTGCTGACGGGAGAGGCGGATGCCGTCGTAGGACCCTGCGACGATGGTGGTTATTACTTGATCGGACTGAGCCGGCCGTGCCCCGAGCTGTTCACGTCGATGCCGTGGAGCACGGACCGCGTGCTCAGCCTCACGCTCGAGCGTGCCCACCGGAGCGGCCTCCGGGTGCAGGTACTTCCCGCCTGGTTCGACATCGACACCGAGGCCGATCTCTTCCGCCTTCAGCGAGAGATCGTGGATCAGCACACGGGGCCGCTCCGCACCATCGCGCTCGTTCAGGAGCTGTCCGCGGCCGGTGTTCTCGCCCAGCACTGAGCGGGCGAGCGAGACGACTCTCGAACTCGAGCTCGGTACGCAAAATCAGGCGGAACGAGCCGTGGACGCGTTCTCCGTGGCCGACCTGCCAGCCCGATGAGCACCCATCTCCGGCGGGGTCTGCCGAGGGGCAGAGCCTGAGGAGGCACTGCCGAAATAGTCGATGACGGCATCGATCCGGCGTGGCTGATCGGCGAGGAGCAGTAACAGGTAGCGGATGGAACTCATCACCGTTGTCTTCCTCCCGCCGCTTTAGACGCAGGCGGCCGGAGATGGATTCTCGGAAAAAATTTTCACACATCTTCAGGCATGCCACCGGCGCAGCGCCGCGATCGTCTCGCTCGGCTCGGGCCGGGTGGTGTAGTCGGGATCCGCTTCCGCGTAGCGGATGACCCCGTCGCGGTCGATGACGAGCCGGGCCGGAATCGGCAGCGTCCACGACGCGTCGCCGTTGAACTTCGCGAGATCGAGCGGGAACGTCGCGTACAGGTCGCGCAGGTACTGAGGGAGGGCGAACCGCAGGCCGGATTGCGCCGCCACCTCGTTGCCGCGGTCGGTGAGGATCTCGAAGCCGAGCTGGCGATGCTTGATCAGCTCACGGTTGTGCTCGGGAAGCTGCGGCGAGATGGCGACGAGCGTGGCTCCGAGTGCCGTGATCTCCGGCAGCACGGCTTGTAGAGCTACCAGCTCTACGTTGCAGTACGGTCACCAGCGTCCGCGATAGAACGTCACGACCAGGGGCCCCTGCGCGAGCAGGCGACGGGAGTCGACGAGATCCTCGTTGGCGTTCGGCAACACGAACGCCGGCGCCCGCTCACCGGGCTTCAGAATCCTGGCCGCCGCTCCGGAGCCGCGCAGCTCGTCGATGGCGCGGTGCATGGTCTTGACCACGTCAGGTGAGCGGTTGCCCTCGAGCCGCGCCCGCAGCGCTGCGAGATCTTCCTTGAGACTCATGAGCTCCTCACTGTGATGGTTTCATCGCCCAACGTCAGCGTCGCGATCGTCTCGATCTTGATCGTCTTGCCAACACCCACGATACGCCCGTCCACCGTGGCGTTGAACGTCGTGCGATCGAACGGGATCTTGCGCCTCGCCAGAGCCGCCGGCCAGCGTGCCGTACATTCAGCCGGCCACGCCGGCGACGATGTGGTCCAGCGCTCGGTCAGCGTGAGCGGAGCACAAGCGCGTGGCCGTTGCCATCGCGGACGACGAGCTCGCCTCTCGTCGCGGCATCGCGGGGAATCCCGCCGATACCCGACGGGTGGAGCGTTGCGCCGGCGGCTGTGATCCGTGGCGTCAGCGCTGACGGCGAGGACACCGTCAGCAGCGTTCGCCAGGCGACGAGATCGTTCAGGCGGGTATCGGACGGCAACGCCCGGCCGGTCCGCGGCGCCAGGTACTCGAGGAGCTCGATGCCCGGGCCATCCGGTGCGCGCAGCGTCGTGATGCGGAGGTGCGCGCCGGTGACGGCGTTCAACCGCTCCTGCTCCGGCCCGTGGTTCTCGCTGCGTCCGACGACGTTCAGGCCGAGGACGTCACGATACAGCCGGAGGCTTCCGTCCGTGTCGCCGACGACGATCGCAGTGTGATCGATGCCGAGGAACACCTTGTCGCTCGGCGCCTGCCAGCGCGCCGCACCCTTGTCGGGCGGGAACTGCAGGATCTCGAGGGCGTGGCCGTCGGGATCCTTGAAGTAGAAGGCCCGGATGCCGCCCGCGTTCGGGTTCCAGTCAGGCAGGCGCTGCGGCTCGGGGGACGTGCGCTCGACGCCATGCCGCTTCAGCCAGAGATACGCCTGGTCCATGTCGTTCACGATGATCGCGATGTGCTGGAACCAGCGGTCGTTGCTACGGGAGTCAGCGGGAACAGGCCGGCCGCGAGGGGTGACGTATTCGACGAGGTCGATGACCTCACGGCCGAGCCTCAATCGGGCGACCCGAGCGCGCAGGCTGTCGTCGGCCACCTCCGTCTCGGAGAGACGCTCGAACGTCAGCACCTTGGAGTAGAAGTCGATGGCCCGCTCGAGATTCCCGACGGGAATCACGACACCGTCGACGGAACGTGTCGCCGGGGTGTCCTGGGCTGGCGTCGCGGGCCCCAGCAGGACAGGAAGCGTGAGCAGCAAGATGGCGACGGCCACCGCGGTCCCCACGATCCTGGGCGTCAGCATGGCGTGACTCCGCATCTCAAGACGGATTACGTGCGTACCGGCAGCGGAAGATGCATCGCCGGTCGTTGGCGTGGTGGAGCTTGGCGCACGGCACGGCCGCCGCCGACGAGCGCTGGTGCACCTCGGCCGCCAGCAGCATGCCGAGGACCGGCGCGATGAGATAAATCCAGAAGCCCGTCCAGAGCTGGGCCAGGAGCGCGGACGCAAAGCTCCGAGCGGGGTTGAGGCTCATCCCCGAGAGCGGAGCTTCGAGCGTGATGTAGACGGCGACGAGGACTCCGGCGAGCAGTCCGGTGAAGGGAGCGAGCCGGGGCAGGCGGGCCGTCGTGACGAGGACCATCGTCATCATCACGAATGCGATCGCGAGCTCGGCGACGAAGGCGATGGACACGCCACGCGGTCCTGGTATCGTGACCACGTAGTTCACCGAGGGCGCGCTGACGAGCCGTCCCACCGCCGCGACCACGACGGCTAATCCCGCCACGCCCCCTACGAACTGGGCGCCGACATAGAAGGTGGCGTCCCACGGCGCTACGCGGCCGAGGCGCAGGAACGTCAGCGTCACGGCTGGATTGAAGTGAGCGCCGGACTGCTTGCCCCACGGCGAGTGGATGAGGGCGATCGCGGTGAGCCCCATGACCATCCCCATGAGGATCCGTTGCAGCAGCGGGCCGAGAGTTGCCGCCGGTGCCGCGGGATGGAAGAGGACGATGGCGAAGCCGGCTGCCGAGATCATGAACAATCCGAGCCCGGCGGCCTCCATCAGATACTCGGGCCAGTGCCGCTTCACCGCGTCGGTCATGGCGTGGGATAGGACACCCTGCCGGGGCCAGCCGGTTCGCGAACCGCTCGGCGGGCGGAGGTGTCCAATGCAGCACGACAATACGCGCAAGTCGAGGGAGGCGTCGATGGACTACCAGCCGCTAAGAGGACAGAGAGCCCTGGTCACGGGCGCCAGCTCCGGGATCGGCGAGGGCATCGCCCGGGCCTTCGGCGCGGCCGGAGCCGCTGTCGTCGTCAATTACGGGGGCAACGCCGACGCCGCTTACCGGGTCGTGGACGAGGTCAAGGCCACGGGCAGCGAGGCGCTCGCGATCCGGGCCGACGTGTCGAAGGAGGCGGACGTGGAGGCGATGTTCGCCGAGGTGCAGCGAGCGTGGGCCGGGATCGACATCCTCGTCAGCAATGCCGGTCTCCAGCGTGACGCGGCGGTCACCGAGATGACGCTCGAGCAGTGGAACACGGTGATCGGCGTGAACCTCACCGGTGCCTTCCTCTGCTGCCGAGCCGCTGCCCGCGCGATGATCGCTCAGGGCGTGCGAGCGCAGATCTCACGCGCCGCCGGCAAGATCGTCTGCATCTCGTCGGTCCACGAGATCATCCCGTGGGCGGGCCACGTCAACTACGCGGCGTCGAAGGGCGGGGTGAAGCTCTTCATGCAGTCGCTGGCGCAGGAGCTGGCTCCGCACCGCATTCGCGTGAACTCCATCGCCCCTGGCGCCATCATGACGCCGATCAACCGTCCGGCCTGGGAGACCCCCGACGCGCTGGCCTCGCTGCTGAAGCTCATCCCGTACGGGCGCATCGGCACCCCTGACGACATCGGGCGGGCGGCTGTGTGGCTCGCCTCCGACGACGCCGACTACGTTCACGGCCAGACCATCGTCGTGGACGGCGGCATGACGCTCTACCCCGAGTTCGCGCAGGGAGGCTAGGACGATGGAGCGCTACGACGTCGCGATCATCGGGACCGGCGCCGGCGGCGGCACGCTGGCATGGGCGCTCGCACCCACGGGCAAGAAGATCCTGCTCCTGGAGCGCGGCGAGTACGTGCCGCGCGAGGCCGACAACTGGAGCACGCGCGCCGTCAACCTCGAGGGCAAGTATCAGACGAAGGAGACCTGGCGCGATCATGACGGCGAGATGCTCCATCCCCACACGAACTACTGGGTCGGCGGCAACACCAAGTTCTACGGCGCCGCGCTCTTCCGCCTCCGCCGCGAAGACTTCGGTGAGATCAAGCACTGGGGTGGCGTGTCGCCGGCGTGGCCGATCGGCTACGACGAGATGGAGCCGTACTACACCCGGGCCGAGCAGTTGTATCACGTCCACGGTGAGCGCGGCGTGGACCCCTGTGATCCGCCCGCGAGCGCCCCCTATCCGCACCCACCGGTCAGCCACGAGCCGCGCATCCGGCACCTGGCCGACGACTTCGCGCGCCAGGGCCTCACCCCGTTCCACGTGCCGCTCGGCATCATGCTGGACGAGGCCGATCCCCGGACGAGCGCGTGCATTCGCTGCGCCACGTGTGATGGCCATCCCTGCCTGGTGCGCGCCAAGTCCGACGCCCAGGTGGTGTGCGTCGATCCCGCGCTGGAGCATTCGAACGTCACGCTGGTCACCGGCGCGCGCGTGACGCGCCTTCAAACGAGCGCGAGCGGTCGTGAGGTCACTCGCATCGTGGTCGAGCGCGGAGGCATCGAGGAAGCCTACGCGGCGGACGTCGTCGTCGTCTCCGCCGGCGCCATCAATTCGGCGGCGCTGCTGCTCCGCTCGGCCAGCGACCGGCACCCTCACGGGCTGGCCAACGGGTCGGGCGTCGTCGGCCGCCACTACATGGGCCACGTCAACTCGGTGCTGATGGCGCTCTCGAAGTGCCCGAACCCGACCATCTTCCAGAAGACGCTCGCGCTCAACGACTTCTACTTCGGATCGCCCGAGTGGGACTTCCCGATGGGCCATATCTCCTTCGTCGGGAAACTGGACGGTGAGACGCTCAAGGCCGGTGCGCCGAAGCTGGCTCCGGGGTGGACGCTCGATCTCATGGCCCGTCACTCCCTCGACTTCTGGCTGACGTCGGAGGACCTGCCCGATCCCGACAATCGCGTGACGCTCGACCGGAATGGCGACATCGTGCTCTCCTATCGGCCGAACAACGACGAGGGGCATCGCCGGCTCATCGCCGCGCTCGAGCGGCTGATGCAGGGACAGGCCAAGTGCATGATCCACGGCCACGATTGCCACCAGGGCCTCTTCGCGCGGAATCTCTTTCTCGGCCAGCGCATTCCGCTGGCCGGCGTGGCCCACCAGAACGGCACGATCCGTTTCGGCCACGACCCGCGGGCCTCCGCGCTGGACACCGACTGCCGCGCGCATGAAGTCGATAACCTCTACGTGGTCGATGCGTCGTTCTTTCCGTCCAGCGCCGCCGTGAATCCCGCGTTGACGGTCATGGCGAACGCGCTTCGTGTCGGTAACCGACTCAGAGATAGGCTGAGCTGATGCTCGACGTCGGGCGCGCGATCACGGGTGACCTCGCGGCGGCCGAGCGCCGCGAGTGGCTCTGCACCAACGGGATCGGCGGCTTCGCCTCCGGGACGGTGGCGGGCACGCTCACCCGGCGTTACCACGGCCTTCTCGTGGCGGCGCTGAAGCCGCCGCTCGGCCGGACGCTCCTGGTTGCCAAGGTCGAGGAGCGCGTCGAGTACGGCGGGGCGATTCACGAGCTCTCCGTCAACCGCTGGGTGGATGGCGCGATCGCTCCGGCGGGCTATCTGGCGCTCGAGCGCTTCACGCTCGATGGCACCACGCCCGTGTGGACGTACGCGTGCCACGAAGCTCTGGTGGAGAAGCGCGTCTGGATGGAGCCGGGCGCGAACACCACGTACGTCCGCTACACGCTCCTCCGCGGGTCGGAGCCGGCCGCTCTCGACGTGAACGTGCTCGTGAATCACCGCGACTACCACGGCACGACGCACGGGGGGTGGAGCATGGACGTTGCCACTGTCGAGAACGGCGTCAGCGTGATCGCGTTTCCCGGTGCGCCATCACTGGTGCTGCTCGCCAGCGGCGCGAGCGTAGCGGCGGCGCACTCCTGGTTTCGCGGATTCGATCTCGCCCGTGAGCGCGAGCGCGGCCTGCCGTCCGGCGAGGACCATCTTCACGTGGCAACGTTCCGGGCGTCACTGGCCCCCGGCCAGTCGTGGACGCTGGTCCTCTCCGCCGAGGCGGCGCCGTCCCTCGACGGTGAGGCGGCCTGGCGCCGTCGCCTTCACCACGACGACGGCGTCGTCGAGAGCTGGCGGAGCGCGCAGCCGAAGAGCGCCACGGCGCCGGCGTGGATCGAGCGACTGGTGCGGGCGGCGGATCAGTTCATCGTGCGCCGGGCGACCGCCGACGAGCCCGACGGCATGACGGTGATCGCCGGCTATCACTGGTTCGGCGACTGGGGACGCGACACCATGATCGCACTCCCCGGCCTGGCGCTGACGACGGGTCGCCATGATGCCGCGCGCCGGATCCTCACGACGTACGCGCGCTTCGTCGATCGCGGGATGCTCCCGAACCGCTTTCCCGACGCCGGAGACGCGCCCGAGTACAACACGGTCGATGCGACGCTCTGGTACTTCGACGCGATCCGCGCCTACCACGCGGCCACCGGTGACGATGGCGCGCTCAAAGAGGTCTTCCCCGTCCTCGAGAGCATCATCGCCTGGCACCGTGAGGGCACCCGCCACGGCATCAACGTCGATCGCGCCGACGGGCTGGTGACGTCGGGAGAGCCGGGCGTCCAGCTCACGTGGATGGACGCCAGGGTCGGCGACTGGGTGGTCGCCCCGCGCATGGGGAAGGCTGTCGAGATCAACGCCCTCTGGTACAACGCGCTGCGCGCGATGGTCGGCTTCGCGCTCCGGATCGGCCGGCCGAGGCGGGAGTGGGAGACGCTGGCCCGGCAGGCGGAGTCGGGGTTCGAGCGCTTCTGGAACCAAGCTGGCGGCTACTGTCACGACGTGATCGACACACCGACCGGCGACGATCCCACGCTCCGGCCGAACCAGATCTTTGCCGTGTCGCTTGCCGAGAGCCCGCTCTCGCCGGATCGTCAACGACGCGTCGTCGAGGCCTGCGCGCGGCACCTGCTGACGTCGTACGGGCTGCGGACGCTCGCGCCGACCCATCCCCAGTATCAGGGCCGCTATGGCGGCGATCAGCGGAGCCGTGACGGCGCCTATCACCAGGGGACGGTCTGGCCGTGGCTGCTCGGGCCCTTCGCCCTGGCCCATCACAAGGTCTACGGTGACGCGGATGCCGCCCGGAGCTTTCTCGCGCCGCTCGCCCATCACGTCGCCGACTACGGCGTCGGCTCGATCGCCGAGATCTTCGAGGGCGAGGCGCCATTCGAGCCGCGCGGCTGCATCGCGCAGGCGTGGAGCGTCGGCGAGACGCTGCGCGCCTGGCACGAGCTCGCAGGAGCACACCGATGAAGAGCGCGCAGCCGACGCGCATCCTGATCCTGGGCGGTGGCTTCGGGGGTGTGCATACCGCGCTGACCCTCGAGAAGCTCCTCAAGCGGGAGCTGCGCGAGGGAACGGTTGAGCTCGGGCTGGTCAGCCGCGAGAACTACATGGTCTTCCAGCCAATGCTGCCGGAAGTGATCTCGGGGAGCATCGGAATCCTCGACACGATCACGCCGATCCGCCGGCTCTGCCCGGCCACGAACCTCTACACGCGCACGATCGAGAAGATCGACCTCGAACGTCGATGCGTCTCGGTGGCCGCCGGGTTCGGCTCGCAGCACCGGAACTTGCCCTTCGACCATCTCGTCATCGCGCTGGGCAACGTGACGAGCTTCGCCGGCCAGGCCGGCCTCGCCGAGCACGCGCTGCCGTTCAAGTACCTCGGTGACGCGCTGGCGGTTCGGAACCGGATCATCCACACGCTGGAGGAGGCCGCCATCGAGCGCGACCCGGAGATGCGCCGCACGCTCCTGACGTTCGTCGTGGCCGGCGGCGGCTTCTCGGGGGTCGAGGCGGTGGCCGAGATCAACGACTTCGTGCGGGCGGCGGCCGGCAGCTTTCGCAATCTCCCCAAGGATGAGATCCGGGTGATCCTGCTCCACGGCGGCCCGCTCATCCTCCCCGAGCTGCCTCAGTCCCTGGCCGAGTTCGCCCAGCGGCTCCTCATGAAGCGCGGCGTGGACATCCGCCTCGACACGCGACTGGCCGGCGCCACCGCTGAGGCGGCCCTGCTGGCCGGCGGCGACCGCATCGCGACCCGGACCCTGGTCAGCACCGTTCCATCGATGCCGAACCCGCTGGTCGCCATGCTGGACTGCAAGAAGGACCGCGGACGGATCGTCGTCGACGATCACCTCGAGCTTCCCGACTACCCGGGCGTGTGGGCGGCGGGCGACTGCGCCTTGATCACCGACGCAAAGAGCAAAGAGCCGGCGCCGCCCACGGCGCAGCACGCGACTCGCGAGGCCCGCTGCCTCGCCGAGAACATCGTGGCGAGTCTGCGCGGTGAGCCCAAGCGGGCGTTCTCGTTCCACGCGCTCGGCAAGATGGGATCGCTCGGGCACCACTCGGCGGTGGCCGAGGTCTTCGGCCTGAAGATCTCGGGCTTCCTCGCCTGGTGGCTGTGGCGGACCGTATATCTGATGAAGCTTCCGGGGCTCGACCGCAAGATCCGCGTGGCCACGGACTGGACGCTCGACCTCATCCTGCGCCCCGACATCGTGCAGCTCAAGACCGACAAGCCGGTCGGGATCCGCCGCGAGCACTTCGAGCCGGGGCAGGTGGTCTTCCGCGAGGGCGATCGCGGCGACTGGCTGTACGTCGTCGTCGATGGCGAGGTCGAGGTGCTGAAGACGATCCCCGAGCGTGGCGAGACGTGTCTGCGCACGCTGGGGCCCGGCGAGTGCTTCGGTGAGATCGCGCTGGTGAGCGATCGGCCGCGGTCGGCGACGGTGCGCAGTCTCACCAACGTCAACTTGTTGGCCGTCGACCGGGAGGCGTTCCAGGCACTGTTCTCGAATCTGCCGCCGCTGCGCGGCTTCTTCGAGCAGCTGATCGACGCCCGCAACAAGTGAGCGTGGAGGACGGAATGACGCGCGAAGAGCAACGGCTGGCTGAGACTCGGGAGCGGACGGCTCACTGGCGGCGGTGGGGCCCGTATCTTTCCGAGCGACAGTGGGGCACTGTCCGGGAGGATTACAGCGCCGACGGCACGGCCTGGGATTCGTTTCCTCACGAGCACGCCCGATCGCGCGCGTACCGGTGGGGCGAGGACGGCATCGCCGGGATCTCCGACAATCACGGACGGCTGTGCTTCGCGCTGGCGCTGTGGAACGGACGCGACGCCATCCTGAAGGAGCGCCTGTTCGGCCTGACCGGTAACGAGGGCAACCACGGCGAGGACGTCAAGGAGTATTACTTCTACCTCGACTCGACGCCGACGCACTCGTACATGAAGTACCTCTACAAGTATCCGCAGGCGGCGTTCCCGTACGGCGATCTGGTGGCGATGAACCGGCAGCGCGACCGCCGCGCGCCCGAATACGAGCTGGTCGACACCGGCGCCTTCGAGGGCGACCGGTATTTCGACGTGGTCGTGGAGTACGCCAAGGCCAGTCCCGACGACATCCTGATTCGCATCAGCGCGACCAATCGCGGCCCGGTGCCCGCCGAGCTCCACCTCTTGCCGACACTCTGGTACCGCAACACGTGGTCGTGGGGGGCCAGCGGCAGCGAGCGCCCGGCGCTCCGCGCCCATCACGCCGGACGTCCCACGATCGAAGCCCGTCACGGCACCCTCGGCACCCGCTGGCTCCATTGCGACGGCGCCCCCGAGCTGCTGTTCACCGAGAACGAGACGAACTGTGAGCGCCTGTGGGGCGTGGTGAACCCCGGGCCATACGTGAAGGACGGCATCAACGACTACGTGGTGAGCGGATGGACCGACGCCGTGAACTCGAAGAGGGAGGGCACGAAGGCGGCCGCCCGCTACCGGATGGTGATCGCGCCGGGGGCGACGACCACCGTGCGCCTGCGCCTGGCCGATGCGCCCCCGGCCGCGGATCCCTTCACCGAGTTCGAGCGCGTGCTCGCCCAGCGACGCGACGAGGCGGACGAGTTCTACGCGACGGTCGTTCCGAGCCATCTCTCGGCGGACGCCCGCAACGTCATGCGCCAGGCGCTCGCCGGACTCCTCTGGAGCAAGCAGTTCTACCACTACGACCTCGGGCGCTGGCTGGACGGTGATCCGGTGAGTCCGCCGCCGTCCGGGCACCGTCACGGACGCAACCGCGACTGGCGGCATCTCTACAACGAAGACGTCATCTCGATGCCCGACAAGTGGGAGTATCCGTGGTACGCCGCCTGGGACCTGGCGTTCCACATGATTCCGTTCGCCCTCGTCGACCCCGAGTTCGCGAAGGCCCAGCTGCTGCTCTTTCTCCGCGAGTGGTACATGCATCCGAACGGCCAGATTCCCGCCTACGAGTGGGCGTTCGGCGACGTCAACCCGCCCGTGCACGCATGGGCGGCGCTGCGCGTCTATCGCATCGAGCGCCGGTGCCGCGGGACGGGCGACCGCGAGTTCCTGGCCAAGGTGTTCCACAAGCTGCTGCTCAACTTCACCTGGTGGGTGAACCGCAAGGATGCCGAGGGCAAGAACGTCTTCCAGGGCGGATTCCTCGGCCTCGACAACATCGGCGTGTTCGACCGCTCCACTGCGCTCCCGACCGGTGGCCATCTCGAGCAATCCGACGGCACCTCGTGGATGGGGATGTACTGCCTCAACATGCTGGCCATCGCGCTGGAGCTGGCCAAGGACGATCGCGCGTACGAGGACGTGGCGTCCAAGTTCTTCGAGCACTTCGTCTACATCGCCCACGCCATGCACGACCTCGGCGGCGAGGGCCTCAGCCTGTGGGACGAGCAGGACGGCTTCTTCTACGACGTGCTCCACACCGACGGCCAGCACGCTCGGATCAAGGTGCGCTCGATGGTGGGGCTGATCCCGCTGCTCGCCGTGCAGACGCTCGAGCCCGAGATCGTCGACAAGCTGCCTGGCTTCAAGCGACGGATGCAGTGGTTCATCGACAACCATCCGGAGCTGCGGGAGCACGTGGAGGACTTGACGAGGCCGGACGGGCGCTCGCGCCGGCTGCTCTCGATCGTGTCGCGTGACCAGCTCCCCCGAGTCTTGCGAATCATGCTCGACGAGGCGGAGTTCCTGGCCCCGCACGGCATCCGAGCCGTGTCACGGGTTCACCGCGATCACCCCTACGTGCTGAGCCTCGACGGGATGGCGCACCGGGTCGACTACGAGCCGGCCGAGTCGTCGAGCGGCCTCTTCGGAGGCAACTCGAACTGGCGCGGCCCGATCTGGTTCCCCGTGAACTATCTCTTGATCGAGGCGCTCCAGAAGTTCCACCACTTCTACGGCGATACGCTCAAGGTTGCGTGCCCGGCCGGCGTCGGGCCGATGCTCGACCTGTGGTCGGTCGCTGGCGAGCTCTCGCGACGCCTCACGCGAATCTTCCTCCGCGACGAGGACGGCCGCCGGCCCGTCTACGGCGGGACCGAAAAGTTCCAGCGCGACCCGCACTGGCGCGACCTGATCCTCTTCTACGAGTACTTCCACGGCGACAACGGGGCGGGGATCGGAGCCAGCCACCAGACGGGCTGGACGGGACTCGTCGCAAAACTGCTGCAGCAGAGCGGAGAGTAGACGAAGCACCGATGAGCTGCCGTGAGCTGATCGCGGTCCTCGACGATTACCTCGAGGGCGCCTTGACCCCGGAAAGTCATGAGGAGCTCGAAGCTCATCTTCGCGCCTGCCCGCCCTGTTGCGCCTACCTCGCCACCTACCGGAAGACGAGGAGCATCGCCGCCGCCGCTCATCGGCTCGACATGCCGGAAGAAATGAAAGAGCGCCTCCGGCAGTTCGTGGCGAAGCGAACGACGCCTCGTCGCTAGCGAACGCGCGGACGAACACAAAGAAGTTGGCGAGGTGACGGGTCGCGGTCCACTCTGGACCCCGTGAGAGCCTGGGGCGGCGTCACCCTCGTGATCATCGCCGCTGGCCTGATCCGGTTGCGTCTCCTCAACGTGCCCCTGGATCGCGACGAGGGCGAGTACGCGTACATCGGGCACCTGCTCCTGGCCGGCGCGCTCCCGTACGCGAGCGCCTACAGCATGAAGCTGCCCGGGATCTACGGCGTCTACGCGGGCCTGTTGAAGATCTTCGGGGAAACTCCGGCCGGCATCCGGCTCGGCCTGACGCTCGTGACCAGCGCATCGACGGTGTGCGTCTTCCTCCTGGGACGCCGCCTCCTCGGTCCCTGGCCGGGCGTGGCGGCGGCGGCGATGTTCTCGACGCTCACGCTCAGCCCGGCGTTCCTCGGCATCGCCGCCAACGCCGAGCACTTCGCGGTGCTTCCGGGATTGATCGGCCTCGTCCTGCTCCTGCGAGCCGGACCGTCCGGCTCGATCGGCGCCTGCCTGACGGCGGGCGTCCTGCTCGGAGTCGCGCTCGTCGTGAAGCAGCACGCCGTGTCGTTCGTGCTGTGTGCCGCGATGTATCTTGGACTCGCGCGCGCGCGACGGGCGCTGGTGTTCGTGCTCGCCGGCGCGCTCGTTCCCGTCGTGGCGGTCTCGCTGTGGCTCGCCGCCGCGGGCGCCTTCCCGGAGTTCTGGTTCTGGACCGTGACCTATGCGTCGGCATACGCGTCGATACGCTCGCCGGCCGACGGCCTCGCCGTCCTTCCCGAGATCCTCGGGATGATCCTTCCGTTTTGCTTCGTCAGCGTCGCCCTTGCCGGCGTGGGGGCCGTGTTCGCCGTCGGCGATCGTGACCTGCGCCCGGTCGCCCGTCTCCTCGTGCCCTTCGCGCTGACGTCATTGCTCTCGACCGTGATCGGCTTCTACTTTCGCCAGCAGTACTTCCTCTTGCTGGCACCGGCGCTCGCGCTGCTCACCGCGGTGGCGGTCTGCGTGCTCTCACGACGCCTTCAGCCACGACTCGGCGTCGCCGGCGTGGGCGTGGCGGCCGCCGTCCTGGCCCTGGCCCTCTCGCACACGCTGTGGGCCCACCGCACGATCCTCTTCAGGCTCGGGCCCGACGCCGTCGCGCGCGCCATCTATGGCGGCAATCCATTTCCGGAGTCGGTGGCCGTCGGACGCTACCTGAAGGAACGTACCGGAGCGGAAGACCGCATCGTCGTCATCGGATCGGAGCCCGAGGTCTACTTCTACGCGCACCGCCGGGCGGGAACCCGCTACATCTACATGTACCCGCTCTTCGAGAACCAGCCGTACGCCGCATCCATGCAGGACGAGCTGATTCGGGACGTGGAAACGACGGCGCCCCGGTTCGTCGTCTACGTCAACGTCCCCACGTCCTGGCTGGTATCGCCGGCGGCGCCGCGGCGGCTGCTCGACTGGTTCGACGCCTATCGCCAGGCCCACCTCGAGCAGGTCGGGCTCGTGGACATGCTGACGCCCCAGCTGACGCTCGTGTACTGGGACGGCGATGCGCGGGGACGGACACCGCGATCGAATCTCTGGCTGGCCGTGTACCGGCGACGCGAGCCGTCGTGAGTGCCCGGCTCTCCGGCCACGGCCCGGCGTCGGCGCCGCTCGTCGTGCTCAGAGGCGTCGAGAAGACGTTCAGCTCGCGTCAGGGCGGCGACTACGTGGCCGTCCGCGGCTTCTACCTCGAGCTGGCCCGCGGCGAGTTCTTCTGCCTGCTCGGCACCAGCGGCTGCGGCAAGACCACGATCCTGAACATGATCGCCGGGTTCGAGAAGCCGACGGCCGGCGTCATGGAGCTCGAGGGCAAACCGATCGGCGGCCCCGGTCGCGACCGCAGCGTGGTCTTCCAGGGTGACGACTCGCTCTACGACTGGCTGACCGCCCTCGAGAACGTCGAGTTCGGCCTGCGCATGCGGGGCGTGTCGAAGGCGGCCCGCCGCGAGCAGGCCCGCCATTACCTCGACCTCGTCGGCCTCACCGGGCAGGAGGCCAAGCATCCCTCCGAGCTGTCAGGCGGCATGAAGCAGCGGATCCAGATCGCGCGTGTGCTGGCCAACGAGCCCAAGATGCTGCTCATGGACGAGCCGTTCGCCGCCCTCGACGCCCAGACCCGTGCCGTGATGCAGGAGGAGCTGCGCAACATCTGGCAGGCCACCGGCACCTCCGTGCTCTTCATCACGCACGACATCGACGAGGCGGTGAGCCTCGCGACTCGCCTCGGCGTGATGTACGCGGGGCCGGCCTCGCGGCTCAAGGAGGTGGTCGACGTGGAGCTCGAGGGCGCGCGGAACCGGACCGACGACCGCTTTCTCGCCTACTACCGGCGCGTGTACGGGATGATCCGTGAAGAGGTGGAAGTGGCCCGCCGCCGCGAGCACCCGGGAGGGCCGCGATGAGGTGGGTGCGTGAGCACGGCGGCTACGTGATCGGCTTCGCCAGCCTGTTCCTCCTCTGGCACGTGGCCGCGGTATACCTCGTGCAGTCGGCGCTGTTCCCGCCGCCCGGCTCGGTGATCACACGCGCCGTCGCGCTGTTCCGCGACGGCACGCTCGTCGCCAACGTCGCCATCAGCCTCCAGCGCATCCTCACGGGCTTCGTGGCCGGCTCCCTCCTCGGCATCCCGATCGGCCTCTGCATGGGCAGCTTCCCGCCCGTCCGGCGGATCCTCGATCCCTACACGGAATTCCTCCGTTTCATCCCCGCCGTGGCCATGATCACCGTCGCGGTGATCTGGTTCGGGATCGGCGAGACCTCCAAGCTCTTCCTCATCATCTACGCGACGGTCTTCGTCGTCGTGCTCAACACGGCCGCCGGCGTGGCCAGCATCGCGCGCAACAAGATCCGGGCCGCCCAGGCGCTCGGCGCCACCCGCTTCCAGATCTTCTGTCACGTGGCGCTGCCGGCGACGGTGCCGTACATCCTGACCGGCATGCGGCTCGCGATGACCAACTCGTTCGTCACCATCGTGGCGGCCGAGCTGGTCGCGGCCAACAACGGGCTCGGCAAGATGCTCTGGGACGCGCGCCTCTACATGCTGGTGGACGACATCTTCGTCGCGCTGCTCGTGCTGGGCTTGCTCGGCTTCATCATCGATCGTATCTTCCGCTGGTGCATCTTCCTCTTTGCGGGACGGTACTCGCCGGTCGTGTGACGGCCGAGGCGCTGGCACCCGAGAAAGGCATCCCATGATGGTCGTTCGCCTGCTGCTCGTCGTCGCCCTCGTCGTGGCCGGTGCGGCCGGTCCTGCGACCGCCCAGAGCCCCGCCAGGATGGTCATCGCCACCGGCGTCGATCCCGCCTTCTCGCAGTTCTACGTCGCCCACGAGGCCGGGCTGTTCAAGAAGAACGGCCTGGACGTCCAGATCAACACGGGGCCATCGGGGTCGGCGATGGTCGCCTTCCTCGTCGGCAACCAGGTCAACGCCGCCTACGGCGCCGAGCAGGCCGGCATCACCGCCCACAACGTGGACCGGAACGTCGTGATCGTGGCCGAGGGCACGACCTTGCTGCGCTGGTTCAGCATCGTGGGCGGGAAGAACGTCAACTCGCTCGACGACCTCAAGGGCAAGCGGCTCGGCATCGCGCCCGGCACGGGCAGCGAGGTGTTCTGGCTGGAGGTCGTCAAGCACCTGAAGCTCAACAAGGCGGATTACACGATCGTCAACGTCGAAGCGCCCGAGATGGTGGCCGCGCTCGAGCGCGGGAACCTCGACGGCTTCGCCGTGTGGGAGCCGTGGCCGACCCGCGCGATCATGAGCGTCAAGGGCGCCAAGATCGTGCGCGACTCCCAGGGGATCTTCACCGGCCGCAACTTCATCTACATGAACCGGGGCTGGATCGAGAAGAACCGGGACGCCGCGGAGCGGTTCATGACCTCCATCGCCGAGGCCAACGACCTCGTCAACAACCACCGCGAGGACGCCACCCAGATGGTGTCGAAGTTCCTCAAGCTGCCGGTCGAGATCACCCGCGAGCTGATGCCCAAGCTCGCCTTCCCGCTCGCGCTCAGCAACGAGTCGGTGGGCAACGTCAACCTCGCGATGGACCAGCTCATCAAGATGGGGAAGATGAAGCAGTCCTTCGACCTGCGCGAGTACGTCTATCCCGATCTGCTCAGGAAGGTCCGCCCCGCGAACGTGACGCTGACCCTACCCAAGTCGTGACGAGCGGGTCGGGCGCACGACGAGCGCCCAGCCCAGCTGCTCGAGCGGCACGTCCACGTCGTGCTCGCGCCGATCGATCCGCCGGCGATCGGTGCCCGGCAGCTCCTCGCGCCGGCGCCGCTCTCGGAATCGGCGATCGAGGATGACCTTCACTTCGTCCATGCCGGCCACGCGCTGCTGGACCATCTCGTAGCGGGCGGCGTTCTCCCAGGAAATGATGAAGAGGTATCGAGTCATGCCGCGCTGAGTAGCAAGAGTCGAGCCCGACCCGCGCACCCGCGAAAATCAGCGCGGGCGCGGCGCGCCGGCGCCGAAGGCGTAAGCAAGACCGACAGGCGGCACGCCGATTGCTCCGCGGTACTCCGGGAGGAACCGGCCATGGCACAGCGGACGTTCACGACCCTGGTCATCGTTGCAACAGTCTTCACAGTCACCATCGGGTGCGCCCGCACGAGCGCGCGGACCAGCTCGACGCCGGCGGCCTCGCCGTCCAGCGCGACGACCGATCTGGTCGGGACCTGGCGTGGCTCGGCCTGGGAGCTGGCGGGCGGAATCCCCGCGGCGCGGACCGACGCCACCTTGCAGCTCAACCCCGACCAGACGTGGTCGGCACGATGGAAGACGAATCAAGGCAAGGAGCAGACGGCGTCGGGAATGTACACGACGTCGGGCGATCGCGTCATCCTCACGAGCTCGTCGGTTGCCAGTACCTCGCTCGTCCACCGGCGAGACGACCTCTACGGCATGCTCAATAGCGCGATGGAAGACCTCGACGTCCAGCTCGACCTGAAGCGAGTCCAGTAAAGTAGAGAAATGCTCGATCGGGCGGCCGGCTCACGCGGCGGGAGCCGCGATCACACCGTCCGACTCGAGCTTCGCGGCTACGCGGAAGAGCACCGACTCGCGGAACGGCGCGGCGACGAGCTGAACGCCGAGCGGTAACGCGCCCGGCGTCGTCAGCGGGACCGAGATCACCGGCAGGCCGATGAACGACAGCGGCTGGGTGAACACGCCGAGGTGCGACCGCGTGGGCACGTCGACCACGCCTACCGTTGTCGTGTTGGGCGCGCCGATCAACGGTGCCGGGTAGGGCGTCGTGGGTGCGAGGACGACGTCGACGTCGCGGAACACCTCAGCGACACGGGCGCGATACCACGCTCGGAAGCGTTGCGCGTGCGCGTAGACCGCGGCCGGGACGAGCGTGTTGGCCAGGAGCCGCGGGCGGGTCATCGGATCGAAGTCCT
>MNEG01000144.1 GCA_001917585.1 Candidatus Rokubacteria bacterium 13_1_40CM_68_15
GCCCAGGAGTTGCCGATCGACAAGAAGAACGTCTACCGCGTGACGTTCAACGAGATCACCGAGCGCGCCGTGAAGTCGGCCTTCCTGCAGCCGGGCAAGATCGATCTCAAGAAGGTCGACGCCCAGCAGGCCCGGCGCATCCTCGATCGCCTGGTCGGCTACAGTCTGTCGCCACTCCTGTGGGACAAGGTCCAGCGCGGACTTTCCGCCGGCCGCGTCCAGTCCGTGGCGGTTCGCCTCATCGTCGATCGCGAGCGCGAGGTCGTGGCCTTCCGGCCGGAAGAGTACTGGTCGCTCCACGCGCGGCTCGAGGCGAAGCATCCACCCACGTTCGTGGCCACGCTGCGCGAGGTGGCCGGCGAGAAGGCGGACCTGCGCAACGAGGAAGCGACGCGCGCCGTCATGGCGTCGCTCGACGGCGCGACCTTCGTGGTCAAGACGGTCACCCGCGGCGAGCGCCGCCGCCATCCAGCGCCCCCGTTCATCACGTCCACGCTCCAGCAGGAGGCGGGACGGAAGCTCGGCTTTTCCGCGAAGAAGACGATGACGCTCGCCCAGCAGCTCTACGAGGGCATCGACATCGGCGAGCAGGGCGCCGTCGGTCTCATCACCTACATGCGGACGGACTCGGTGCGCATCGCCGCCGAGGCCCAGGCGCAAGCGCGTGACTGGGTCAGCGCCCGGCTCGGCACCGAGTATCTGCCCCAGAGCCCGCCCGTCTACAAGTCGCGGGGCAGCGCGCAGGAAGCCCACGAGGCGGTCCGGCCCTCGGACGTGACTCGCGAGCCGCGGCACATCACGCGCAATCTGAACAAGGACCAGCTCGCGCTCTACCGTCTGATCTGGGAGCGCTTCTTGGCCAGCCAGATGAACGCCGCCGTCTATGACACGGTCAGCGCCGACATCGAGGCCGGCCGCACGATCTTCCGCGCCCAGGGCCAGACGCTCAAGTTCAAAGGCTTCACCGCCGTCTACGTCGAGAGCCGCGAAGAGGAGACGACGGAGGACGAGGATGCCGAGCGGGCGATGCCGATGCTGGAGCAAGGCGAGCGTCTGAAGCTCTTGGGCCTCGATCCCAAGCAGCATTTCACCCAGCCGCCGCCGCGCTACACGGAAGCCGCGCTCATCAAGGCGCTGGAGGAGCTCGGGATCGGCCGGCCCTCCACCTACGCCTCCATCCTGGGCACGATCATCAACGACCGTGGCTACGTTCACCGCGAGCGGCGGACGCTCTTCCCCACCGAGCTCGGTATGGCCGTCACCGACAAGCTCATTCCCTACTTCGCCGACATCATGAACGTCGAGTTCACGGCCCAGATGGAGGGCGAGCTCGACAAGGTGGAGGAGGGTGAGCTCAAGTGGGTGGACGCGGTGGAGGACTTCTACAAGCCCTTCACGGTCGACCTCGAGCGCGCCAAGCAGGAGATGAAGAGCGAGAAGGCCGGCGAGCCGACGGGCGAGGCCTGCCCGGAGTGTGGCGAGGAGCTCCTCAAGCGCCGTGGTCGCTTCGGCCCCTTCATCGCGTGCTCGGCGTATCCGGAGTGTCGCTACACACGCAACCTGAACGGTGAAGGCAAGGTCGAGGACGAGACGACGAACGAGACGTGTGCGACCTGCGGCCGGCCGATGGTGATCAAGCACGGGCGCTTCGGCAAATTCATCGCCTGCTCGGGCTACCCGGAATGCAAGACGACCAAGCCCGTGACGCTCGGGATCGCGTGCCCCGAGTCGGGATGCTCGGGCGAGCTGGTCCAGCGGCGCTCCAAGCGCGGCCGCACGTTCTACGGTTGTTCGGCCTACCCGACGTGCAAGTTCGTGCTGTGGCAGCGGCCGGTGGCGGAGCCGTGCCCGAAGTGCGGGGCGCCCTTCATCGTCGAGCGCGTGGCCCGCGGCCGGACGACACGGTCCTGCGTGCGCGAGGGCTGTGACTTCCGGCGGGAGGTCGAACAGCCGGTGGCATGACCCACCCGCTGGCCGTCTTCCTGCGGTATCTCGCAGTGGAGAAGAACGCCTCGCGCCACACGCTCCGGAGCTATCGAACCGATCTTCGCCAGTTCTGTGACTACCTCGCCACGGATTCCAGCCGAGGCGCCCCGGCGGCCACGATAGACGCCGTGGACACGCGGCAGATCCGCGGCTGGCTGGCGAGTCTGCACGGCCGCGGCCTCGACGCCACGTCGATCGCCCGCAAGCTGGCCGCAGTGCGGAGCTGGATGAGGTTCCTCGCGCGTCGCGGGCACCTCGAGCGCAATCCGGCTCTCGACGTGCGAGGACCGCGGCTCGGGCGCAAGCTCGTCTCCTTTCTTCCCATCGATGAATCCCAGGCCCTCCTCGATGATGAGAGCCTGGGCGTGCGCGACCGCGCCGTGCTCGAAATGCTCTATGCCACTGGGCTCCGCGTGTCCGAGCTGGCCGGCCTGACGCTCGCCGACGTCGACGCCGAGACCGGGACCGTGCGAGTGATCGGCAAAGGACGCAAGGAGCGGATCGTGCCGTTTGGCGGCAAGGCGGCGCACGCCCTCGAGGCCTACCTCGCCGAGCGCGGCACGACGAGGGGCGCGCTCTTCGTCGGCGCGCGTGGGCGCGCCCTCGCGGTGCGCAGCATCTACGAACTCGTCCGACGGTGCGGGCGTGCCAGCGGGATCACGCGGCGGGTGAGCCCGCACACGCTGCGCCACACGTTCGCCACGCACCTGCTCGACCGGGGCGCCGACCTCCGCCTGATCCAGGACCTGCTCGGCCACAGTCGGCTATCGACCACCCAGCGCTATACTCACGTCGGCTCCGCCCAACTCATGAAGATCTACGACCAAGCGCACCCCCGCGCCCGGAGCAAGTCGCGGTGACGACATTTCACGCGACGACCGTGCTG
The DNA here is from genome assembly GCA_001917585.1 of Candidatus Rokubacteria bacterium 13_1_40CM_68_15. Taxonomy (GTDB): domain Bacteria; phylum Methylomirabilota; class Methylomirabilia; order Rokubacteriales; family CSP1-6; genus 40CM-68-15. The sequence goes on from MNEG01000144.1 coordinate 2,873, forward strand.
TGCGTACGGCATCGCGGCCAGGTCGCGATGGCCGGCGACGGCCAGGTGACGATCGGCAACACGATCGTGAAGGCCGGCGCCCGCAAGGTGCGCAAGCTCTACCAGGACCGTGTGCTGGCCGGCTTCGCCGGCGCCGCCGCCGATGCCTTCACACTCTTCGCGCGCTTCGAGGCGAAGCTCGAAGAGCATCGGGGCAGCCTGGCGCGGTCGGCCGTGGAGCTGGCCAAGGACTGGCGGGCCGACCGGGTGCTCCGCCGGCTGGAGGCGCTGCTCGCCATCGCCGATCGCGAGCACGCGTTCATCGTGTCGGGCACCGGCGACCTCATCGAGCCCGACGACGGCCTGATCGGCATCGGCTCGGGAGGCGCCTTCGCGCTGGCGGCGGCGCGCGCGCTCGTCGGTCACTCCGAGCTCGACGCCAAGGCCGTCGTGACCGAGGCGATGCGGATCGCGGCCGACCTCTGCATCTATACCAACGACCACGTCACGGTGGAAACGCTATGAACGCGCGTACGCCGGCCGGAGATCGGGCGTGACGCAGCCCCGCGCACCTCGAGCAGGCCACCCACGGCGATTTGATCAATCGGGGGAACGGACGCAGCCCCGCGCACCTCGAGCAGGCCACCCACGGTTAGAGCCGCACCTCGCGGCTTCGATACAATGTCCTCGCTGACGCCGGCCCAGATCGTCGGCGAGCTCGATCGCTACATCGTCGGGCAGACGCGGGCCAAGCGCGCCGTGGCGATCGCGCTGCGGAACCGCTGGCGCCGGCAGAGCCTGCCGGCCGAGCTTCGGGACGAGGTGGCGCCGAAGAACATCATCATGATAGGCCCCACCGGAGTCGGCAAGACGGAGATCGCGCGGCGCCTGGCCAAGCTCGCGCAAGCGCCCTTCGTCAAGGTCGAGGCGTCGAAGTACACCGAGGTCGGCTACGTCGGGCGCGACGTGGAGTCGATGATCCGCGAGCTGACCGAGCTCGGCGTCAACATGGTCAAGGCCGAGATGACCGCCGCCGTCCAGGAGAAGGCCGAGCAGCAGGCCGAGGACCGCCTGCTCGATCTCCTCCTGCCGCGCCGCGGTGACGAAGCGTACGCGAGCCCCTCCCTCGAAGAGGTCGGGCCCTCGGCGCGCGAGACGACGCGCGAGAAGCTCCGGGTCCAGCTGCGCGGCGGCAAGCTCGACGACCGCATGGTGGAGCTCGAAACCCAGCAGCCGACGGCCCCCATGCTCGAGGTGCTGTCGGGACAGGGCATGGAGGAGATGGGCATCAATCTGCGCGAGATGCTCTCGAACATCCTCCCGTCCCGGACGAAGGTCCGCCGCATGCGGGTGGGCGAGGCGCGGCGACTCCTGGTGCAAGAGGAGGCGCAGAAGCTGATCGATCCCGAGGAGGCGGTGAGCCAGGCCATCCGCCGGGTGGAGAACTCCGGAATCGTCTTCCTCGACGAGCTCGACAAGGTGGCCGGCCGCGAGGGCGGACACGGCCCCGACGTGAGCCGCGAAGGCGTTCAGCGCGACCTGCTGCCCATCGTCGAGGGCTCGACGGTCACGACGAAGTACGGGACCGTGCGGACGGATCACATCCTGTTTATCGCGGCGGGCGCGTTTCACGTCTCCAAGCCGTCGGACCTCATCCCGGAGCTGCAGGGGCGCTTCCCCATCCGGGTGGAGCTTGACCCCTTGACGCGCGAGGATTTCGTCCGCATCCTGACGGAACCCCGGAACGCGCTGATCCGGCAATACGTCGAGCTGCTTCGCACGGAGCGCGTGACGCTGGCCTTCACGGCGGATGCGATCGACGCCCTCGCCGAGATCGCCATGCGGGTGAACGCGGCGACCGAGAACATCGGGGCCCGGCGCCTTTACACGGTCATGGAGAAGCTCTTGGAAGAGATCTCGTTCGACGCCCCCGACCTGCCGGGCAAGGAGCTGACGATCGACGCCGGTTACGTCCACGCGCGCCTGGGCGAGCTCACCCGCGACCAGGACCTCTCGCGGTACATCCTCTGATGGCGAGCCGGTGATGGAGGAAGCGCTGCGGCGGGCCGAGATCCTGATGGAGGCGCTCCCGTACATCCGGGAGTTCCGCGGAAAGTCGATCATCATCAAGTACGGCGGCGCCGCGATGGAGCAGGCCACTCTCAAAGAGAGCTTTGCTCTCGACGTGATCCTGCTCCACCTCGTCGGGATTCATCCGATCATCGTCCACGGGGGCGGGCCCCAGATCGGCGCGCTGATGAAGCGGCTCGGCAAGGAGCCACGCTTCGTGGGCGGCATGCGGGTGACCGACGAGGAAACCGTGGAGATCGTCGAGATGGTGCTGGTCGGCAAGATCAACAAGCAGATCGTCGGCCTCATCAATCATCATGGCGGACGGGCGGTCGGCCTGTCCGGCAAGGATGCCGACCTGCTCCGCGCGCGCCGCCGGCCGCACCGGATGCCGGGCGGCGAGGAGATCGACATCGGCCTGGTGGGCGAGGTCGAGACGGTCAACCCCGAGCCGATCCGTCTGCTCAAGGAGAATGGCTTCATCCCCGTCATCGCGCCGGTCGGCGTCGGCAGTCAGGGCGAGACGTACAACATCAACGCCGACCTCGTGGCCGGGCAGGTGGCGGCCGCGCTCGGGGCCGAGAAGCTGATCCACCTGACCGACGTGCAGGGCATCAAGGACGGTGGCGGGCGCCTGGTGAGCACGCTGAGCCGCAAGGACGCCGAGCGCCTGATGCAGGACGGTGTGATCGACGGCGGCATGCTGCCCAAGGTGGAATCGGCGCTGCGCGCGCTGGAGGGCGGGACCGCGAAGGCTCACATCATCGACGGGCGCGTGCCCCATGCGATCCTGCTCGAGCTGTTCACGCGCGAAGGCATCGGGACCGAGATCGTTCTCTAAGGGGATCGACATGGATACGAAGCAGCTGCTCGAGTGGTCGGGAACCTATCTCACGGCCAACGTCGCCCGCGCGCCCCTGGTGCTCGTGCGCGGGGATGGGATGCGGGTGTGGGACACCGATGGCCGGGAGTACCTCGACTTCGGTGCCGGCCTGGCCGTCACCGCGCTCGGTCATTCTCACTCGCGGGTGACGGGCGCCATTCGAGAGGCGGCCGCCACGCTGCTCCACGTGTCGAACCTCTATCACAACGTGCCCCAGATCCACCTGGCGAAGCTCCTGTGCGAGCATTCGTTCGCCGAGTCGGTCTACTTCGGCAACTCGGGCGCCGAGGCCAACGAAGCGGCGATCAAGATGGCGCGCAAGTACGGCAAGGAGCGCTTCTCGACCGATCGCTACGAGATCATCGCCACCCACAATTCGTTCCACGGCCGCACGATGGCCACGGTCACCGCGACGGGTCAGCCCAAGTATCACCACGGCTTCGAGCCGCTGGTCCCGGGATTCAAGCACGTGCCCTACAACGATCTGCGCGCGATGGAGCGGGCCGTCGACAACCGCACGGCCGCGATTCTCGTCGAGCCCATTCAGGGTGAGGGCGGCGTGCACATTCCCGACGACGACTATCTGCCGGGGCTCCGCAAGCTGTGCGACGAGTCGGGGGCGCTGCTGATCCTCGACGAGATCCAGACCGGCGTGGGACGCACCGGTCGCTTGTGGGCGTACGAGCACAGCGGAGTCGAGCCCGACATCATGACGGTGGCCAAGGCGCTGGCGAACGGTCTGCCCATCGGCGCCACGCTCGCCACGCGTGACGTCGGCAGCGTCCTGACAGCAGGGACGCACGGCACCACGTTCGGCGGCAACCCCTTCGTCACCGCGGTCGCGATCGCCAGCTTCACGACGGTCCTCGACGAGAAGATGCCCGAGCGCGCGGCCCGGATCGGCCGGTATCTGATCGAGGGCCTGCGCCGCATGGCCACGACTCGATCCGTCATCCGCGCGGTCAGGGGCAGGGGCCTGCTGATCGGCGCCGAGCTGACGGTGGCGGCCGCGCCCATCGTGGACGCCTGCCGCGAAGCGGGCGTCCTCATCCTGAGCGCGGGCGAGAAGGTCGTCCGGCTGGCGCCACCGCTGATCGCCGACGAGCGCGACTGTGACCGTGCCCTGGCCGTGCTGGACCGGGCGCTCGCTGCGAGCCCGCAGTGAGCCATTTCCTCTCGGCGGCCGATCTCAGCCGCGAGCGGGCGGAGCACCTGTTCCGGGTGGCGGCGGCGCTCAAGCAGGGCTGGAAGGCCGGCCGGCGCGGCGCCCCGCTGAGCGGACGGACCCTGGCGCTGATCTTCGAGAAGCCGTCGCTCCGAACGCGGGTGACGTTCGAAGTCGGGATCGTCCAGCTGGGCGGTCGCGCCGTGCATCTGTCCGGCTCCGAGATCGGGCTGGGCACGCGCGAATCGGTTCCCGACGCCGCGCGCAACCTCTCGCTCTGGGTGGACGGGATCGCCGCGCGGGTGTACTCGCACGAGACCGTGGAAGGCCTCGCCCGCCACGCGACCGTGCCGGTGATCAACGCGCTCAGCGACTTCGAGCATCCGTGCCAGGCCCTGGCCGACTTCTTCACGCTGTGGGAGCGCGGGATCGATCTCGGCGCCATGCGCCTCTGCTGGGTCGGGGACGGCAACAACGTCTGCCACTCGCTGATCCTCCTCGGAGCGCTGCTCGGCACGACCATCGTGGTGGCGACGCCGCCCGGGTACGAGCCGGAGGCGCGCGTGCAGCAGACCGTGCACAAGCTGGGCGGACGTCTGACCGTCACCCACGACGCGCGCGAGGCGGCGACGGGAGCCGACGTGATCTACACCGACGTGTGGACGAGCATGGGCCAGGAGAGCGAGCGCGAGCGCCGCCTGGAGGCCTTCTCTCGCTACCAGGTCAACGAGACGCTCGTCGCGTTCGCGCGGCCGTCCGTGCTCGTCATGCACTGCCTGCCCGCGCACCGGGGCGAGGAGATCACCGACGGCGTGCTCGACGGCCCGCACAGCATCGCGCTCGACCAGGCCGAGAACCGGCTGCATGCCCAGAAGGCCGTGATCCTCGATCTCCTCGGCGGCTCGCTCGACGATGCCTGACCCGAAAAAGGTCGTCCTCGCCTACTCGGGCGGGCTCGACACCTCGGTCATCCTTCGCTGGCTCATCGAGCGGTACCGCTGTGAGGTCATCGCGTTCTGCGCCGACCTCGGGCAAGGCGAGGAGCTACTGCCGATCCGCGAGAAGGCCCTGCGGACGGGCGCTGTCGGCGTCCACATCGTCGACCTGCGCGAGGAGTTCGTGCGCGACTTCATCTTCCCGATGCTGCGCGCCAACGCCGTGTACGAGGGCAGCTACCTGCTGGGGACGTCGATCGCGCGCCCGCTCATCGCGCGCGCTCAGGTCGACGTGGCGCTGCAGGAGGGCGCCGACGCCGTGGCCCACGGCGCCACCGGAAAAGGGAACGACCAGGTCCGGTTCGAGCTGACGTACGCCGCGCTGGCCCCGCAGTTGCGCGTGATCGCGCCCTGGCGGGAGTGGGAGCTGGACTCGCGCACCGCGCTCCTCCAGTTCGCGCGGCGCCACGACATCCCGGTACCGGTGACCGCGGAGCGGCCGTATTCCACCGACCGCAATCTCTTCCACATCTCGTACGAGGGAGGGATCCTGGAGGACCCGTGGACGGCGCCCCCCGACAAGATGTTCCAGCTCACGAATTCCCCCGAAGCGGCGCCCGACGTCCCGCTCGAGATGCTGATCGACTTCGAGGCCGGCAATCCGGTGGCCGTCGACGGCGAGGTCCTCCCACCGGTGGCGCTGCTCGAGCGCCTCAACCGTCTGGGGGGCGAGCACGGCATCGGCCGCGTGGATCTCGTCGAGAACCGCTACGTGGGGATGAAGTCGCGCGGCGTCTACGAGACGCCCGGCGGCACCATCCTGCACGTGGCCAGGCGGGCGCTGGAGTCGCTCACGCTCGACCGCGAGGTGCTGCACCTGCGCGACTCGCTGGTCACGCGCTATGCCGAGATGATCTATTACGGCTTCTGGTTCTCGCCGGAGCGTCGCGCGCTGCAAGGTTTCATGGACGAGTGCGCTCGGGACGTGACGGGGACCGTGCGGCTCAGCCTGTACAAGGGCAACGCGACGGTGGTGGGGCGGCGCTCGCCCCGCTCGCTCTACCGGACCGACTTCGCGACCTTCGAGGCCGACGCCGTCTACCGCCAGCGCGACGCCGAGGGCTTCATCAACCTGAACGCCCTGCGCCTGAAGATCCGCGCTCTGCGCGACCACCGGAGCTGACCGGGTGCGCATCGATGTCGCCCTCACGGCCAACGCGGCGGGGGCGATGCCGCTCGCGGGCATCTCCGTCCTCGTCATCGACGTCCTCCGGGCGAGCACGAGCATCATCACCGCCCTCATCAACGGCTGCGAAGCGGTCGTCCCCGTGGCCACCGCCGAGGAGGCGCATCAGCGGGCCGCCGCCTTGCCCGCCGGCACCGTGGTCATCGCCGGCGAGCGTCGCGGAGAGCCGCTTGCCGGCTTCGACCTGGGCAACTCACCGCTCGACTTCACCGTCGAGCGGGTGAGCGGCAAGACGCTGATCATGACCACGAGCAACGGCACCCAGGCGCTCCTCGCCGCCCGCCGTGGCGCCGCCATCGGAGTCGCCGGGCTCGTGAATCTCGGCGCCGCGGCGACGTGGGCGGTCGGTGGCCGGCGCGACGTGACGCTCGTGTGCGCGGGCGAGCGCGGAGCGATCTCGCTCGAGGACCACGCCTGCGCGGGCCTGCTCGTGGATCGCCTCCAGCGGGAGGAGCCGGCGGCCGAAGTGAGTCCGATCGCGCGTGAGGCGCTGGAGTTCGGCCGCCGCTACGGCAAGGACGTGGGGCGGCTGGGCGAGGACTCGCCCTGGGCCCGCCACCTGACGGCCCGGGGCCGGGGGCCTGACGTTGCCGCCTGCTTGATGCTCGACACGACGACGGTCGTGCCAGTGTACCTGCCGAACGTTGACAAGGTGGTCATCGGCTCCCGATAATGACGCGAGCGCGCTCCGTGCATAGGGTGTCCGCGTGAACTTGCCCATCGGCCTCACGATCACCCGGATCGTCGCCGTTCCTCTCCTCATCGTCTTCCTGATCTCGTCGTCCCGGGTCCATGCGGTGATCGCGGCCGGCATCTTCATCCTGGCCTCGCTCACCGACTGGCTCGACGGGGTGGTCGCGCGGCGCCGCAACCAGGTCACGACCCTCGGCACGCTGCTCGACCCGATCGCCGACAAGCTGCTGGTGGCCGCCGCGCTCGTCTCGCTCCTGCAGATCGACAAGATCGAGGCCTGGATCGTCGTCGTGATCATCGGACGTGAGCTGGCGGTGACCGGCTTGCGTGCGGTGGCGGCCGGCGTGGGCGTGATCGTGCCCGCGTCGCGACTGGCGAAATGGAAGACGGTCAGCCAGTACGTGGCGATCACGATGCTCATCGGCGAGAAAGGGTTGCCGTCGCCGGCGTTCCACGTGGCGGCCACCGCGGTGCTGTGGGTGGCGCTCGGCCTCACGGTCGTCTCCGCCGTGGACTACTTCTACCGGTTCTTCCGGAAGGCGGACTACCGCGCGATCGTCCCCGGCGAAGAACGCTGGTCGTGAGCGGCGCCCTCGCCGTCCTCACCGCGTATCTCATCGGGGCGGTGCCGGTCGGCTTCCTCATCGCCCGGGCCTGGGGCGTGGGCGACATTCGCGCGCACGGCAGCGGCAACATCGGCGCCACCAACGTCCTGCGCACGGCCGGCCGCGCGCCCGCCATCCTCACGCTCGTCGGTGACGTCGCCAAGGGCTACCTGGCCGTGACCGCGGCGGCGGTTGTGGGCCGGGGGGAGCCCTGGCCGGTGGCGGCCGCCGGCGTCGCGGCGATCATCGCCAACTGCTGGTCGATCTTCCTCGGGTTCCGCGGCGGCAAGGGCGTGGCGACGGGACTCGGCGCCTTCCTCTATCTCGCGCCGTTGGCCGTGGCCCCCGCCGCCGTCGTCTGGCTCGTGATCACGCTGAGCTTCCGCTACGTCTCGCTGGGCTCGGTCCTGGCCGCGCTGTGTGTGCCGCTCGGCACGCTCATGCTCGGCTACCCCGCGCCTCGGATCGCCGCCTGCGCGGCCGGTGCCGCGATCGTCATCCTGCGCCACCACGAAAACATCGGGCGCCTGCTCGCGGGAAGCGAGCGGCGGCTGGGAGAGCGCCGCGCATGAGGACGGCCGTCGTCGGCGGCGGGAGCTGGGGTACGGCGCTGGCGATCCATCTCGCGCGCACGGGCGCCGACGTCAGGATGTGGGCCCGCGAGCCCGAAGTGGTCGAGGGCCTCTCCCGGAGCCATCGCAATCCAATCTATCTCAGCGACATCGAATGCCCTGCGCGACTGACGGCGACGGCGGACCACGCGGCCGCGCTCCAGGGCGCCGAGCTCATCCTGGTCGTCGTGCCGTCGGAATTCGTCGCCGCGACGCTGAAGGATCTGCCTCGGATTCCGGCCGCCGTTCCCGTTGTCTCGGCGACGAAGGGTCTCGATCCGCAACGCCACGTGCGCATGACGGAGCTGGTGGCCGAGCGGTTTCCGGACGCGCCCATTGCCGCCCTGTCCGGACCTACGTTCGCACGCGAGGTCGCGCTCGGCCAGCCGACCGCGGCGGTGATCGCCTCGCGTGACGAGGTGCTGGCGCGCCGTCTCCAGGGCTGGCTGGGGAGCCGGGAATTCCGGCTCTACACCAATCGCGACGTCGTCGGCGTGGAGATGGGCGGTGCGCTGAAGAACGTGATCGCCGTCGCGACCGGCATCGCGGATGGGCTCGGCCTCGGTGAAAACGCCCGGGCGGCGCTGATCACGCGCGGCCTGGCCGAGCTGACGCGCCTGGCCGTGGCGCTCGGCGCTCAGCCGGCGACACTGGCCGGACTGGCCGGCATGGGTGACCTCGTGCTGACGTGCACCGGGACGCTGTCGCGCAACCGCGCGCTCGGCATGGCGCTGGCCCGAGGACAAAGTCGCGATGCGGTCGAGGGACAGACGCGGATGATCGCCGAAGGCGCCCGTACCGTGTCTTCTGCGCTCGCGCTGGCCGCGCGGCTCGGCGTCAACCTGCCGATCTGTGCCGAAGTCGGCTCCGTGCTGTTCCAGGGCAAGTCGCCCGGCGACGCCCTGGCGGCGCTGCTCGGCCGCGCCGCTCGTCCGGAGGATGCCTAGCGTGTCCGAGCTGAGGAAGGACCCCGTGGTGGGACGGTGGGTCATCATCTCGACGGAGCGGGCACGCCGGCCGTCGGACTTCGGCCCAGACCCGGTGCGTCCTCACCTGGTGAGCTGCGTGTTCTGCGCTGGCCACGAGGACAAGACGCCGCCCGAGATCCTCGCCGGCCGGCCACCCGGCAGCCCACCGAACTCACCGGGCTGGACGTACCGTGTGGTCCCGAACAAGTTCCCCGCGCTGCGCATCGAGGGCGAGCTCGAGCCGAGCGGCGAGGGGCCCTATGACCGGATGTCGGGAATCGGCGCTCACGAGGTGGTGATCGAGAGCCCGGACCACGCGGCGTCCCTGGCGACGATGCCGACCGACGCCGTCGCCGAGGTCCTGCTCGCCTTCCGTGAGCGCGTGCTCGATCTCAAGAAGGATGGCCGCTTCCAGTCCATCCTCGTCTTCAAGAATCACGGCGAGGCCGCCGGCGCCTCGCTGGAGCATCCGCACTCGCAGCTCATCGCGCTCCCCATCATCCCGATCATGATCACCGAGGAGCTGGCCGGCTCCGCCAAGCTCTGGGACATCAAGGAGCGCTGCGTGTGGTGTGACGTCGTGCGCGAGGAGCGGCGCGGTCGCCGACGGCTCATCATCGACCGGGACGGCTTCGTGGCGATCGCCCCCTTCGCCCCGCGCTTTCCCTTCGAGACTTGGATCCTGCCCACCCGGCATCGCTCGGCCTTCGAGGACTCGGGCCTGGACGAGCTGCGCGCGCTGGCCAGCGTGCTCGGAGACTTCCTGCGCCGCATGAACCGCACGCTGCACGATCCGCCGTACAACTTCATGCTCCACAGCGCGCCCGTCCACGAGCCGGCGCTCGAGTATTTCCACTGGCACCTCGAGATCATCCCCAAGCTGACGCGGGTCGCCGGCTTCGAGTGGGGCAGCGGCTTCTTCATCAACCCCGTGCCGCCCGAGGACGCCGCCACCGCGCTGCGCGAGGCCGCGGGCTGACTCGGAAAGGCCGGGGCCGGAGGTAGACGGCTCGCGGTCGCGTGATACTATATGGCGCTGTCGCAGGAACCGGTGATGCGGGAATAGCTCAGTGGTAGAGCACGACCTTGCCAAGGTCGGGGTCGCGGGTTCGAATCCCGTTTCCCGCTCCACCCACTCCTCGACCTGACTCCTCGTCTCACGGCGGCGTAGCCAAGTGGCTAAGGCGGAGGTCTGCAAAACCTCTATGCAGCGGTTCGAATCCGCTCGCCGCCTCCATTTCCCCTCGCTAGAATCGTGATGGGGGCGTGGCGAAACTGGCAACCGCTAAGGGCTTAAAACCCTTCGCCCGCAAGGGCTTGCAGGTTCGAATCCTGCCGCCCCTACCAACTTCCTCTCAGTACCGCGCGTACGTATATCTTCTCGGGATTTATCTCGGCGACGGTTGCCTCGCGTGGACCGGTCGCACGTTTCGCCTCCTCATCTATCTCAATGTGTCGCAGTCTGAAGTCATCCAGGAGTGTGTCGATGCAGTCACGATTCTCGTTCCGGAGCGACGCGTTGGCCTCGTTCGCCATGGCGCTCGCCGTGTGGCCGTGAGCAGCTACGCGCGCGCCTGGCGGGAGCTGTTTCCACAACACGGGCCCGGCCGGAAGCACACGCGGCGGATCGAGCTTTCTGCCTGGCAGCGCGGATTGGCGGACTTGTATCCGGCCGCCCTGGTTCGCGGTCTCATCCAGTCCGACGCTGCCGCCACCGCCGCGTCGTCAATGGAACCAACTATCCCGCGTATTCGTTCTCCAACCGGTCGGACGACATCCTCGGGGTGTTTACCTGGGGCTGCGATCTGATGGGTGTACGCTGGCGACGGGCGAATCGGTCCACGATTTCCATTGCCCGCCGGCGCGACGTGGCCCTTCTCGACCACGTCATGGGAGTCGCCGATGTCTAGAAGGCTGTTCCACGAGGCGCGAACCTCAGCGCTCCTCGTCGTCATGGCGGCCGTGGGGCTCGCGTTCGATCTGTCGGTCGCGGGCTGCTCGACCACCACCACGACCGCTCCGGTCCCGGCCGTCTCCACGGGGGCCGACGTCGAGCGCTGCCAGGCGTCCGGCGGTGTCTGGCGCAACGGCATGTGCACGACGATGGGCGGCGGCGGGTACTGATCAGGACTTCGGGTCGAACGTCGGCAGCGGACTGCCGAGCATGAAGTGGACGATCCCGAGGGCCTCGTGGATCGTCTCCTCCAGCGTGCGCCGTGACGCCCACCACCGCCGCGCGTCGTACGGCTCCCACGACGTCGGATACACGAGCGCGGGCACCGTGCGCTCGTAACGCGAGCTCCAGATCAGGCGTACGCGCCGGGTGTGGTTGGCCGACGTCACCAGGATCACGCGCCGGAGGCCTTGCCTGGTCGCGAAGGCGAAGTCGCCGGCGAGCTCCTGCACCGTGTTGTCCACTTCCTGGGAGAGCGTGACGATGGCGGCATCGGGCACGCCCACGTGGCGAAGGACCCGCACGGAGCGCTCCTGCCGCGACGGCTCGCCGCTGACCTGTCGGGCGATGGAGATCGCATCCCGGCCGCGCGCGACCACGACGCTTGGGGCGTACCCGAGGCGGTAGAGCGCGGCCGCCTCCAGCTCGCGAACCGGGGTTCCCCCGTCCAGGACGAAGATCGCATCGCTCGGCTGGAGGGCATCGGTAACGACCAGGGCCGCCCCCAGCGCCGGGATGCCGAGGCCCACGGCGACCAGGGCCACGGCCACGAGCGCCGGCACCACCACTGCCCACCACCGGAAACGTCGCTGGTTCATTGGAAAAATGGGGCCCGGCGGGCTATCTTACCTGACGTCATGGCCTCGCCCGGCGCTATCGCGTTCGAGATCGGACCGCTCGTGGTCCGTTGGTACGGAATCCTGATGGCGGTGGCCATCGTCGTCGGACTGTGGCTCGGCCATCGCGAGGCGAAGCGCGAGAGACTTCCCGCCGACGACATCATCAGCGCCGCGCAGTGGGCGATCCTGGCCGGCCTGGTCGGCGCCCGCCTGTACGAAGTGATCTTCAACTGGGATTACTACGGACAGTACCCGGCGAAGATCATCGCCGTGTGGGAAGGCGGACTCGCCATCCACGGCGGCCTCATCGTGGGACCGCTGGTGGGCGCGCTCCTGGCGTGGCGCTGGCGCCTGCCCGTGCTGCGGGGCTTCGACGTGGCCGCGCCCAGCATCGCGATCGGACAGGCCATCGGACGGTGGGGGAACTTCTTCAACGAGGAAGCGTTCGGTCGGCCGACGAACTTGCCCTGGAAGCTCTACATCTCGCCGGCGCACCGGCCGCCGGGGTTCGGCCAGTTCGAGTACTTCCATCCGACGTTCCTCTACGAGTCGCTGTGGGACTTCGCCGTCTTCGTGCTCCTGGTTGCCTGGCTGCGCCCACGGCTGCGCGAGCACCCGGGCGCGCTCTTCTTCACCTACATCGGGCTCTATTCGATCGGACGCTTTGCCATCGAGGCGCTCCGTCTCGACAGCTTCTGGGTCGGACAGTTCCGCGTCCCACAGCTCGCCAGTCTGGCCGGCGTGATCGTGGCGCTCATCGGTGTCGGCTGGACGTACCGCCGCACGCGCCCGGCGCACGGAGCCTCGAGCGCCTAGATCAGGCTATTTCGCAGCCAAGCTCCTCGACCTGGCTACCGACATCACTCAACCGATAGGTAAAACGAACGTAGCCACACGTTCCTTGACCTCTCACCCACGGCCCGAGCTGCACTCCAACGCTTCGTTACAATAACGAACGCAGCCGCGCGCCCCTCGATGTCTCACCCACGTTTCGAACTGCACTCCAACGCTTCGCTACAATATCCCGATGAAGCTGGAGCAGATCGGGCCGTATCTCTGGCGCATCCCGCCGGACGCCAAGCCTGGCATGCGCGTGCCCGGGCTGATCGTCGCCGACGAGGCGCTGATCTCGCGCATCCGTCACGAAGCGTCGCTGGACCAGCTGGCGAACGGCGCGACGCTGCCCGGGATCGTGAAGGCCGCGCTCGCCATGCCCGACATCCACCAGGGCTACGGCCTGCCCGTGGGCGGCGTGGTGGCCACCGACGCCGAGCGCGGCGTCGTGAGCCCGGGGGCGATCGGGTTCGACATCAACTGCGGCGTGCGCCTGCTCGCGACCAGCCTCGATGCCGCCGAGGTGAGACCGCGCCTCGACGACCTCGTGAATGCCCTCTACGCGTCCATCCCGACGGGCGTGGGCTCAGTGAGCCGCGTGGCGCTCGCGCCGCGCGATCTGAGCCGCGTGCTGGAACGCGGCGCGGCGTGGGCCGTCGAGCGCGGCTGGGGGGACGGGGAGGACATCGGCCGGCTGGAATCGGAGGGACGGATCGCCGGGGCCGACGCGGCAGCTGTCTCCGCCCAGGCGCTCGATCGCGGTCGCCGCCAGCTGGGCACGCTGGGGTCCGGCAACCACTTTCTCGAGATCCAGCTGGTCGACGAGGTCTTCGACGAGAGCCGGGCGAGCGAGCTGGGAGTGCGATCAGGCCAGGTCACCGTGATGATCCATACGGGCTCTCGTGGCCTTGGACATCAGGTGTGCACGGACTACCTGAAGACGACCGAGCGAGCCTTGCGTCGGTATGGGATCACCGTCCCCGATCGCCAGCTTGCCTGCGCGCCGGTCGACTCCGAGGAAGCGCAGGGCTATCTCGGCGCCATGCGAGGCGCCGCCAACTTCGCCTTCGCCAACCGGCAGCTTCTCACTCACTGGGCGCGGGAAGTCTTCGAGCGCGTGCTCGCGCGGTCGCCGCGCGATCTCGGCATGCGCGTGGTGTACGACGTCGCTCACAACATCGCCAAGGAAGAGGAGTACGAGATCGACGGCCGGCGGCGCAGGCTCCTCGTCCATCGGAAGGGGGCCACGCGGGCGTTTCCCGGCCAGCCGGTGCTGGTCCCCGGCGACATGGGCCGCTACTCCTTCCTCCTCGTCGGCACCGACATCGCCATGCGCGAGACGTTCGGCAGCACCTGTCACGGCGCCGGCCGCGTGCTCAGCCGGACGGCGGCGGTGAAGGCGGCGCGTGGCCGGAGCATCGCCGACGAGCTGGCCGCGCAGGGCATCGTGGCGCGCGCCACGGGCCGCGACGCCCTCGCCGAGGAGATGCCGGAGGCCTACAAGGACGTGAGAGACGTCGTGGACGTCGTGCACAACTTCGGCATCTCGACGAAAGTGGCGCGCCTGCGGCCCATCGGCGTGATCAAGGGCTGACGTGATACAGTGACGAAGATGTCTTGGAATCTAAAGAAGAAAGTCCAGGAAGTGCTCGCCGAGGAGCAGGGTACGTTCCGCAAGGAGTGGGGTGGCAAGATCGCCATCGCCCTCGTCTACCCCAACACCTACGCCGTGGGCATGTCGAACCTGGGCTTCCAGACCATCTACTGGCACCTCAACCAGCTTCCCGACGTCGTCTGCGAGCGCGTGTTCTTGCCCGACCCCGCGGACGTCGACGAGATGCGGCGGACCGAGACCGCACCGTTTTCGCTGGAGTCTCTGCGGCCGCTGTCCGACTTCCACATGATCGGCTTCTCGGTGACCTACGAGGGCGACTACATCAACACGCTGAGGCTGCTCGACCTCGCCAGGATTCCGCTCCGCGCGGCGGAGCGCCGGCCGGGCGATCCGCTCGTGCTGATGGGAGGCGTCTGCGCGTTCTCGAACCCGGAGCCGATGGCTCCGTTCATGGACTTCATCGCCGTCGGCGAGGGCGAGGAGCTGGTGCGCGAGCTCATCGCGCTCTACCGTGACGAGGCCGGCAATCGCGACGTGTTTCTGGAGCGCGTGGCGAAGGTGGCCGGCGTCTACGTTCCCGGGCACTACGACATCGCCTACCATCCCGACGGCGCGCTCTCCGCGGTACTGCCGCGCGCGGGCGCGCCGGCCGTCGTCGTCAAGCGCCGGCTGCCCGACGTGGACCGCTTCGAGACGATCTCGCTCGTGAAGACTCCGCGGGCGGAGTACGGCCACATGGCGCTGCTGGAGGTGGGCAAGGGCTGTGGCCGCGGCTGCCGGTTCTGTCTGGAGGGGCAGGTGTACCGTCCGGTGCGTCATCGCAGCGTCGCGGCGCTCGCTGACACCGTCGCTCGCCTGGCACAGGATTCCGCCAATCGCCGCATCGGCCTCGTCGGCGCCTGCGTGTCGGACTACCCGTGGATCGGCGACCTCCTGAAGGTCGTGGAGGCGAACGGCCTCGAGCTGTCCATCTCCTCACTCCGCGCCGACAGCCTCACCGACGACCTGGTGGCGGCGATTGCCCGAGGCGGCCATCGCACACTCACGGTCGCGCCCGAAGCTGGCACCGAGCGGTTGCGCCGTGCGATCCGCAAGGCGATCAGCGACGAGCAGCTCTATGCCGCCTGCGACCTGGTCCGGCAGCACGGCATTCCGAACCTCAAGACCTACTTCATGATCGGCCAGCCGACCGAGACCGCGGAGGACGTCGAAGCGATTCCGGACCTCGCGCGGCGGATGCTGGAGCGGCTGCGCGTCCTCGATCCGGCCGGGCGACCGTTCGGACGCCTGACGCTCTCCATCTCCTCCTTCGTGCCGAAGCCCTGGACACCATTCCAGTGGGCGCCCTTCGACGGCGCCGAGTCGCTCTCGGCCAAGCTCGACGTCATCAAGCGCGGGGCCCGCAAGCTCTCCAACGTCCGCGTGCTTCACGAGAACCCCCGCGAAGCGGCGCTCCAGGCGCTACTGGCGCGTGGCGATCGCCGCGTGGGCGACTTCCTCGAGATCGCGGCGCGGCTGGAGGGGGACTGGCGTCGAGCGTTGCGCGAGTGGGACGGCGATCCGGGCTTCTACACCACGCGGGCGCGCGATGTCGCCGAGCGGATGCCGTGGGACCACTTCGACGTCGGCGTCAAGAAGGCCGGGCTCGTGCGCGAGTGGGAGCGCGCGCAGGCCGAGTCGGCGACCGCCGTGGTGACGTCGTGACGCGCGTCGCTGACCTCTTCGGCCGGCCGCTCCGCAACCTGCGCCTGTCGGTCACGGACCGCTGCAACCTGCGCTGCCAGTACTGCATGCCGGAGGAGGAGTACGCGTGGCTGCCGCGCGACCAGATCCTGCACTTCGAGGAGATGAGCGTGCTCGTCGACGTGTTCATCGGCCTCGGCGTGGACAAGGTCAGGCTCACGGGCGGGGAGCCGCTCCTGCGTCGCAACCTGGCCGAGCTGGTCCGGCAGCTTGCGCGCAAGCCCGGTCTCCGCGATCTCGCCATGACGACGAACGGCGTCTTGCTTGCCGAGCACGCCCGGGCCCTCAAGGACGCCGGGCTTCATCGCGTCACCGTGAGCCTGGACACGCTTCGGCCCGAGCGCTTCCCGCCACTGACGCGCCGCCCGGTGGAGACCCACGCTCAGGTGCTGGCCGGCATCGCCGCCGTTCCGGCGGCCGGGTTCACCGGGACGAAGATCGACACCGTGGCGATGCGGGGCGTGAACGACGACGAGCTCGCCGATCTCATCGAATTCGGACGCACGGTCTCGGCCGAGGTGAGGTTCATCGAGTACATGGACGTGGGCGGGGCGACGCGCTGGTCGATGGACCAGGTCGTGTCGCGCGCCGAGATCCTGAGCATGCTGGCTCGGCGCTACGGGACGATCGAGCCGCTCGTCGAGCCAGGGAGCACGGCCCCCGCCGAGCGCTTTGGCCTGCCCGACGGGACGACGTTCGGGATCATCGCGTCGACGACTGCGCCCTTCTGCCGTTCGTGCGACCGCAGCCGTCTCACCGCCGATGGCATGTGGTACCTCTGCCTCTACGCGGTCGACGGTGTCGATCTGCGCGGGCCGCTTCGCCGCGGCGCCACGCGAGACGAGCTGGCCGCGCTCATTACCGGCGGGTGGCGAGGCCGCTCTGATCGCGGCGCCGAGGAGCGACTGGCCGGGCGGGACCGCGGCCCGTTGATCCAGATCGGCCAGCTCAAGCGCGATCCGCATCTGGAAATGCACACGCGGGGCGGATAACCGGAGGGACACGTGAGCGCTGACGACGCGAAGGTGGACGTTCGGGAGCGCGGCCTCAAGGGACAGACGAGCGACCGGCGCCTGTACATGCAGCTGCAAGTGTTCACGGGGTGCGCCGACGCCAAGCCCGTCATCCGCGCCGTCGAGGCGAGCCGCATCGAAGGCGCGGTGTACCACGACGTCAACGATCCTCGCGGGATCGGCATCCTCGGCATCAGTGAAGACGCGACCTTCTTCGCCACCACGTTCCGTGAGCTGTTGAACACCGATGCCTTCGCCGGGCTGACCCACCGACCACAGTTCACGATGTTCGGACGGACCTACACCTCGGGATTCGAGGCCGACATCGACGAGTGGCTGTTCCGGCGGCCGCGCCGCACCGCGCTCAACCCGGCCTGGCCCTGGGCGGTGTGGTATCCACTCCGGCGGAACGGCGCGTTCTCGCGGCTGAACGCCCAGGAACAGGGTGGCATCGTCAAGGAGCACGCGGTGCTGGGCCACGCGTATGGCGACGCCGATCTTGCCCACGACATCCGGCTGGCCTGCCACGGCGTGGACGTGAACGACAACGACTTCGTCATCGGGCTCGTCGGCAAGGACGTGCACCCGCTGTCGCATCTCGTGCAGGCGATGAGGAAGACCGTGCAGACGTCCCAGTACATCCAGACGCTGGGGCCGTTCTTCGTGGGCCACGCGCGCTGGCAGAGCGCGGCGCGGGTCGAGCGCTCCTAGCCCTTCTTCCAGGCGGCCACGTTCGCCTCGATCTGGCGGGCGTGATTCTCGAGGTGGTCCGCGTAGATCCTGAGCCAGTCCTCCGCCGTGTAGTGGCCGGACTCGGTGTGATGACCTTCCTTGGCCCATGCCTCGTCAGGCAGGCGGCGGATCAAGACCGACGTATGGGCGCGCACCGCATCGACGGTGGCGAGGGCGACGTCGAGGGGGTGCGCGTGATAGTCGAGATCCCGCGCCCACTGGGCCTCGTCGTAGCCCTGGATCACGGGGTTCTTCTCGGACATGAGAATCCGGATGCGCGACGAGGACTGCGTCTCCGAGTCGGCGCAATGGACGACGACCTCGTGGGCCGACCACTCGCCGGGCTTGGGTCGCCACTGCATCGCCGCGGCGGGAACGGTGGCCAGCGCGGCCCGCAGACGCTGGGGCCCGCCGGCGTACTGCTCGATGAGGGCATGACGTTGCGCACGCGTCATCGCCATGGGGCGCTCTCCTCTTTCCGACGGCTCACGGGTTGCCGGTGACGGCGCGCTCAGCCTGGGCCAGATGGTTGTCGTCGTGGGAGGCCATCAGCCCCGTCCAGTCAGCGAACGTCACGCGCCCGAGCGTCGGATGCTGACAGCGACGCTGCCATTGCTCCGGCTGGAGCCGCGCGAAGAAGTCCAGCGAGTCGCGGCGCCGCCGCCGAAACGCCTCCAGCGCCACTGAGCCGGTCGAGGCGCTGAGCGAGAGGGAGGCGGGCGTACTCCTCCCGCGTGGCCATCAGGGCAGTGGCGCCGGCAGGTCGGACTTGCCCATGAGGTAGAGATCGACGCCGCGGGCGCAGGAGCGTCCCTCGGCGATCGCCCACACGATCAGTGACTGGCCGCGCTGCATGTCGCCGCAGGTGAACACACCGGGCGCGCTGGTCATCCAGTTCTGATCGCGTGCGACGTTGCCGCGGTCGGTCAGCTTGATGCCGAGCCCCTGGATCGGACCCGTGCGCTCGGGCCCGAGGAAGCCCATCGCGAGCAGGACGAGGTCCACGTCGAGCGTGAACTCCGTCCCCGCGAGCGGCTTGAAGTCGAGGCGTCCCCCTTCACGGACCATCGCGACCTTTACCGCGTGGAGCTGCTTGACGCGCCCCGCGGCGTCGCCGGTGAAGCGCTGGGTGGAGACCGCGTAGACGCGATCGCCGCCTTCCTCGTGGGCGGAGGAGACGCGGAGGATGTTCGGCCACTGCGGCCACGGGTTGTCGGGAGCGCGCTCATCGGGCGGGCGTGGCAGCAGCTCGAACTGGTGCACGGACAGCGCACCCTGACGATGCACGGTGCCCAGACAGTCCGCCCCGGTGTCGCCGCCGCCGATGATCACCACCCGCTTGCCCTGGGCCGTGATGAACTCCTCGTCGGCGATCGCGTCGCCCTCGCAACGCCTGTTCTGCAGCGTGAGGTACTCCATCGCGAAGTGGATGCCGGCGAGCTCGCGCCCGGGCACGGCCAGGTCGCGGGGCGCATCTGCGCCGCACGCCAGCACGACCGCGTCGAAATCGGCCTGCAAATCCCTCACCGGTATCGCCGTGCCGATGGCAGCGTTGGTCTGGAAGATCACGCCGTCCTTCTCCATCAGCCGCAGGCGTCGGTCGAGGAATTTCTTCTCCATCTTGAACTCGGGGATGCCGTAGCGGAGCAATCCGCCGATCCGGTCGGAGCGCTCCAACACGGTCACCCAGTGGCCGGCGCGATTGAGCTGCTCCGCGGCCGCGAGGCCGGCCGGGCCCGAGCCGACGACTGCGACCTTCTTGCCCGTGCGTACGGCCGGTGCCTGTGTCGCCACCCAGCCCTCGGCGAACGCGCGCTCGATGATCGAGACCTCGACGGCTTTGATGTGGACGGCATCGTCGTTGATGCCGAGCACGCACGACCCCTCGCAGGGCGCCGGGCAGAGCCGGCCGGTGAACTCCGGGAAGTTGTTGGTCGCGTGCAGCCGCTGGATCGCCTCGTGCCAGTGATCGCGATAGACCAGGTCATTCCAGTCCGGAATGAGGTTCCCGAGCGGACAACCCTGGTGGCAGAAGGGAATGCCGCAGTCCATGCAACGGGCGGCCTGGCTCTTGAGGTCGGGCTCCGGGTAGGGAAGATAGACCTCGTTCCAGTCGTGCAGGCGATCGGCCACGGGCCGGGTCGGCCACTTCTTCCGCTTGATCTCGAGGAAGCCGGTGACCTTACCCACTGGTGGCGCCCACCAGCTCGGCGAACGTCGGCTCGCGGCCCTCGCGGCGCGCCCGCGCCTCGGCCAGCAGCACCCGCTTGTAGTCCTTGGGCATGACCTTGACGAAGCGCGACTGGATCTCGCGCCAGCTGGCGAGCAGCCGGGCGGCGTACACGGAGCCGGTCGCCGCGACGTGCCGCTCGATGAGGTTGCCGACGAGCTCGATGTCCTCGGGCTGATCGAGCGCCCCGACATCGACCATGCCGACGTTGCAGCGTCGCTTGAAGTCGCCGTCGACGTCGAGGACGTAGGCGATGCCTCCCGACATGCCGGCGGCGAAGTTGCGTCCCGTCCGCCCGAGCACGACCACGCGGCCGCCCGTCATGTACTCGCAGCCGTGGTCGCCGATGCCTTCCACGACGGCATGGGCGCCGCTGTTGCGGACGGCGAAGCGCTCGCCGGCGACGCCGCGGACGAAGGCCTCGCCGCTCGTCGCGCCGTAGAGGGCCACGTTGCCGATGAGGATGTTCTCCTCCGGGGTGAAGGTGGAGCGCCGCGGCGGGAAGACGATCAATCGGCCGCCCGAGAGCCCCTTGCCCCAGTAGTCGTTGGCGTCGCCCTCGAGCATGAAGGTGATGCCACGCGGCACGAATGCGCCGAATGACTGCCCGGCCGAGCCGGTGAAGTGGATCTTGACCGTGTCGTCGGGCAGGCCGCTCCCGCCCCAGCGGGACGTGACCTCGTAGCCGAGCATGGTCCCGACCGTGCGATTGACGTTGCGGATGGGCAGCGTCAGCTCGACGCGCTTGCCGTACTCGATCGCCTCCCGGCAGGCGGGAATGATCGTCGTGCGGTCGAGTGCCCGGTCGAGCCCGTGGTCCTGCGCCACCACGCGGTGGCGGCCCACCTCGGCCGGCATATCGGGCTGGTAGAGGATCGGCGCCAGGTCGAGACCACGCGCCTTCCAGTGCTCGAGAGCCCGCTTGAAGTTCAGACGGTCGACGCGTCCGATCATCTCGTCCATCGTCCGAAAGCCCAGGCCGGCCATGTACTCACGGACCTCCTCCGCGATGTAGCGGAAGAAGGTCTCGACGAACTCCGGGCTGCCGGTGAACCGCTTGCGCAGCTCCGGATCCTGGGTGGCCACGCCGACCGGGCAGGTATTGAGATGGCACACCCGCATCATGATGCAGCCCATGACGACGAGCGGCGCCGTGGAGAAGCCGAACTCCTCGGCGCCGAGCATTGCGGCGATGACGACGTCGCGTCCCGTCTTCATCTGACCATCGACCTGGACGACGATCCGGTCGCGGAGCTTGTTGAGCACGAGGACTTGCTGGGTCTCGGCCAGGCCGAGCTCCCAGGGCACCCCGCCGTGCTTGATCGAAGTCAGCGGCGATGCTCCCGTGCCGCCGTCGTGCCCGGAGATCAATACAACATCGGCGTGGGCCTTAGCGACTCCGGCCGCGACTGTTCCAACTCCCACTTCCGCGACCAGCTTGACGTGAATTCGTGCTTTTGGATTCGAGTTCTTTAGATCGTGGATCAGCTGGGCCAGGTCCTCGATGGAGTAGATGTCGTGGTGCGGCGGCGGCGAGATCAGGCCCACCCCCGGTGTCGCGAAGCGAACCCGGGCGATCCACGGGTAGACCTTGTGGCCGGGCAGCTGACCGCCCTCGCCGGGCTTGGCGCCCTGGGCCATCTTGATCTGGAGATCGTCGGCGTTGACGAGATACTCGCTGGTCACGCCGAAGCGCGCCGAGGCCACCTGCTTGATGGCGCTGCGGCGCCAGTCGCCGTTGGGATCGCGACGATAGCGCGCGGCGTCTTCGCCGCCCTCGCCGGTGTTCGACTTGCCGCCGAGGCGGTTCATCGCGATGGCGAGCGTCTCATGGGCCTCCTGGCTGATGGAGCCGTACGACATGGCGCCGGTGGCGAAGCGCTTGAGGATGGAGTCGACCGACTCGACCTGGTCGAGCGGAATCGGCGTGGCGGCGGGCTGCAGCTCGATCAACCCGCGGAGCGTGGCGAGACGGCGCGACTGGTCGTCGACCAGCTTCGTGTACTCGCGATACACCGTGTACTGGCCGGCGCGGGTGGCGTGCTGGAGCTTGAAGACGGTGTCGGGATTGAAGAGGTGGTATTCGCCGTCGCGTCGCCACTGATATTCGCCGCCCCAGTCCAGCCCGGCTTCTCCCACCGGCCGGGTGGGGAAGGCGTGCTCGTGGCGGAGCCGCACCTCTTCGGCGATCACGTCGATGCCGATGCCGCTCACGCGCGACGTGGTGCCGGTGAAGTAGGTGTCGACGACCTCCCGGTTGACGCCGATGGCCTCGAAGATCTGGGCGCCGCAGTAGCTCTGCAGCGTCGAGATCCCCATCTTGGCCATGACCTTGAGGATCCCCTTGTTGAGCGCCTTGATGTAGTTCTTGACCGCCTTGTCGTGGTCGACGCCGACGAGGAGGCCCTGGGCGATCATGTCGTCGAGCGTCTCGAAGGCCACCCACGGATTGACGGCGCCCGCGCCATAGCCGATGAGCAGGGCCATGTGGTGGACCTCGCGAGCGTCGCCCGTCTCCACGACGAGGCCGCAGCGCGTGCGTTCGCCGCGGCGCACGAGGTGGTGGTGCACGGCGGCAGTGGCGAGCAGGCTCGGCATGGCGGCCCGCTCGCGATTGACGCCGCGGTCGGACAGGATGATCACGTTGGCTCGAGCCCGGGCGCGCCGTCCGCGATCGAAAAGAGCATCGGCAGCGTGGTGGCCTTGAACCAGGGATGGGCCACGTGCCGGAGCTTGGCGACATCCTCGTTGGAGAGCACGGGATCGGTCAGGTTGATCTGGCGACAGGATTCGGGCTCGGGCTCGAGGAGATTCCGCTCGGGCCCCACCGTCGATTCCATGGACGTCACCAGCTCTTCACGAATCTGGTCGAGCGGCGGATTGGTGACCTGGGCGAAGAGCTGCTTGAAGTAGTCGTAGAGCGGTCGCGGCCGGTCG
This sequence comes from Candidatus Rokubacteria bacterium 13_1_40CM_68_15, assembly GCA_001917585.1. GTDB lineage: Bacteria > Methylomirabilota > Methylomirabilia > Rokubacteriales > CSP1-6 > 40CM-68-15. The sequence goes on from MNEG01000144.1 coordinate 25,925, forward strand.
GAGAGGACGGCCAGCGCGGTATCGGTGCCCATGGAGCCGATCGGCTCCTCACCGTTCTTGGCCATCGGTCCGAGCAGGAGGCGCACGTCTTCGTGCGTGTAGCCGAAGGCGATCTGGCGCGTGAGCACGGTCTCGTGGTCCGCCTCGGCCATCGGCTGGGCCGGGAGATCCTCGAGGCGAACCAGGTTCTCGCGCAGCCACGCGCCATACGGCTTCTCGGCGGCGAGCTGAGCCTTGATCTCCTCGTCGGCGATGATCCGGCCCTGCGCGGTGTCCACCAGGAAGATGCGGCCGGGATGCAGTCGTCCCTTGGTGAGGACGTTCTCGGGCGCGATGTCGAGCACGCCGACCTCGGACGCCATGATGACGAGGTCGTCCTTGGTGACGTAATAGCGCGAGGGGCGGAGGCCGTTGCGGTCGAGCACCGCGCCGATCACCGTGCCATCGGTGAAGGCGATGGAGGCCGGGCCATCCCACGGCTCCATGAGCGACGCGTGATACTCGTAGAACGCCCGGCGCTCCGGGCTCATCGACTCGTGGTTCTGCCACGGCTCGGGAATCATCATGAGGATCGCGTGCGGCAAGGAGCGCCCGCTCATGACCAGGAACTCGAGCACGTTGTCGAAGGTCGCCGAATCCGAGAGGCCCTCGCGGGTCACCGGGAAGACCTTGGCCAGGTCGTCGCCCAGGACGCCGGACTGGCAGAGCGCCTCTCGCGCCCGCATCCAGTTGATGTTGCCGCGCAGCGTGTTGATCTCGCCGTTGTGGGCCACGTAACGGTAGGGATGGGCCAGCGGCCACGACGGGAAGGTGTTCGTGCTGAACCGCTGGTGGACGAGCGCCAGCGCCGACTCGACGTCGCGATCGGTGAGGTCGGGGAACATGCCCTCGATCTGGTCGGCCGAGAGCATGCCCTTGTAGATGAGCGTGTTCGACGAGAGGCTGGGCACGTACACGAGCTTCTTCTCGGCGAAGTCCATCGCGGCCACCGCGTTCTCGATGCGCTTGCGGACGACGTAGAGCTTGCGCTCGAAGTGGGCGTGGTCGCTCACGCCGGGCCCCCGGCCGATGAACATCTGCTTGATGTTGGGCTCCACCGAGCGCGCGGTCGCGCCGAGGTGGCGATCGTCGGTCGGCACGTCGCGCCAGCCCAGGAAGCGCTGACCCTCCTCGACCACGATGGTCTGGATCAGCGCCTGCACCTTGTCGCGCTGGAGAAAATCGCGGGGCAGGAACACCAGCCCGGCGCCGTACTCGGTGGCCGCCGGCAGCGTGATGCCCAGGCGCGCGCACGCCTTGCGGAGGAACTTGTCGGGCATCTGGAGGAGGATGCCGGCGCCGTCGCCGGTGTTCGGCTCGCACCCACAGGCGCCGCGGTGCAGGAGGTTGATCAGCACCTGGAGCGCCTGGCGCACGATGGCGTGCGACTTCCGGCCCTTGATGTCGACGACGAAGCCGACGCCGCATGCGTCGTGTTCGTGCCGGGGATCGTAGAGACCCTGAGCGGGCGGTGGTCCGAGCTCGTGCGGCTCCATCATGAACACTCCATCGCCTTGTGAACGGTTGCACGATACTACCGGCCAGGCGAACATAAGTCAGCCCAAAAAAATCATATGATGTGAATTAGAAATGCTAATGCTAGACTGACGCCGTGCATCTGGAGACGCTGCGCCTGTTCTGCGACATCGTCCGTCTCCGCTCGTTCTCCCGGGGCGCCGAGCAGAGCTTCGTCTCGCAGTCGGCAGCCAGCCAGGCCGTGCAGCAGCTCGAGCGCGACCTGGGGGTGGCCCTGGTGGACCGGACGAAGCGGCCGTTCGTCGTGACTCCCGAAGGGCAAACGTTCTACGAGGCCTGCCGATCGCTCCTCGAGACATGGGAGAAGGCCAGGGCCGAGGTCGCCTCGGTGAAGGCTCGGGTCGACGGTACGGTGCGGGTCGCCGCGATCTACTCGGTCGGCCTTCACGACATGAGCCATCACTTGCAGCGTTTCATGTCCCTCTACCCGAACGCGCGCGTCCAGCTCGAGTGCCTGCATCCCCACAAGGTCGTGGAGGCGGTGCTCAGGGATGAGGCCGACGTGGGGATCATGTCGTATCCGCCGACCGATCGCGCGCTCAGCGTGGTGCCGCTCCGGGCCGAGCCCATGGCCTTCGTGTGCCATCCGAATCACCGGCTGGCCCGGCGCCGTCTCGTCGCGCCCCACGACCTGAATGGCGAGCCGTTCGTGGCCTTCGACCGCGAGCTGACGATCAGGAAGGCGATCGATCGGGCACTGCGCCAGCGAGGCGTGAAGGCGAACATCGTCATGGAGTTCGACAACATCGAGACGATCAAGCAGGCCATCATGATCGCCGCCGGAGTCAGCATCCTGCCGCGTCACACCGTGGAGAAGGAAGCCAGCATCCGGACGCTGGCCGTCCTGCCGTTCGGGATCGCTGACCTCGTGCGCCCCGTCGGCATCATCCATCGCCGGCAGAAGCCGCTCACACCCTCGGTGAACCGCTTCGTCGAGCTTCTGCAGGCTTCGAACGGCGACACGCCGCCGGCCCGCCAGCGCGAGACCCGCCCTCGCTGACCTCGTTGCCGTATCCCTGCGACAGGACTACCATTCCCGCTTGGGCCGGTGCTTGGCCGGCTGGAGGTGGTTGATGACGGATTTCGACGACGACCGTTCGCGTGACATCGAGGAAGAACTCCAGGAGATCCGGGGAGCTCTGCTCGGGGACACCATCGCGGTCCTCTCTGCCGCCGAGCCGATCTGCCTTCGTCCAACGTCGACCGTCGGCGAGGCGGTGCAGGCGATGCTCGGGAAGCGTCAGGCGGGTGTCCTCATCGTTGATGGGGAAGGCCGGCTCACCGGTATCTTCACCGAGCGCGACGTGCTCCGTCGTGTCGTTGGCGTCGGCCGGGACGTGGCGACGACACCGCTGTCGGCGGTGATGACGCCGAGTCCCGAGGCGCTTTCGGCCGGCCAACGGGTCGCCTACGCGGTGCATTGCATGAGCGTCGCGGGCTATCGCACGGTTCCGCTCATCGATGCGGACCGACGGCCGATCGGGGTTGTCACGGTGACCGACGTGATCCGATGGTTGGCCAATCTCTTCCCCGAGGCGGTGCTCAACCTCGCGCCCGGCGACGCGATCAAGCATCCGGAGCGGATCGACGCCGGCTGAAGCGGTGAGATGGTCTAACCACGCGGCAAACCTTGCTCCTTTGCTCGCAGTCCGATAAGATGAAGTTTGACCTGTCCTGGGCGCAGGAGCGGGGACAGTCATGCAGTCCGGCGCGAATCCCGACGGGGCGACTTGGCGGAAGGGGTGTGCGCCGGGGCTCGACAAGGGGAAAGGACAGCGATCGATGAGCGAGACGGTGGCTCCGGTCAAGGGCACCGAAAAGCCGCGCAAGGGCCTGGAACGCGCCGTGATCCGCTTCGCCGGTGACTCCGGCGACGGGATGCAGCTCACCGGAGAGCAATTCACCACCGAATCCGCGTGGGCCGGCAACGACATCGCGACTCTGCCCAACTTCCCGGCCGAGATTCGCGCGCCCGCGGGCACGCTCTTCGGCGTTTCCAGCTTCCAGCTGCAGTTCGGCAGTCAGCGCGTCTACACGCCGGGTGATCGCCTCGATTGCCTGGTGGCCATGAATCCCGCCGCGCTCAAGGTGCACCTTCGCGACTTGAAGCCGGGCGGTCTGCTCATCGTCAACACCGCGGCGTTCGACAAGCGCAATCTCGACAAGGCCGGGTACGCACAGAACCCGCTCGACGACCCCGCACTGGCCGAACGCTACCGCTTGCACAAGGTCGACATGACCGGGCTCACGCACGAGGCGATCAAGGACCTCGCGCTGAACACCAAGGAAAAGGACCGGACGAAGAACTTCTTCGCGCTCGGCCTCGTGTCGTGGATCTACACGCGCCCGCTGGAACCGACGCTCGGCTGGATCAACAAGAAGTTCGCCAAGAGCGCCGACATCGCCGAGGCCAACACGCGCGTGCTCAAGGCCGGCCACGCCTTCGGCGAGACGGCCGAGATCTTCGGCGAGCACTACACGGTCGACGCCGCCGACATGGCGCCCGGGCTCTACCGAGCGATGACGGGCAACCGTGCGCTCGCGTGGGGACTGCTGGCCGCCGCCGAACGCTCGAAGGTTGCCATCGTCTATGGCGCGTATCCGATCACGCCGGCCAGCGGCATCCTCGAAGAGCTGGCCATGCACAAGCGCTTCCGCATCCGGACGATCCAGGCCGAGGACGAGATCGCCGCGGTGACGGCGGCCATCGGCGCGTCGTTCGGCGGCGCCATCGGCGTGACGGGGTCGAGCGGCCCCGGCATCGCGCTCAAGGGCGAGGGCATCGGCCTGGCCGTGACGGCCGAGCTACCGCTCGTGGTCCTCAACATCCAGCGTGCCGGCCCCTCGACCGGCATGCCGACCAAGACCGAGCAGGCCGACCTGATGCAGGCGCTGTACGGCCGCAACAGCGAATCACCGGTGGCGGTGCTCGCCCCGGCGACGCCGGGCGACTGCTTCTACGTCGCCTACGAGGCGGTGCGCATCGCGGCCAAGTACATGATGCCGGTCATCGTGCTGAGCGACGGCTTCCTGGCCAACGGGTCGGAGCCGTGGTTGATCCCCGACGTCAACACGCTGCCACCGATCGACATCCAGTTCCGGACATCGGCGGATGGCTTCTTCCCGTACCTGCGTGACCCGGCCACGCTGGCGCGGCCCTGGGTGCGCCCGGGCACGCCCGGCCTCGAGCACCGCATCGGGGGCATCGAGAAGCAGGACGTGACCGGCAACATCTCCTACGACCCCGAGAATCACGACCACATGGTGAAGACGCGCGCCGAGAAGGTCCGGCGCGTGGCCCAGGAGATTCCGCCCACCACCATCAACGGGCCGGCCACGGGCGACCTGCTGGTCGTGGGCTGGGGCGGCACGTACGGGGCGATCACCGCGGCCGTGGAGCGGGCTCAGACGGAGGGGAAGTCTGTCGCGTCGGTCCACCTGCGCCACCTGAATCCGCTGCCGCCCGATCTCGGCCACATCCTGCGCGAGTACCGCAAGGTGCTCGTCCCCGAGATCAACAGCGGCCAGCTCGTGCGGGTGCTGCGCGCGGAATACCTGGTCGACGCGGTCGGCTTCAACCGGGTGCGTGGCTTGCCGCTGGCGTCGGAAGAAATCTACGAGGCGATCGTCCAACTCATCGGGAGCAAAGCATGAGCGCGAGTGGAGCGGGGGCGGCCGAAGCCCGTCGCTATACCAAGAAGGATTTCGAGTCGGATCAGGACGTGCGCTGGTGCCCGGGTTGCGGAGACTACGCGATCCTGAGCGCCGTGCAGAAGAGCATGCCCGATCTCGACATTCCCAAGGAGAACATCGTCTTCATCTCGGGGATCGGCTGCTCAAGCCGCTTCCCGTACTACATGAACACGTACGGATTTCACACGATCCACGGCCGCGCGCCCGCCATCGCCACCGGCCTCAAGCTGGCCCGCCCCGACCTCAAGATCTTCGTGGTGACGGGTGACGGCGACGGGCTGTCCATCGGCGGCAACCACCTGCTGCACGTGCTCCGGCGCAACGTCGGCGTGACGGTGCTGCTCTTCAACAACCGGATCTACGGCCTCACCAAGGGCCAGTACTCGCCGACGAGCGAGCAGGGGAAGGTGACGAAGTCCACGCCGATGGGCTCGGCCGACCGGCCCGTCAATCCGCTCTCCTTCGCGTTGGGCTGCGGCGCGACGTTCGTCGGCCGCACGATCGATCGTGACATCCGCCACATGGAGGAGACGCTCAAGCGCGCGGCCCACCACAAGGGCACGGGCTTCCTCGAGATCCTCCAGAACTGCAACGTGTACAACGACCTCGCGTGGAACGTCGTGTACGAGAAGGAGTCGAAGCTCCAGCACGAGCTGAAGCTCGAGCACGGGAAGCCGCTGTTGTTCGGGCCGCCCGACGATCGCAAGGCCGTCGTCATGGAAGGCGTCATGCCCAAGGTTGTGAGCGCCAAGAGCGTCCCCGAGAGCGCGCTGTGGATCCACGACGAGACCAACCTCAACGCGGCCAAGCTGCTGGCCGACCTGTGGACGCCGGAGTTCCCGATCCCGGTCGGCGTGTTGACGGCGCGGCCGGCGCCGACGTACGAGGAAGTTCTGCTCGAGCAGGAGCGTCGCGCGATCTCGGACCGCGGACCTGGCGACATCGCGAAGCTCCTCGTGTCCGGCGACACCTGGAAGATTGAGTAACTCGGAGGGGGAGTGCTCCCCCTCCGAAACCTCCCCCAGTAGAGTTGCGCCGGCGCAGCCGGCGCTCGAAGCGTAGGATAGGTCGCTCGGAGAGCTCGATTTGCCTTTGACGGCCGCCGTCCTCGATGAACTGCGTGGGATCCTCGACACCGACGGGCTCGTCACCACGCCCGAAGGCCGCATGGTCTACGAGGCGGACATGCACACCTTCTACAAGGGCGCTCCCGACGCCGTGGCCCTGCCGCGAACCACCGCCCAGGTGCAAGCCGTCGTGAAGCTCTGTCGGCGTGAGAGCGGATGGACGCCGTTCTCGAGATCGACTTGCCGAATCGGTGCGCCGTGGTTCAGCCCGGGCTCATCAACCTGTGGCTCACGACCGCCGTCAGTGACCGCGGGTATTTCTTCGCGCCCGATCCGTCGAGCCAGATGGTGTCGTCCATCGGCGGCAACGTCTCCACCAACGCGGGCGGCCCCCACTGTCTCAAGTACGGCGTCACGACGAATCACGTGCTCGGCCTCGAGATGGTCACCGGCGCCGGTGAGCTGGTCCGCATCGGAGGCAAGGCGGCCGAGAGACCAGGCTACGACCTGACGGGCACCGTCGTCGGCAGCGAAGGGACGTTCGGGCTCGTCACCGCCATCACCGTCCGGCTGCTCCACACCCCTGAAGCGGTGAAGACCGCGCTCGCGACGTTCGCGTCGATGACCGAGGCGTCCGAAGCGGTGTCGGAGATCATCGCGAGCGGCATCGTCCCGGCGGCGCTGGAAATGCTCGACGCCGCCATCATCAGCGCCATCAACGCCAGCATCGGGAAGATCTATCCCGATGCCGCCGACGCGGTGCTCCTGATCGAGCTCGACGGACCGCGCGCCGAGGTGGAGGCGCAGGCCGAGCGCGTCGCCACGATTTGCCGCCGGCACGGCGCCGTGTCGGTCACGGTGGCGGCCGACGAGATGGAGCGGGCGCTCCTGTGGAAGGGGCGGAAGGAAGCGGCCGGTGCCGTCGGTCGCCTGACGTCTTCCTATCTCCTGCAGGACGCCGTGGTCCCGCGCTCGAAGCTGCCCCAGATCATGCGCGAGATGAAGGCGATCGCGGCGCGCCATCGGGTGGTCATCGCGAACGTGTTTCACGCCGGCGACGGGAACCTTCACCCGCTCATCTGCTACGACGATCGCAGCGCCGAGGAGCTCGAGCGCGCCAAGCAGGCCAACGAGGAGCTGCTCGGCGCGTGCATCGCCCTCGGCGGCTCGGTCACCGGCGAGCACGGAGTCGGCCTCGACAAGGCCAAGAACCTGCCGCTCCAGTACGGGGAAGCCGATCTCAACTTCATGTTCCGGTTGCGACGCGTCTTCGATCCGGCGGGCCTCATGAATCCGGACAAGCTCCTGCCGTCCCATCCCGCCTGCGGCGAAGGATTCCGGCCCAAGCGGCCGGTGCTGCCGGCCGGCGCCTGGATCTGATGGCGGTCTCCGCGGCATCGGTTGCCGGTGTCTTCGCCGAGCGCCTCGGGCCGGAGCGGCTCGTCGTCGATCCCGGCGCGCTGTCCGCCGCGGCCATCGACGGCCACACGCCGCGCTGGCTCGTCCGGCCGGCATCGATCGACCACGTCGCCGCGGTGCTGGCCGTGGCCTGGGACGAGAACCTCGCGGTGGTGCCGCGCGGGGCGGGCACCGCGCTTGGTCTCGGGCCGCCTCCATCGCGCGTCGACGTCCTCCTCGATCTGACCGCGCTCGACCACGTCCTCGAGGACAACCCCGACGACCTCACGGTCAGCGTCGAGGCCGGCATCACTGCCGGCGGTCTCGCCGAGCGCCTCGCCGGCCGGCGTCAGTGGCTGCCGGTCGATCCGCCGGGATGGCGACGACGGACGCTGGGCGGGATGACGGCGACCAACGCCGCCGGGCCGTTGCGCGCGCGTTACGGGACGCTGCGCGATCTCGTCCTCGGCGTGCGCTTCGTCCAGGCCGACGGTGTGGTGACCTGGGGTGGCGCGCGCGTCGTGAAGTCGGTGACCGGTTACGACATTCCCAAGCTGATGGTCGGCGCGCTGGGAACGCTCGGCGTTGTGTGCGAGCTGACGCTGCGACTGCATCCCATGCCCGATGCCGAGCAGACGTGGCTGGCGACGTTCACGTCGGTCGAGGCGGCCCAGGCGTTCGTCGCACGCGTCGTCGACTCGTCACTCCAACCCACGCGCCTCGAGCTCCTCAACGAAGCGGCGTTGCGTGTGTGCCACGCGCCGAGCGCACCCTTCGGCGTGGCCGTCGCCATCGGCAGCGCCCATCCCGCCGTCCGTGAGCAGGGTGAGCGGCTCGCCGCCCTCGGGAGCAGCGAGGGCGTCCGCATCGCCGCCGTCGGCGACAACGTGTGGACGCACTACGACACCGCGCTGGCGCCGGCCGAGGGCGAGGTGGTGCTCCGCATCGGATCGCTGCCGAGCCGGCTGGCCGACACCGTCAAGGTGATCGAACGGGCGTTGCCGGCGGCCGAGCGGGCCGCCCTGATCACGGGCTGCGCCGCGCTCGGCACGCTGCGCGTCGCGATCACCGGAGCCGACCCGGACACCGTCCGGCGTCTCGTCGAGGACCTGCGCGCCCTCACCGGCGAGTTCGGGGGCGCCGTGGTCATCGAGAGCGCACCGACGGCCGTGCGCACCGGGCTCGATCCGTGGGGACCGGTCGAGCCGGCGACGCTCAACCTGATGCGCGCGATCAAGCAGGAGTTCGACTCGCGCGGCGTGCTCAACCCCGGACGGTTCGTCGGCGGGCTCTGATGGCGGCGGTCACCCCTGACATCGACGATCTCAGGCTGTGCGTGCACTGCGGGATCTGCCTGCCCCAGTGCCCGACCTACCGCGTCCTGGGCGAGGAGATGGACTCGCCACGCGGGCGCCTCTATCTCATGCGGGCGGCCGCGGAAGGCCGCCTCGGCTTCACGGAGACGTTCGCGCGCCACCTCGATCTCTGTCTCGGTTGCCGCGCGTGCGAGACGGCGTGCCCGGCTGGCGTCCCCTTCGGCTCGCTGCTCGAAGCCACGCGGTCGCAGCTCGCCGAGCGTGGACCGCGGCCCCGCGCCGCTCTGCTCTGCCGCCTGCTGCGCGGGATGTTCACCGAGCCGAGACGCCTGGGCGTGATGCTGGGCGGCCTGCGGCTCTATCAGCGCAGCGGATTGCGGCACCTGGTGCGCGCGACTCGCGTGCTGGCGCTGGCGCCGCGTCTGGCCGCCATGGAAGCGCTGCTCCCAGACGTTCCGAGCGCTCCGGCGTTGCCCGAGCTGATCCCCGCCCAGGGCCGCCGGCGACTGGGCCGCGCCGGGCTCCTGACCGGGTGCATCCAGCGGCACCTCTTTCCCGACGTCAATCGCGATACGGCGCGCCTGCTGAGCCTGGCCGGGTACGACGTCGTCGTGCCGCGCGACCAGGGGTGCTGTGGCGCGCTCGAGCTCCACGCGGGATTCCTCGACGACTTCCGCGACCGCGCCCGGAGCCTGATCGCGACGTTTCCGGTCGATCTCGACGTGATCGTCGTCAACGCCGCCGGCTGCGGCTTGGCGATGAAAGAGTACGGGCGCTGGATGCCGGGCGAGGCGGTCGTGGCCGCGTTCGCCGAGAAGATCAGGGACGTCACCGAGGTCCTGGTCGACGCGGAGCTTCCACTGGGCCCACTCGATCTCACCGCGACGTATCACGACGCCTGCCACCTCGCCCACGGCCAGCGCATCCGCGCCGAGCCGCGTCGGCTGCTCGGGAGGATCCCGGATCTGCGTCTGGTGCCGCTGACCGAGAGCGATCTCTGCTGTGGGAGCGCCGGCGTTTACAATCTGCTCGAGCCCGAGGTGGCGGATCGCTTGCTCTCGATGAAGATCGATCGCATCGCCGAGACCGGCGCGGCGGCCGTGGTGACGGGCAACCCCGGCTGCCTCCTGCAGATCGCCAAGGGCTGTCAGGAGCGTGGGCTCGGCATCGAGGTGGTGCATCCCGTGACGCTGCTGGCTCGCGCGACGAGGCGAGCGGTGAAATGAAATGATCGGAGATCCCTCGTGAAGATCCGCATCAAGGACCGGGCGGAGTTTCGCGCCGACAAGATGGCGAAGGTCGCCCTGGCGACCACGTCGCGCACGCAGCTCGATCTTTACTGCCTGGAGCCGGGCCAGGAACAGAAGCCCCACGCGCACGCCGACCAGGACAAGATCTACCTCGTCCTCGAGGGGCGCGCGCGCGTCGTGCTGGACGGCAAGGAGGAGCTCCTCGAGCCGGGTGAGGCCGTGGTCGCCGCCGCCGGCCAGGAGCACGGGCTCAGGAACGCCGGCCCCGGCCGATTGCTCGCGGTCGTCGTGGTGACCCCGCCCCCGCCGCACGCTTGATGGCGTCGCTCGTCCGTGCGTCGCTGATGATCACCTGCCTCGGCGACATGTTCTTTCCCGAGGTCGGCGTCAAGATCGTGCGCCTCCTTCGCCGCCTCGGCGTGACCGTCGAGTTTCCCAGCGGCCAGACGTGCTGCGGACTGCCGCTGTTCAACTCCGGCTACCACGACGAGGCGGCCGCCGTGGCCGCCCGCACGATCCCGCTCTTCAAGGACGCCGAGCATGTCGTGGTGCCGTCGGGATCCTGCGCGTGGATGGTGAAGCGGGAGTATCCGGGCCTGATTCACGACCCCGTCCTCAAGGCTGAAGCCGAGCGTCTCGCCTCCCGCACCTTCGAGCTATCGCAGTTCCTGGTGAACGTGCTGGGCCAGACCCGCTTCGCCAGCGCGGTGAAGGGCCGGGTGACGTATCACGACTCCTGCCACCTCCTGCGGGGCCTCGGCGAGTCGGCCACGCCGCGCACGCTGCTCACGAACCTGGAAGGCGTCGAAGCCGTCGAGCTCCAGGGGCACGACGAGTGCTGCGGCTTCGGCGGCTCGTTCGCGGTCCGTCTGCCGGAGGTGTCGACGGCCATCCTCGACAAGAAACTGGCCAACATCGAAGCGACGGGCGCGGATTTCGTGACCGCCTGCGACGCCGGCTGTCTCATGCAGATGTCGGGCGGGCTGACCCGCCGGGGCTCGCGTGTGCGCGCGCTCCATCTGGCCGAGCTGATCGAAGGCCACGACGCGTGAGTGATCTCCGGACGCCCTTCCGGGAGCGGGCGGCGGGCGCGCTGCACGACCGCTTCCTGAAGCAGGCGCTCGACATCGCCACCACGAAGTTCCTGGCGCTGCGCCGCGACGCCTTCGGTCAGTTCCCGGAGGGCGAGACGCTGCGCGACCGGGCCCGCGCCATCAAGGAGGCCACGCTCCAGCGCCTCGACCATCACCTCGAGCGGCTGGTCGCCAACGTGGAGGCGCAGGGCGGCCACGTCCACTACGCCACCACGCCGGCCGAAGCGCGCGACATCGTCCTCGACATCGCGCGCAAGAGTGGCACGCGGCTCGCCGTGAAGAGCAAGTCGATGGCGACGGAGGAGATCGACCTGAACGAAGCGCTCGAGCACGCCGGCGTGACGCCGGTGGAGACCGACCTCGGCGAGTACATCATCCAGCTCGCCCACGAGAAGCCGTCGCACATCATCGCGCCCGCCATCCACAAG
>MNEG01000104.1 GCA_001917585.1 Candidatus Rokubacteria bacterium 13_1_40CM_68_15
ACGCCGCCACGATCGGCGTCAAGGAGGACGAGGTCTCGCGCGACGGCCCGTCGGGCACGCCGCGGCGCGTGCAGGGCGCAGACGGCGTGCACCACGTGGTCGTGGGCGGCCAGGTCGTCCTGGACCACGGCCGGCACACCGGCGCGTTCCCCGGCCGCGTGCTGCGCGCCGGTGGCCGGGCGAACAGCTAGCCCGGCTCCGCCACGCTAGCGTCGGACGACCGGCCCGCGAGCGTTCTGAGAATCCTCGGCTCGAGGAACCAGACGAGCCGTCCGGCGCCCGAGAGGCCGTAGGGCAAATCCACCAGCGCGGCGCCGCCCTTCTTGAACGCGATCCGCTCGCTGTCGGAGACGCCCACGAGCCGCGCAACGACGGCGGAGAGCAGCGGCTCGTGGCCGACCACCGCGATCGTCGTGGCCGATCGAAGACCCCCCAGCGCGGTCAGGATCGCTTCGGCTGTTCCGTGAGCGAGTGCCGGCTCGATCGACGGCTCCATGCCCCCGAACGCCCGCGCGACGATGCCGGCGGTCGCGCGCGCCCGCGCGAGCGGGCTACTCAGCAGCACGTCGGGCCGATCGGCGATCCGCGCGAGCCCGCCGGCGGCGAGGCGGAACTTGGCCTCGCCGTTGGCCGTGAGTGGACGCTCGCCGTCCCGGACACCCGGCGTTCCGCTCGGCACCGCCGCCGCGTGGCGGATGAGCAGCAGCTTCATCGCGACGGCTCCGCTGCCGAAGTCGTCATGAGGTTTGAACGGCCGACAGAGGGATCATGTCGCCCGCACCGTTGAACGTGTGGCGCTCCGTCGCGGTGTGCGCCCGCCGGATGCACGAGCGCTCGGGCGCCTCCGGCCGGCCGGCGGAGCCGTCGCCGGCCTTTCGCCATTCTGCCGGACGAGGAGGGCCGCGAGCATTTCGATCGCCCGCTGGTCCAGGGCCCGGTCGTCGATCATCACCTGCACGGCAGGCCCGGCGAGTTGTCGGACCCGCTCGCCCGCGGCGCTGGAGCAGACGATGACGTCCACCCGTCGCACCAGACGGCCCAGAGCCGTCCCCTCGGCGGGAGACGCCCCGACCAGCACGATGTTCGGCAGGGCAGCGTTCGCGATCGAGTGCGCCAGGTTGTGCGCCGTCTCGACGGCGTCGGACGCCACGCCGACCCGCGTCCCCGCCGGAAGCTGCGCGAGGCGGTGGAGGGTCTCGAGATGCGCCTCGGCGAGGAGCGCGATCACCGGGACTCCCCGGCCGCTCAGCACCCGGTCCACCTCTGGGAGATGGCAAAAGCTCGTGACCGCGGCCCGCCAGCGCCCGGCCTGCGTCTGACGCCGCGTGACCGCCGCCAGCTCACCGAGGAGCACCTTGTCGACGCGGACCGGGAGGTGGGCCTCGAGTTGCCGCGCAAAGAAGTCGAGCTCTGACGGGCTGCATTCCACCAGGAGGACTTCCACGGCGCCTTCGATGGCGGCGGGCCTGACACCGGCCAGGCTCAGGACGCCCACGGCCATGTCGTCGGCGGTCATGCCGAGAGCGGCCGCCCGGATCACCACGTCTCGCAGGAAGCTCTCGCGGAGGCGCGGCGACGGGCGGACCGGGGGCGCCGAGGCCACGAACACGCCTCTCCCCCGCCTCGCCTCCACGTAGCCGCTCTGCTTGAGATCCTCGATGACGCGCGCCACCGTGTTCGTATTGATGCCGAGGAAGCCAGCCAGCTCCCGGATGCTCGGCAGCGTCTGATCCCGGGGAACACCGCCGCTCTCGATGACGTGCTTGAGCTGTTCCGTCAGTTGCCGGCGGATCGGGATCGGGCTGTGCGCGTCGACGCGCAGGTCCATCGGGATCTTCATCTGTATGACCGTAATAGTACACCAGAACTAAATTGTATCTGTGTACTATTTTAGTGGTACAGTTGCTCCCGCGACCACCCAGACCAGCCGAGCTCACGACACCGGGAAAAGAGGGATCCGCGATGGCTCAGAAAATCCAGACGACGTTGCGCCCGCTCCACGACCGGGTGCTCATCAAGCGCCTCGCCGAGGGCGACGAGAAGCACGGCAGCATCATCATCCCCGACACCGCCAAGGAGAAGCCGCAGGAGGGCAAGGTGGTCGCGGTGGGGACCGGTCGGGTCACCGAGGAGGGCAAGAACCAGCCGCTCGCGGTGAAACAAGGCGACCGGATCCTCTTCGGCAAGTACTCCGGCAGCGAGATCAAGCTGGACGGCGAAGAATTCCTCATCATGAAGGAAGAGGACATCCTCGGCGTCCTTGCGCATTCGGGAGGAAAGTAGCCATGCCCAAGCAGCTCCTGTTCAACGAGGAAGCCCGCGCCGCGCTCTTGCGCGGAATCAACGTCATGTCGCACGCCGTGAAGGTGACGCTCGGGCCGAAGGGCCGGAACGTCGTCCTCGCCAAGAAGTTCGGCAGCCCCACCCTGACCAAGGACGGCGTCACCGTCGCCAAGGAGATCGAGCTCAAAGACCCCTTCGAGAACATGGGCGCGCAGATGCTGAAGGAAGTCGCCTCCAAGACCTCCGACATCGCCGGCGACGGCACGACGACCGCGACGGTCCTCGCCCAGGCCATCTTCCGCGGCGGCCTCAAGAACGTGACGGCCGGCGCGAACCCGATGGCCCTGCAGCGCGGAATCGAGCAGGCCGTCGCCATGGTGGTCCAGGAGCTGAAGGACATGTCCAAGGCCACCAAGGACAAGAAGGAGATCGCCCAGGTCGCCACGATCGCCGCGAACAACGACAAGACGATCGGCAATCTGATCGCCGAGGCCATGGACAAGGTCGGCAAGGACGGGGTCATCACCGTCGAAGAGGCCAAGGCGATGGAGACCACCCTCGACGTGGTCGAGGGCATGCAGTTCGACCGCGGATACCTCTCGCCCTACTTCGCGACCAATGAGCGGATGGAAGTGGTGCTGGAGGACGCTCTCGTCCTCATCCACGAGAAGAAGCTCAGCGTCATGAAGGACATGCTGCCGCTCCTCGAGCAAGTTGCCCGGGCGGGCAAGCCGTTGCTCATCATCGCCGAGGACGTGGAGGGCGAGGCCCTGGCGACCCTGGTGGTGAACAAGCTGCGGGGGACGCTCGCCTGCTGCGCCGTCAAGGCACCGGGCTTCGGCGATCGCCGCAAGGCCATGCTCGAGGACGTCGCGACGCTGACCGGCGGCAAGGCGATCACGGAAGACCTCGGGATCAAGCTCGAAAATCTGA
Organism: Candidatus Rokubacteria bacterium 13_1_40CM_68_15; assembly: GCA_001917585.1. Lineage (GTDB taxonomy): Bacteria > Methylomirabilota > Methylomirabilia > Rokubacteriales > CSP1-6 > 40CM-68-15. The sequence continues at coordinate 3,217 of MNEG01000104.1, forward strand.
AGCTCGACGATCTCGGCCGCGCTAAGAAGGTGGTCGTGGACAAGGACAACACCACGATCATCGAGGGCGCCGGCAGCACCAAGGAGATCCAAGCGCGCATCAAGCAGCTCCGGGCGCAGATCGAGGAGACGACCTCGGACTACGACCGGGAGAAGCTCCAGGAGCGGCTCGCGAAGCTTGCGGGCGGCGTCGCCGTCATCAAGGTCGGGGCGGCCACCGAGACCGAGATGAAGGAGAAGAAGGCCCGGGTCGAGGATGCGCTCAACGCCACCCGGGCGGCCGTCGAGGAAGGGATCGTGCCCGGCGGCGGCGTGGCGCTGCTCCGCGCGTCGGAGGCCCTCGACAGCCTCAAGCTCCCGGGCGACGAGGGCACCGGCGTGAGCATCGTGCGGCGCGCCCTCGAGGAGCCGATCAGGATGATCGTGGAGAATGCCGGGCTCGAGGCCTCCGTGATCGTCGAGAAGGTCAGGGCCATGGTCCCGGTCACACGTGGCTTCGACGCCGAGAGCAACGAGTATGTCGACATGATGCTGGCGGGCATCATCGACCCCACCAAGGTCGAGCGCGTCGCGCTGCAGAATGCGGCGTCGATCGCGTCGTTGCTGCTCACGACCGAATCGCTCGTCACGGATCTCTCGGACGCCGGCAAGGCCGAGCCAGCCATGGGCCACGGCGGGGAGTTCTAACGGGCCTTGAAATAGAGGAGCGCCCGGGTTCACCCCGGGCGCTCCCAACGCGCGCCCCTGTCAGTGCGCGTTCAGCGCTGTGTGGATGACCCAGGCGAAGTCTGCAATGAGCGCGGCCACGAGGATGGCGCCGAGGATCTTGTACAAGGTGTCGTGTCCTCCTCCCGTCTCTTACTTTCCGCTCACTCTCCGAGCCCGTCGTCAGCGAAGTATACCGAGGTTGCCCCGCTTCTCCTGACGTTTCGGCAGAACTGACCAAACGCCGGACTTTCCTACTTCAATACGTCGCTCGCATCGGCATCGCGCACGAGGCGTGCGGCTTGACACGATGTTGTCGACACCCGACAATCGGCGCCTCGCGGATATCGCCGAGGTCAGGATCTCTCCGAGCGGGTGAAGATTGGGGTTCTCGTCGGCTTGTCCTCAAAGGAGGTGGCGACTGAGGGTCAGGGTCGAGAGGCCGCTGCTTTGAAACGCCGCGCTTCGACAAGGAGAGCGTCATGAAAGGGTGGAGGTATCTATACGCAGGCACCCTCGTGCTGGCCGTGGTCGTCGGCGTCGGCCTGTGGAATCCGCTGAACCGTGCCGACGCGAAGAAGGATCACACGGACAAGATCCCGCGCTTCGTGGTCGATCCGTCCTGGCCGAAGCCGTTACCGAATCGCTGGGTCACCGGCGAGGTCGCCGGGACTTGTATCGATTCGCAGGATCACATCTTCACGGTCACTCGTCGCAATCTGGACGCCCTCGAGACATCGTTTGGGTGGCCCCCGTCCCCGCCGGTCATCGAGTTCGACGGCGAAGGCAACGTGGTGAACGCCTGGGGCAACCCCGCCATCCTCCCGAATGGTATCCACGGCTGCTTCGTCGATCACGAGGACAACGTCTGGATTGGGGGCAATGGCGACGGCATCGTGCAGAAGTACTCGCACGACGGCAGCACCCTGCTGCTCCAGATCGGAACCAGGGGAGTCTGCGACTCCCCAACCGGTGCGTGCGGCCTGCCGTCCTCGAATAGCAGTCCTGTCCTTCTCAATCAGCCGGCGGACATCGCGGTGGACCCCTCCAACGGTGACGCGTATATCGCCGACGGCTACGGCAACCACCGCGTCGCCGTCTTCAACCGAAGCGGGCTTTTCCTACGACAGTGGGGTTCGCCGGGCACCGGGCCGGGTCAATTCGCGCCCGGCGGCGGCGGCCATCCGCACTGCGTGGTGTTCGACAAGCGCGGGCTTCTGTACGTGTGCGATCGCGCAAACGACAGAATCCAAGTGTTCGACAAGATGGGCAACCTCCAGGGGATCATTCCCGTCAAGCCCGGGACCGGCTCAGTCCCCGGACCGTTCGGAAGACCTGACGGCAGTGGCCGAGGCGCGGTTGGATCAGCTAACGATCTCCACTTCTCGATCGACCGCGCTGAGAAGTACATGTACGTGAACGACGTCGGAAACAGTACGCTCTGGATCTTCGACCGCTTCGCCGGCAACAGGATCCTCGGCGGCTTCGGCCGTCCCGGCCACCAGGCGGGCGAGTTCACGCTGTTCCACTCGGTGGCCGTCGACTCCAAGGGCAACATGTACACGGGTGAGACCGTCGGCGGTCGCCGCTCGCAGAAGTTCGTCCCACGGGGCCATGTGTCTGCCGATCAGCTCGAAATCTTCCGCGGCAGCCCTGTCTACGATCCGCTGCCATGGGCAGGCAGATCCGGGCGCGACGCCGACTAGCAGCGCAATCGGACGGCCGGGAGCGACACAGCTCCCGGCCGTCGCTCACCTGGAGGGAGGTGACGCTCGGTGACGGCACGCCTCGCGATTCCGATCCTCGCGCTCGCGCTGGTCATGCCGGCCGGGATGGCTCTGGGTCCCCTCGTGACTCCGCGCTCAGCAAGTGCGCACAACCCTCCTTTCACGAACGTCATGAACGCGTTTGTCAAGATCGAGCCCCGCGAGGCGCAGGTCGTGGTCAGGGTGCCGCTCCCCGTCCTCGAGCCGGCGAAGTTTCCGCTGAGCGGCCGTGAGCTCGATCTCCCCCAGGCCGGGCCCGCCATCGACCGGGCGCTGGCCGACCTGGCGCGCCAGATCACGATCGCGGAGAACGGGCGCCCGCTAGTCCCGTCCAGCGCCACCGGTCGCCTTACGTTGCCGTCCGACCGCTCCTTCGAGCGCTACGACGATGCCATCGGCCACGTGCTGCGGCCGGTCGCCCTGGGCACGACCCTCTACGCCGATCAGGCCTACTTCGACGCCCACCTCACGTACGCCATCACTTCGCCGAACTCGCAGTTCACGATCCAGACTGCCGTGGCCCCCGAGTTGAAGGACTACCTGAAGCTCGCGATCCGGTACCTGCCGCTCGACGAGGAAGGTCGGGCGATGGTCATCACGAGCCGCTCGGGAGCGGTCGCGCTCAACCCCCGGTGGTTCCAGGCGGCCGCGGGGTTCGTCGCGCTGGGGATCGCGCACATCCTGAGCGGCGTGGACCATCTGCTCTTCCTGCTGTGCCTGATCATCCCCGCCCGCCGTGTGCGGGAGATCCTCGCGATCGTCACCGCGTTCACGGCCGCCCACTCGGTCACCTTGCTCGGCTCGGCCTACAACCTGGCCCCCGAGGGCGCGTGGTTTCCGCCGTTCGTCGAGACGATGATCGCCGCGTCGATCGTGTACATGGCCCTTGAGAACATCGTCGGCGCCGATCTCCGCCGGCGATGGCTGATCACGGGGCTCTTCGGTCTCGTCCACGGGTTCGGCTTCGCTTACGGCCTGAAAGAGAACCTCCAGTTCGCCGGCCGACATCTCCTGGTCTCGCTGTTCTCGTTCAACGTCGGCATCGAGATCGGACAGGTCCTCGTCCTGGCGGTCATGCTGCCGGCGCTCGCCCTGCTCCTCCGGTACGTGCTCGTCGGGCGCACCGGCATGATCGTCCTCTCGGCGGTCGTCGCCAACGTCGGCTGGGACTGGATGATCCAGCGCGGCGACGTGCTGTGGCGAGTCGACTGGCCACGGCTGGATGCGGCTGGGCTCGCGAGTCTCGCCCGATGGGTCGCCGGGGTGCTCCTGGCCGCCGGCGGCGCCAGCCTCCTCGTGAAGCGACTGAGCCTCGCGCACTGGTCCGCGTCCAAGCCCGACGCCACTTCGAGTCAGACGAATGCGGAGCCCTGAACGAGTGGCTCGAAGTCACGCCACAGGCGCAACGAGCTTGTAGCTTCGTTGGCGTCAGAAAATCGAAGGGGGCTGCGGGCCTTCACCCGCAACCCCCTGAAGATTGGAGCGGCCGGCGGGGCTCGAACCCGCGACGTCCAGCTTGGGAAGTCTTTCAAGGCTGATGGGGCGGTATCGCGATCTATACCGTTCACTACTTTAGCGACCTACGCCACTCCACCGGTAGACCCTGTTTGAGCCTTCTGTCCCGATGTTTTGTCAGAAAACATGTCAGATTCTTTCGGGACGCCGCCCGGACTCTCGAGCGGCTGCGGAAGCTACCCGCGACGCTGTGGGCGTGAAGGTCCTGCGGCGCGGTGGCGCACACCTCGAGGCTCGTGAATAGTGGGCATGGACCGGCCTGACCGTCCCGTCACGTGGGGGTTTGCGCAATCAGCGGTCGCGGTCAGCGGTCTGGCCCAAGTCGGTCAACAGCATATCGACGACTTGCTCTTCATGGACAGCGCGTCCCGTCTCGATCATCGTGGCCTCGAGACTCGGGTCCCACATTGCCGCCACGGGAGTGCCGTGCAGTTCTCGCCCGCCACGAGCTGCTCGGTAGTCCTCGCTCGAGAAACGCCACGCGGCCGCACGGTATCGCCGCATGACGAGGTTGCCGATATGGATTCCCGCCCAATCGAAATCGCCGTGGTAGACGAGCCGCCCTCCCGCTGTGACGAGGCGGCTCAGCAGCAGGTGCGTCGCCGTCCGGGGCTGCCCCTCGAGGCACACGACTGTCTGGCTTCCGGCCCCGAGACGGTTAGCGGCGGACGCGACCACCGTCGGATTCTCGCAGACGTAGATGGTGCGGCCAGCAATGCTCGGCCCGAACGCGGGTGGATCGCGCAACAATTGACGCGTGGTCAACCTGTACGGCTCGCCCGCGGCGGCGTGCAGCCGGAGCGCGCTGTCCGTGACTGTCGTGCCGTCTCCGCGCACGTTCAGCGTGAGCACCGGGGCGCTCAGTTCGTCGCACAGGACGCCCACGCTCGCCCACGCCTCCCGCCGTGCCTCAGGGCCGTCCCAGGTCTCGACGCCGCCCAGGGCAGCGGCAAGCCGCACCGCTATCGTCCCGAGCGGAGCGCTGAGGTCGAGGGCGTGACTGTCGCCCATGACGGTGGCCGCCAGTTCGGCGAGCGGCATGCCTCGCGCCGGCAGCCGCCGCTCGATCTCCCGCGCATAGTGCAGCAGCGTCCGGCCCACGGATGGGTCGTTGCGTGAGAGCCTCTTCAGAATTCCGCTCGTCCGCAGCTCATCGAGCCACGCCTTGACGGCAGGATGCGATCCGCCGCCCGCTTCCTCAGTGGCAAATAGCTCGGCCCAACTCCCCTCCACGGACTCCCGCTGGGCTCGCATGTCGACCATCGGGCCGGTCAGCACCTCGACGGCCTCCGTAAGGCTGTCGCAGATCTGCGCGTGACGGAGGATCGCCTCAACGTCCGAGAGACGCACGGTGAGCGAGGTGCCGCGCGAGGGCCGCCGCCCGAGGAGCCGATCGACCGCCTCGCGCTGAGCCGGCGTCGGTTCGTGCAATGTGACCGATCCGTCCGCGGCCCCGTGTGGCATGCGCCGGCGAGCGCGCTCGACGAGCCAGGCAAGCTCGGCGCTTCCCAGGAGTTGCCGCAGGCGCGCGACGTCGGCGATCACGACATCCGCACGGCGCCGTCGCCGTCTGGTGTGGCGAGGAGGCTGATGAGCTGCCCGCTTTCCGGCGGTGCCGCGCCGGGAAGCCGCTGGTCGTCCAGTGTGCGCTCCCGACCATTCCACACCCACCGCGTGACGCCGACGGCTTCGATGCCTGGCCGTACGGACAAGTGGTAGATCGCGATGCCAGGCACGCTCGCGTAGCAGCCCCACTCTTGCTCGCTCGTCATGACGAAGTCGAGGTCGAACGCGCGCAGGAGCCCCATGCACTGGGCCCGCATCGGCTTGTCGATACCGACGAACGCCTCGTCGAGGAGGATCAGGCGAGGCGCCAGCGGATCGGCGGTCCGATAGTGCGCCGCCGCGGCGGCGAACTGCGGAATCGTCAGTGCGATCGCCTTCTCACCGCCGGAGCCGGTGCCGTGCGTCCGACGCGTTAGCCGCTTCCACTGGCCGTCCTGCTGGCGCTCGACACAGAAGTGGTGCCACGCGCGGTAGTCGAAGGCGGCGGTGAGGTGCTCTTGCCAAGTCTCCGTCTCGTTCGCCGCCCGCACCGCCCGGATGCGGTCCTGGAGGAACGCGCCGAGCGCCTGCCGCTCGGCGGGTGACCAGGTGCCCCCGGCCCGCAGGAGACGTGCACGTGCCTCGAGCAGGCCCGGCGGCCCGTCGTCCAGCGGTTCCCACGTGAACCGGAGCGTCATCCCGGTGCTCGTGTGGCGCGTGCGCAGTTCCTCGTTCATCTCACGGACGAGCGCCTCGGCCGCACGGAGCCGCTCGTGGAGATGCGCCGAGACCTCGCCAATCAGGTGATTTTCGAGGATTTCCCGTTCCCGCGCGTCGAGCAGCACCTGGCGGCTCGTCACCTCCTCGGCGAGCACCGAGCGGAGATCGGTCATGGTGCAGGTCCGTCCGCGGAAGGGCACCGTGACCACGAAGAGGCCGTCCTCGATCGTCGTGCCCGGCTGATAGTCGTAGGGCAGCAAGGTATCGGTGAGCCGCTGGATGCTGGCGTGGATGTCTCTCTGAACGCGCTGCCACGATCCATCGTCGCTGTCGACGTTGGCGAGTGCGGTCTCGATCCCCCGCGCGACCTCCACGGCCCGCGTGACGGACCAGCCGGGTGGGTCCCCAGCGTCAAAACCCGTCTGCGCGACGTCGAGGAGCCTGGCAGCTCCGAGGGTCTTCAGCGCTGCGATCGCGACATCACGCTGTGCGGCGTCGGCTTGTAGGTGTTGAGTCTCCGTATCCACTCCCTGGCGTGCGAGCGCCTCGCTCACTCGCGCGGTCTCTCGCGCGTCTCGTGTGCGCTTCAGCTCTGACTGGACGGTCTCGAGCGCCGCGCGAGCATCGGCGAGGCGCTCCAGGACCTCCTCGACTGCCGCGCCGATCGACTGCTCGAGCGTGTCGCGCTCGACTGCAGCCGTTCGAGCCTTCTCCCGCGCTTTGAGCAGGAGCGCGGCGTGCCGCCCCTCGGAGTCCACCGCCTCCGCGAGGCTATCCACCGCGCGAGTGGCTTGATTCGCGACCGACGCGTGGTGCCGGCCCGTCGGCCACAACCCGGCGACTGCCCGCCGATACGCGCCGATCGCGTCCTCGAGGCCTCCGAGATCGGCCACCCACGCGGCGATCCCGAGATCCTGGGCCGCGTCGTCGCGTACCCTGGTAGCCGCATCGAGCGTCTGCCGCCGGTCCGCGACACGGGTCTCTGCCTCAGAGACCCTGATACGGAGCGCCGCGGCCGTCCGACCAGCCTCAACGATGGCGGCGAGGGCCGCACGAACTCTGTCGTCCCCCGGCGCCGCTCCTGCTTCGTTGCGAGCCGCCTGCTCCCTCCGCACAACCGACGCGGCGTCGGTGTCAATGAGGGCCAGCTCCTCCTCCTCACCCGCGATTTCCACGGCCAGCGCCGCGAGGCGTCCGCGTCGGGCGGCCTCGCGCGCACCCTCGCCGATATGCGCCGCCGCAGGCTTGGTCCACGCGCCGTGCAACGGGCCGAGCTGCCAGTGGCCGTCGACGTCCACCCAGATGTGGCCGGCGCCCGCCCGCGCGCCGATGTGCCGCAGGACCGTGCTGACGACGCTGTTCGTCATGCCCGCTGTGCGCGGGTCGTCGTGGTCGACGGTGGCCAGGAGCCAGAGGCCCAGGTGGCCGTCGGCCTCGGGCTCGGGGCTCGTCCCAGGCACGATGGCCGTGTCGCGGACGCCCTGCGGGAGGAGCGCGCCGTCCGGCGTGACCCAGGCGTCGAGCAGGCCGGACGCTTCGAGGGCGGCCTCGAGCCCGGCGCGTGCGGCTTCGTCGATCGAGGGGCGGAAGTCGCACAGCAGCCACAGCGGCGCGCCGGCGCGCCCGGTCCGCGCAAATTCATCGCGCGTATACGGTGCTGGCGGTGGCAGGTGCTGGCCCCCCGCGAGACGCGCCCGGTCGGCGCGGAGCCGGTCGAGGACCAGAACCGCCTGCGTCCGTCGCTGCTCGATCTCGGCCCGATGCCTTGCCAGCCGATCGATGGCAGCGTCGAGCGCCTGGCGTACCCGAGTGGCCACTGGACTCGGACCCTCCGTAGTCTGGCACCAGTCCGTCAGCTCGTCGACGACGACATCGGGATCGCCCGCCTCGAGCTGCACGAGTGACGCGGTCCAGGCGCGGAATGCGCGGGCCAGGTGCTCCCGCTCGCGTGCGAGCGCCTCGTGCGCCATGCGCTCGGCACCGAACACCTCGTCGAGCTGCGCCGTGAGCTCCGTGTGCGACTGCTTCGCCGCCGAGAGCGCCGTCTGCGCCGCGTCGACGAAACCTGCGAGCTCCCGCACGTGCCGTGCGGCCCGGAGTCGCTCACCGACGGCCTGCTCGACGTGCCGCTCGGCCGCGTCGAGAGCCGACGGATCAAGCCTGCCGTCGGGAAGCGCAAGGGGCCCGACGGCGGCGCGATGGGTGGCGTCGAGTCCGGCCGCCGCGCCGAGGTCTGCGGCCTGCGCCGCGATCTCCGCCACCGCGACACGCGAGACGGCCACTGCCTGCATCGCCTCGTCCCGATCGTGCTCCCATCGGACGCGGGCCTCGCGCGCCCGCGCCAGCGCGCTCTCAGCCTCCTTCGCCTCTTCCGCTCGCTGGTCTGCCGCGCGACGCGCGTGATCGAGGGCCTGGGCGTCACGCATCTGCGGGCTGCCGAGCAGCGTCTCGACCGCGGTCGCCGCCGCTCGCTCACCGAGCACGAGCCGATCGATACGCACCTCGAGGCCCTCGAGTTCTCGGCCCCTCGCATCGCGTTCGGTCTCCGTGGCCCTGAGACGGCGCATCGTCGCCTCGTACGCCGCGTGCGTGCGGCGTACGTCGTCAGCGCGTCGCCTCGCCGCGACACGCGTGTATCGCCGGTACCCTTCGAGGAACTGCTCGACGCCGCGACTCGCCGCCTGGAACGCCTCGAGCGCCACTCGATCGGCCTCGAGACTCCGGAACGACTCGGCCACGTCGGCAACGATGGCCGGCGCGACCGGCGGCAAGGCCTCGCTGAGCGCAGCCGAGAGCCGCCGCTCGTCGAGCTGCCGAGAGAGTTGCGGCTGGCGGAGCTGGACAAGGAGGTCGACGAGCGCGCCGTAGCGATGCTCACCGAGCTTGAAGAGCGCCGCGTCAACGGCTCTCCGGTATGCCGAGGCGCTCGTGACGATCTCGCCGCGGTCGCCGATCGCCTCGGCCAACCGTTCGCGCGTCAGCGCGGGGCCGGCGGCGGATTGTAAGAATAGATCCTCGCCGATCCGCTGACGGGTGACGAAGAACCACTTCCCGACGAGGCCACGGCCTTCGACCGCCCTCAGACCGGCGCCCAGCGTCAAGTAGTGCCGAGCGCCGTCGTCGTCGCGACGACCGAGCTCGAGCCACGTGTAGCCGAGCCGGTCCTGGTGCTTGCCGAGGAGCAGGTTCCACTCGATCCGCTTCGCCGGGTCGCCGTCGGGCTCGAGGCGGTGGGGCGCGACCTCACCATCCAGCAGGAAGGGGAGCTGCAGCGCGAGCACGCGCGACTTGCCGGTGCCGTTGTCGCCGCGCAGGAGGAGGCGCCCTTGCTCGTAGCGGAATTCCTCGTAGTCGTAGCGATAGATGTTGAGCAGGCCGCCGCGGATCGGCTGCCACCGCCGAGAATCCGCGACGGGCAGCACGGGCGCGGCCGCGCCGTTGGCTGATGCGCTGTCGAAAGTCATACCGTCCGCTCTCCCGGGAGCCTGTCGATACGTGGCGCGTCCACATCCCTGCCCTGATCGAGCGCGTACCGGCCGAGGGCCGGGAGCGGCACGGCGCCCTCGTTGGTGCGCCGCACCAGGCGAAGCGCCTCAAGGCGTTCGATGGTCAGGTCTGTCAGGGCCACCTCCGCGCCGGGCTCCGCCACGTCCTTGCGCCAGTGAGACCTGTGCTGGGCGATGAGATCCGCAACGTGCCGATGCAGCGTCGCATACGCCACGGCGACCGATCCCTCGCGCCGGGCATGCTCGGCAAGGTGCTCCCCGAGCAGCAGCGTGAGATGCCCCTCGGTCCCCTCCTCCGGTAGGCCAAGATCAGTCATGTCGCCAGCCTCGTCTACCATGGCGATGCCCTCGGCCCGGATCTCTGGAACCAACCCCGTCGCCTCCTGGATCTGGCCGAGAAGGAAGGCACGCTGGCTGCTCAGATAGGTCCGCTCGTCCTCCGTCAGTCGGTCGAAGTAGACGATCGGATCATCGAGCAGCTTCCGAGTGAGCTTGGAGCGGAGCTGGCGATTCCGCCCTTCGTCGGTATCGGGTGCGGGCTCATGGACGAGAGCCTCCAGGCGCCGGTCGAGCGTCGTCTCGTCGATCGTCGAGGGGCCGCGCCTGACATTGAGCATCCCGGCAAGCGCCGGCCGATTCACGTTGTAGAGGACATCCCCGCGTGCGGCCAGGTACTGCTGCTCGTCGCCGTGCACGCGCACGAGCACCCGCAAGTCCAGCAGCAGCCGCATCACGTGGACGAGGTCGCGCCGCTGGTCGTGCCCGGTCAGATCGAAGCTGATTCCCGCGGAGGCCAGCGCGGGGTCGGCCGCTGCAAAGCCGATGATGGCCTCGGCGAGCCGGCCGAGCGTCGTCTGGCGGTCGGCCCGCTCCAACGCCGCCATGGCGAGACAGAGCAGGACGTAGCGGCGCCTGGAGAAAGGCAGACCGCTATTCGGCTCGCGAGCGGGGCGCGTGCCGTCGCCGAGATCCGCCGGCGTCTTGCGCAGTCGGGCCGTCTCGCTGTCGATCTGGAGGCTCCACCCGGGGTGTCTGGCGAGCCAGTCGCGCAACCAGGCGGCGTGGCGACGCACCAGGCCGAACTCGATGGAGAGCGGGCCCGCCGCGCTGAGGAGCGGATGCTGTACGAGCGCGCGCAGCGCCCGACGCCGCTCGACGATGGTCGCTTGCTCGAGCTGGGCGCCGGGCGCTGCGGTCATGGGCCGGATACTTCGCGGCGCAGCGGGCGCTTCGAGCCGTCCTTGCGATGCATTGGGAGCACGGTCGTCGTAGTGGTCGCTCGCTACCGTATCCATGTTCATCGCCAGATCGTGATCGCCTGCGCAGCGCGTTCCAGGGCCGCTGGCCGGCCGGGTTCGTGTCCGTCGGCCGTGGCGACGAGCCCGACGAGATCGCGTATCGTGATGAAATGATCCGGGCCGGAGAACCGCCCGGCGGCCGTGACGATCGTCGCCGTGCTGCCGTCCCCGACCGGCTCGAGCATGACGTGGAGCGTCCCGTCGAGCGAGGCCACCTCCGCCGGCTCGTCGGCGCGAGCCTTGCTCGACAGCGTCTCGCCAAGCAACTCGAGGAATAGAGCGAACTCAGTCACATCGAGCACGACCATTTCCGAGAGCCGCATCCGCATGCCGGTCGCCAGCCGTCGCCTGGCGGCGACGATCTGAGCCGCCTCGGCTGCGGCCGCCTCCGCCAGCAGCGCTTTCTCGCTGGAGCGGTCGATGACGTCGTTCGGTCGGCCGCGGCGGACATATCGACCCGAGCTTCGCAGGCGGGGCGAGATGCGCAACGGCGGCGCGTCGAGCCAGCTTGTCCTGGCTGGTACCGGCCGCGCCTCGCGTTCTTCCATCGTCTCGGCATCGATCAGGAGGTGGCGCGCGGTCGCCAGCCCGAACGCGGCGCGCCACAGGCGATGCGCGGCAGCGTCGCTATCCGCTTCGGCGAACCAGCGGGCGAGCGTCCGGAGGTCGGCGGTCCGGTCGCTGCGGGTAAAGCGGCGGTCGTTGATGCTCACGACAGCGCCCAGCAGCGCCGGGATGGCCGCGCGGGCACGCGCGCGCAGAACCTCGGCCTGCGACGGGGTCTCGGGCCGACCGATGAACCAGGAGCGCAGGCCGGCCCACCGCGCCTGCCAGCCCGCGTACGCGGCACCGTGGTCCTCCGGTGTCGGGTCCAGCGCGTCCGCCAGGTCCCGCCGGGCTGCCGCCTCGAGGAGTCGGTCGATTCCCTGTTCCTCGATACGCTGAAGCGTCGCGCCGATGTCGGCGGTGGCGACCACGAGCTCGCCGATGAAACGCTCCAGGTAGCCGATGAGCGTCTCCTTGTACGTCAGGAACTTCGGCACGTCGACGCCCTGGAGATCGATCGTCCGCTGGAGGCTGCTCATGAAGGCCTGAGCCCGTGATGTCAGCCCCTCGAACCGGTCCCGCAGGGTGCTGAGCGCGCGGTGCGCCTTGCCCCCGTCTACGTCCGGGGCATCGGCGAGGTCGGCCACCTCGTCGAGCAGGGTACGGATGTCGCTCAACGCGGCGCTCTGGAGCTCGCCTCGCTTGTCGAGCGTCTCCTCGTAGACCGAGAGCGCGCGCTCGGCGGCCTCGCCCTGGGGCGTGAGCTGGAAGAGATACCGAGGCCGGTAGAATTCCTCGACGGTCGCAACATCGGCCGTATCCGGATGGGCCTCGAGGTTGCCCCACTCCCGTAGTTGCCCGAGCGCCGCCTCGACGGCTGCTGAGTCGGCGGGCTCCGGGAGGCGCGCGAAGGCGACCGCCTCCGTTACTTCCTGGGGTCTGAGATGAAGCGTGAAGCGAGCCTTGGCGTCCATGAAGACGCGCATGACGGCCCGGTACAGCGCCGCCCGGTCGGCGTTCACGTAGGCAAATACTCTGAGGCGTCCTGCCGGGTCGGTCATCTCGCGGCTACCCAGTCACTCGTCCTTCAACAGCTCGTCGAAAGGCGTCGGGTCCAACTCGAACCGATTCTCGCGAAGTTGCCCGCGCAGAGCCTCGGCCTCCTCGACGGTGATCACGCCCGCTCTCATCGCCATGACCAGCGCGCCGAGGGTATCCAGCAGGTAGCCCTCCCCGAGCCGGGTGAACAGCTCGCGCCGGAACCGCCCTTTCTCGTCGGCCGCAATCACCCACCGGCGACTGACGGCCACGGCGAGGGAGGCCGACTCGCCGTCTCCGAGCACGCGCCGGAGCTCGTCGTAAAGCCGGATCTCACCGGGATCGGTGATCTCGATCTCCGTCACCGCCCCACCCTCCATCGCGGCTTGCAGCCGGCCGCGCTGGTCGTCAAATCGGACCTCGGCACGCACGTGGTTGACCACGTGAAAGCGGAACTGCCGGAGACGGCCGAGGATGTCCATCCGATCGACCGCGAGGAAGTTGATGAGGAAGCTCGAATCGACGACCGCCAGCAGGCGTCCATCAGCATCCCTCTCCACCCCTCACGCCCGCGGGACGTAGGCCCGTCGCCCTCTCGGCGCCGTCCCCGGCTCCTCGACCGTCGCGACCAGCGCCTTGAACTCGCCGGGCTGGACTTGCGCCAGGTCGCAGAGTTCCCTGAGCTTGGCCCGACTGATGACCTCCCGGCGGAGCGCTTCGACGGCCAACAGCACGAGCTGGTGCCGGAACGGCTTGTGCCCGGGCGCCTTGGCGTCGGGCTCGGGTCCGAGGAACCGCATGATGCCGGCGGCGGTCTCCTTCTGCTCGGCGAGCACGACGCGCTCCTCCTCGGTGACGAGCTTGAGATTCAGCAGCCGGTAGAGCGCCGTCTCGTAGCTCACGCCGAAGTGATGGGCCAGGTGAGCGACGTCGTAGACCTGGATGTCCTGCGAGTGCGCCTCCCGCCGCCGCTGCCCCTCCACCACCGCGGTCTCGTCGTATGCGCTGAGCTGGCTCCGGCTCTGCTCGCCCTTACCGAGGCGCCGGACGAAGGCGCGGACGCCTCCCTCGGGCATCAGGAAGGCGGCGGCGAACGAATTGGCCCGCACCTCAGGCAGCTCCTCCCGGTTCTCGGCGCGGCTCACGAGCCCGCCGCGATCGCGGTCGACGAGGACGTGGCAGTACTCGTGCACACACGAGAACACACGGCGTCGCAGCGGGTGGTCGTCGTTCACGATGATCGATGGCCCGTACCTGCTGTCGCTGAGGAATAGCCCGGAGATACTCTCGGAAAGCGACATCTCGATGAACCGGACGCCCTGGGCCTCCAGGATCTCGACGAGGTTGGTGAGGGGATCCTCGCCCCTCCGCAGGCGCGCCCGCTCGAGCTCCGCCAGCCGTTCGCCCTGGCGGATGGCGTCCCAGCGCGTGCGCATGGGGGGCGTGTTGTAGTTGACGTCGTAGACTCGGTCCTGGTCGATGCCGAGGAGCGTCTCGAGGTTCGTGTACTCGCGACAGAGCTTCGCGCACTCGGCGACGGCATTCGCCCGCGCGCGGTCGCTGGCAAGCTGAGCGTCGGCCCTGAACAGGGCGGTCAGCGGGTCGCGCGCGGTTTCGTCGAACTGCTCCGCCAGGAGTTCCCCGAGATCGCGCCGGTAGATGTCGGCGAGGCGGGCGAGGTGGAGACTGTTCGGCGGCTTGACGCCGGCCTCGAACTGCGCCAGCGCGCCCCGCGAGAGCCCGAGCTGAGTCGCCACGTCTTCCTGGGTCAGGCCGAGCGCCTCCCTGGCGTGCTTCAACCGACGACCCAATTCCTCCTTCTCCAAGGGCACTTGGCACCACCCCCTTCCCTTGGTAACGGATTATGCCAGGTTTCTGCCCGCTCCGCTACCTCAGACCTCGCCGCCAACCGGCCTCGGTGACGCGCTCCAAAGAGGTCGCGGCTCGCGGGCGAATGGTCGCGCGGAAGAGGAGCGCCTGAACCAGCGCGGGGTTGCTCCGTAGCGCCAGCTCCATCGCCGAGAACGACGGCGCCGGCGCACCGACGGGCCGTTCACCGGGCAGGTAGCCGAACAGGGAAGCGCTTCCACAACACCGCGTTCACCCGCTCGACGGCGGCGGGACGCTGCGGACGGAGGTGTTCGCCCAGTTCGAGACGTTCCTGCCTGCGGCGGCGCGCCTCGATCCCGATCTGCGCTGCTACGAGGACGCGCTGGGCTTCGTCGCCCAGGTGCGTGACGCCGAGCGCCGGAAGAACGTTCTGACCGAGGCGTTTCCACGCAGCATCCGGAGCGCCGTCTTCAAGAATCTCCTCCGCGTGCCGCTCTATGACTACCAGCGCGAGGCCACGCTCTTCGCCGGCCGCGCGGGCCGCTGCCTCATCGGTGACGACATGGGGCTGGGGAAAACCATCGAGGCCATCGCGGTGGCCGAGATCATGGCCCACCACTTCGGCGTCGAGCGCGTGCTCGTCG